>JAOUKV010000030.1 GCA_029882355.1 Gammaproteobacteria bacterium | reverse complement strand
TATTGCCTTTGCTTAAATGGTACATTATGCAAATTACTAATAAACCCCTAACATGGCGCTCAAGTTCGCCACAAAAAACGTGGCAGGACTCGGCATAAAGCGCCGAGCCTCTTAGCTAGAACGTTAGCTTGAATATGGAAATAACAGAAGAGTACAAATGGGAGAGCCCTAGCCCACTAAGAGATGAAGTGGTGGGGAGGGTGGCGGCTGGTTCAGGATTGTTTATAGCCGCAGGCTGTATTTCATTTGCAATGAATTACATCTACATTGGAATGATATTTATAGTATGTGCAATCATAGCCGGATACTACTTTTATAAGAAAACAAATAACACAACAATCAGCATTTCAAATGGTATTCTACGATACGGAAAATCAACAGAAGTCGTGCTTGAAAGAATTGAAAGCGTCTCTGTGAAAAGACAGTTTATGCTAACGGATGTGCTTGTCATTAAAATATCAGAGAGTTTGGTTGGCGGCATTATCCCACTACATGGAGTACCAACAGATGTTAGGAATAAATTAATTGATATTATTCAATCGAAAATCAAAAACAGCTAACAAGAAATTCAACAAGGACATACCTCCGCGGCGCGTATTTTGTGCAAAATCGCACAAAATACCCACCACTACGGTATGCCTGTTAATAAAGCGTTAGCTGTATAAACAAACATGAAACGTAGAGAATTTTTAACAGAATTTCTTGGTGCTCTTGGAGCAGAGAGTATCGAATGGCATGAAGAAACAGAAAACTTCATCTCAGGCAGAGTTATTTACGATAAAGATGATCCAGAAGAAATACAAGATTTCTGCTGGCATAAAGGTGAAGAAGAAACGCCAAGCACTAACGCATTGAAGCTTGTGAAACTACTCAATAAGAAAAAGTTACTAAGCATTGACCAAATTTCAGTAACAAAAGAAGAACTTAGGTTACAGTACAACGAAATGTGCGGTTCAAATACTACAGAACCAGAATTTATGGAAATATTAGAAGAACTTGAAGAAATGGAAGTTCCGATGGTAGATGAAGGAAAAGAAACAGATGCTTATTTCATTCACGAGTAAAACAGCTAACAAGACGCTCGTTCGGACGCATACTACGCTGCGCTTCGTATGCGCCGCACAGCTTAAACGTTATGCGTATAAACATGGATACAGTTGAATTATCACCAGATAGAGTTAAAGCTCTTAAATACTATTCACCATTACTCGTATTTACACTGGTAATATTTTTATACGTAATATGTTTAGAGTTTGTATACATAACTGAGTGCGCCTATTTTTTCAAACTCAATCTATCCGTAGTTGCTCTAGTTGTCATATGTTATGTGTTACCTGTATATTTTTTTCTATGGTCAATGTGGGCAGGTGTCATTGGTTATAAATCGCTCAAATCTAACTATTTCCCTCCGTTAGATATACCAGTGTTTTTTCGTGCCACCGCAAGAAAAGGGAATTTATCAACGGTAAAGGGTGTTGTTACTTTGTTTTCCCCTGTATTAGGTATATGGTTGCTTTATATAGGACATACTGCATTTATGGAAACAAGCAAGGACAAATCAGTTTTCGAGGCTTTTGAGTATATGGATAGCATCTGTTCACAATCGCATAACAATACGCTCGTGCGGGACTCGCAGCAAAAAACGCTGCTCACCCCACAGCTCGGTCGTTAGGTGTCATAAAAGCATGCATTCCAATAAATCAACTTACGTCATTGCAGCGTTATATTTGTTAGTTGGTATTTGTTTATTTGCATTCGTACCAAGAGCAGATGCTCTATATGCATCAATGTATCCTGACTGGAATGCAAGCCAAAATATTTTTATTAAAGCGTTTCATTATCCCAGTTACATTTGGATTTTAATATTTGGAGCCTTCACGGGTTCTATAGTCTTTCTCGGCAACATTACTCATGGCAAACTACAAAAACGAATAAATATAGGCGCTCTTTGTTTTTTTGTCTTCGCTGTTGCGCATATATTTGATTGGCTATTAAGCTATACTTTTTGTCATTCTTGGGGATGCAGTCATATATTACCAACATGGGATATATTTTCATGAGCAAACACCTAACAAGTCAATCAAGTTCGCCCACAAACAACGTGGGCTGGGACTAGGCGATAAAGCCCGCCTAGCCCCTTATTTCAAACGTTAGGTGCAAAAGGAATAACAATGGCATATGAATGTCCAGCTTGTAATAAGAATACAATAACTACTTGGCAAAAGTATATTTCAAGTCCATTGCTAACTGTTACTTGCTCTAACTGCGCTTCACAGGTTCATGCTGGCGGCGCATTCTATACATTCATAAACACAATCGCATTTTTGTCAGTAGTATGTTTCTTTTTCATCATCGTAATAAAACAAGAAATACTATATATTGCATTATTGGTTTTAAGTTGGTTGTTTTGTGACATATTACGAGTTAAATATTCAAAGATAACAATATCAAAAAATCGGTGGGTAAAATCACCTAACAAACCAGTCAAGCAGACGGACTAACCAAATATGTGTTTCCTGAAATATTTTCATGCCGCTGCTTACCTCAAACGTTAGGTGTATAAATGAATAAAGGAATATACAAAACAACTCATTTCTTTTATGCATACATTGCTGCGTGCGCAATTGGCCTTTTAGTAAATGGGTTAATAATATTTCTTATTCATTTATTAGTTCCATTTCCATCTAATGAACAAATAATAAGCACATACACTGGCAAAGATGGTTATGGATTTTTCATAGCAACATTAATCTTAGGAGCCTTCTTTTATAGGTATACTAAAAAACTTAATATTGTTAAAAGCAAATAAGGCAATATCAAATAATTACTAACTATGCTTATAATCAATAAAACACCTAACAAATCAATCAAGTTCGCACACAAAAGGCGTGTGCTGGGACGCTGCGCCGAAAACGCGCCGCGCCCCTTATTTCAAACGTTATGCGCAGAAGAGATAGGCAATGAGCTGTACTGAAACATATGCAACACTAAGGGTTTTCTCTAAGCAGCTCATGGCTCAGGAAATATGCAATTCACTTGAATTAAACCCATCGACGGTATTGGAAAAATATCCTGATTCTAAATATAAGCATGAGAGAGAAGATGCTCGTTTTTTCTATACTACGAAAGGTATTGTTGACTCAAAAGAAAACCTAATTCATTTAATGAAAATTCTTGATGTGCTTGAAGGCAAAAATAAAGCCATTGATTATCTGGCTAATCAAGAATGCGAAATTGATATATTTTGTTATTTTGAAACTGATGGACAAGGTGGCCCAACGATAACATCAGAAATTATGAAGAGGCTTTCCTTATTCAATATAGATGTTAGCTGGGATATTTATTGTGTTGAGTAGCGCGCATAACAACACGCCCTGAGGTGGACAGCAAGTCTAAATTTACTCTGATACCATAAATTTCAATAGCGGCGAGCCACGTTTTTTCAATGCATTAAGGTAAGTTGTTTCATCGTATGATGTATTGTTTTTCCAGCATCTAAATGCAATTCGAATCCATTTGAATGCTAATGCTCGTATCACCGTGTTATGAGGTTTGCCCTTACTTATTTGTTGATCGTAATAGGCTTTAGCCCAAAATGAATACCGTATTGATAGCCCAGCCCATTCAACAAAAGTTTGTCGTAGGAAGGTTGGACAGCTATAACGCCAGTGCACCCATTTTTTCTGGCCGCTTTGCTCGATAACTGGAGCTACACCGACATATTTCTGTACCTCATCGGCTATATCATAACGATCACGGTTAACACCAAAGGCAACAAGAAGACGTGGTGCTAACTGAGCGCCTGCACCAGGGAAGCTATCAAAGATTCTTTTATCGGCTTGTGATTGGTAACGATCTTTAATCGCTTTATCGAGATTCTCAATGCCAATAAGAAGCACCTTCATCTGAGCAATGAGTACCTCTACCAGCATAGCGTTGGGTTCAATCACACCGGTATCATCGGTGAGTGGGCATGCCGCTTTGATTTCTTCTATTCATTTTTCATTTACCGAAGGATAACGAGAGTTGTGGAGATTGAAAAATTTCAACAAGGTTAACTTACGAGCCTTCTTAGCCTCCGCCAACGTAGGCCATTGAGTAATAAAATCGCAGAATATCACCGTGTCTTTTTCCTTAAACCAATCAAGCACTTGTGGGTAGTAGTTTTTTAATGTGGCCGTCACCTTATTGGATAAATCCACTCTGTCCTGAACCAGCTTTCGCCGATACTCGACCAACTGAGCCAATGCCCGTATGTCAGGTGACTCTGGCACGATAGCGACTAATTTATCCATATGAAGCGTTAATATCTCGGTTTGGATCAGCGCATCACTGGGATCGTTTTTAGCGCCACTGTTTGAAAATGCTTTGCGGTATTTGGCGACAGTGGAGGGGTTGATTGGAAAGAGAGTGATATGTTCGTATTTGCTAAGTGCAAATATTAGAGGCCCTTTTTTTAATTCACAGGCGACAGCAATTTTTTTATTCGGATAACGTTTCTTTAAACCGATCGCCCAATCATGTAATGCTTGAGGCTTGCTGGATATGACAGAGAACTGATAGTGCTTGGTATCAATGGGCATCTCACAGACATCGTGCTTTTTGTCTGCCCAGTCGATACCGACTAATGCGGCAAAGTCATCTACTTTGAATGCTTTCATCACGCACCTCCAAGGTGTAAAGTGAGTACTGGAACATGCTTAACGCTCGTCTCTCGCAGGTCTTATAGATAGTCGTGGCACGGCGATCCCTGAGTATGCGTTTTGAAACAGAGCACTTCTGCTGCCTCGAACGTCTTGTTAAGAACATAAGATGTTCGGCGCTCAATATTCGTAGGCAGCAGAAGTATGTTCCACCCAATTCAAGGAAAGGTAAAATAATGAATTTAATGGAACGGTCAAACTATAAAGCGCTCAAGCGGGACTCGGCAAAAAACGCCGCGCCCCTTAGCTAGGTCGTTATATATAAAAATATGGAAAACAATAGGCAAGCACCTACCTTCATGGACACTATACATACAGAGCATCCTATGTTTCTTCTGTTCTATGGCTCAATATTCTTCGCAATCGTCGGTTACGTGATATTGTTAGTTCTCCACTTTCCGTACAATAATTTAACTACTGACCAAGTCCAAATGTTCAAGTTTTTTTGGGTGGTTTCTCTGACAGGTTCACCATTTTACATATGGTGGTATTTTGTTATACGCAGCACATTTATTCATGGTGAAATTATTGAAGCAAAGGTAACAGATGCCAGCCTTAAAAAACTTTCTCCTGATTTTATGTTTCAATATGCTTTCACGCATAAATCTGAGGATTTTAACCATCATGCAAATTTAATACCTAACAGCGTAACTAAGTCACTAGCTATGAAAAAAACTGTTCTAATTATTTACAACGCGAAAAAGAATGTTTCATTTATACTTGAAGCATATAATAAAAAAATATATAACAATGCGCTCAAGCGGGACTCGGCAAAAAACGCCGCGCCCCTTAGCTAGGTCGTTAGGTTACAAAAGATCAGGGAAGGGAAATTTGGGTATTCAATCACACTATATAATTCTATCTATTGCTATAGCTCTTTCTGCTATAGGCATATTTAGGTTGAATAAATATAGCTCATTAAATAAATGGGTTAAATTAGGTGCTATTATTTTATCTATAAAGGAATCATGGAAGGATGTAGCCCTTTCACCATATAGTATCGCTAAGTATTACTACCCTGAGATAGAGTATGAATACAATTTCAACAGTAATAGTTATAAATCTAAGGCTGTTAGCTTTAATTTACAAAATATTTGGGTTTGTGAAGTAGATGACTTTGGCATTGAAGCAAAAGACGATGATATGTTCTGGCGAGCTTGGCAAAAAGGTGATGAGATTTCTATCTATGTAAATCCTCAACAACCAAGTCAGGCAGTAATAATTAACGAGTTAGTATCACAATATAAATCACATAATTTAGCTTTAATAATTAGCGGGATATTAATATTTACATTATGGCTTTATGTAAAATAAACAACCTAACATGGCGCTCAAGTGCGCCACAAAAAAACGTGGCAGGACTCGGCATAAAACGCCGAGCCTCTTAGCTAGAACGTTAGAGCGCAAAGGAATATTATGAGAATCATAGTTACAATATTACTAACATTAACTCTTTCTGGATGTATTTCTGCATCAAAGACAATGGTCAGAGAAGAGAATGTGTTTTATTTAAATGGTAAAACAATCGAATTAAGTAATGAGCTATTGAGCGAGTTCCGAGCTAGTTGGAATGGTGATTCGCCCATTGATGTTACAAATAAAATACTAAAGGCATCGGATATTCAATGGATTTTAGATTACATATCTATAAACGAAAGACTAAGCCCTGAAGAATGTAAAACATTGCATATAATAAAAACTAGAAAATTCGGTAAAAATGAGCCTCAAATTAACGAGCAAAATATTATATCTGGTCTTTTTGATTATGCATGGGACATTGATGCTTGTGGGTCAGAACATACATATAGAATTGTAAATAAAAAAGGCGAATCTGATTTTTTAGTTTACCCAACAAAGCTCTAACAAATCAGTCAAGCAGACGGATTAACCAAATAGGAACCTCCCCCAGTTTTGAACACATCTAATTTTAAAACTATTGGAGGTGTTACATGGCTAGAAAAACAAAATATGGTACGTATGGTGATGACTTTAAAGCCACTGCTGTCGCATTAGGAGAATTACCCAGGGTAAAAGCCAGCGATGTTGCTCATGTGCTCGATATTCACCCCGTAATGTTATACCGTTGGAAGAAAGAACTTAACGACGGAATAATCATGGCAAAGAAAGATAAAATCACGCTAGATGCAGAAGAGAAAAGCGAACTAAAACGCTTACGGAAACTTGAAAAAGAGCATGATGAGCTCTTAATTAAGCATGACATTCTAAAAAAAAGCATCCAATTCTGTTCAGATCGAAAAAAGAAATCTTCGAATTCATAAACTCGAAACGCGATGATTACAAACTCAAGACGCTGTGTGATGTATACGATGTCACGCGTGAAGGCTATTATTCGTGGCGCAGGCGAGGACAATCAGACCATGCTATGCGCGATATAGAGCTAAAGCAAAACGTGCATAAGTTATTTGACGAGTACAATGGCATCTACGGCAGCCCTAAAATACACCAGCTGCTGAAACAACAAGGTACCATTACAGGAAAGAATCGAATAGCCAGGCTCATGCAAGAATGTAATCTAAAAGCCCGCTGTGCGTGTATCTACAATAACCATACTGCACATGATCGCTTCTATGCCAGTATTGGTAACAAGATACATAAAATCGAAGCTACGGGGCCGAATCAGATTTGGGTCGGGGATGTAACCTACTTGCGGGCAAACAAAGAGTGGCGGTATCTGGCTGTGATTATGGATAAGTTTTCACGTAAGATCGTGGGCTGGTCATTATCGGTAAAGCGCAATGTTGATCTATCACTCACTGCATTTAAACGCGCAGCGAGTAAACGACTGGTTCAATCGGGATTGTATTTTCATTCTGATAGAGGTTCTGAATATGTTGCTTATAAATACAGGGACTGGTTAAAAAAACAGGGTGTAATACAAAGTTTAAATCGTAAAGGCATAATGAACGATAATGCAGAAATGGAATCATTCTTTCATCAGTTTAAAGCTGAGAGAGTGCATAAAAATGAATATACAACTGAAGGTGAATTACGAGCCGTCATTATTGAGTACGTTAGGTTTTATAACTCAAAAAGAATTCATTCGTCATTAGACTATTTGACGCCAAACGATTATGAAGTAATAATGGGTTAAATGAAATAATGATAACAAAGGATGTGTTCAAAACTGGGGAAGGTTCCATATGTGTTTCCTGCAACATATTTATGCCGCTGCTTACCTCAAACGTTAGGCCTTAAAAGAAACAATCGAGTCATTAATGGAATCAACAAAAAGTACAGCTAGGCAACGAGCCGATGAAATAAAAGATTATCGCTGCAAGAATCTTATCGCGGTTATTGAGCAACCGAATGATATAAAAAATATAGGCACGGTAATTCGTAATGTAAACGCCTTGGGCGTTGAAAAAACATACATTGTTGACCCTCGGAATGCTTTGCCAGAAGATTGGCAAGAAATGAGAGAAAGAAAATCATTAAGTAAATCATCAGTGTCGGCTATCAAATGGAGCTTTGTAAAACGTTTCGATAGCACTAAACAATGCCTAGATCATTTAGAACAAAACAGATTTGCATCTATAGTTACATCACCACATGTAAAAGGAAAAGAAAATGTTATTCTTCACGAAGCAGAATATACAGATTCAAAGCTAGCAGTTTGGTTTGGTAACGAATCACGAGGAATTAGTGACGAGGCAGTTGAAAGAAGCAAATATTGCATTTCAATCCCCATGTTTGGGATGATAGAAAGTCTAAATCTAGGCACAACTAGCGGGATAGTTCTTTATGAAATCACAAAACAAAGGCGCGAGTATCAAAATAAATATAAGCGTGCTAACAGAGGGCCTAACAAATCAGTCAAGTAGACGGGCTAACCAAATATGTGTTTCCTGTTAGATATTTACGCCGCTACTTACTTCAAACGTTATGCATAAGTCATTAGAAAAACCTAAATACACCTACAAACCTTCCAAAGAGAAAGTTAAGGAGGTTAAACAGCAGACGACTAAAAATAATGAGCCAATCGTTCAAAAGGCTAAAACTAAAGAAAAGTCTGTGGATACAGAGCAGTATATAGCTGATTTAAAGAAGAAATACAGGGGGCCGCTAAATGACGTAGAACTTGAGGGCACTAGGCTAAGCGTTATAGGCATAGTCACGAGTGCGTTTTTGGCAAAAACTGGCCTCGGAGGTATTGTAAAAGCATGTGGTAGTCCTATCGCGAAGGTTGTACCACTCAATCCTTATTTACTTGGCATCAGCGTATTATTGGGCGCAGCTTCAATAGGATATTTAGTATGGAAGCACTTACTATAGCTACAATGTACAAATGCATAACAAATCAATCAAGTTCGCCCACAAACAACGTGGGCTGGGACTAGGCGATACAGCCCGCCTAGTCCCTTATTTCAAACATTATGTGTAAAAATATGAAACGTCTACTAATTATTGTAACTTTATTAATTACGCCATTTACCAGTATCAACGCCAATGACACAAAAGGTCATGTAGCATTTTTTATATTGCTTTCTGAAAACTCTCAGGATTACGTAGAAATAAATGAAGACTTTAACTATTACTATGAAAACTTATCAGCTTGGCTTGTTGAAAACAAATATACTTATTCTCGCCATACAACAGCACCTATAACAATAAAAGGCATACTAAAACCTTTCACTAAACAAATGCTTGTTACAGATATAGGTGTTATTTTAATTAAAAATGAACACACATATAAAATAATTCAAAGCATAGGTACGGACATTGACCTTATAATGGATATAAATAGCTTTTATTAAAAAACACATAACAAATCAATCAAGTTCGCCCACACAAAACGTGGGCTGGGTCTAGGCGATAAAGCCCGCCTAGACCCTTATTTCAAACGCTAGGGAATAAAAGGAGATATTATGAAATTAGACACTGGAGAAACACTAGAGCTAGATATAATGCCAAATGAAAAATTATTGGTTATTTGGTTTCTTACTAAGACAATAACTTATTCAGTTGCCACAATGTTTTTTGTTTTTATGATCTTGTTTTTCATTAACACTATTAATTTAGCCACAGAAGTTGAATTAGAAAAAGAAAATAAAACTGAAACAAGTCAAAATATCTCTAAAAATGAACCCTCAGAAGATAAAGTCAAAAAGAAAATCGATCACCCATTCAGTATTATGGTTGATTACTGGGGCTGGGCGCTTGCTCTTGTAGGGATTTCTTCAGTAATTATACAAATATATCTAATCTATCTTAGAAAAACTTATCGTTATGTTATTACTAATCGCCGGTGTATTTTTATAGGCGGTATTTTAAAAAGAATTGAAAGAACTGTGCCGTATAAAAAAATTACCGACATTCAAAGATCTCAAAATATCATAGAGCGTATGCTTGGAATATGGAATGTCCAAATCTTTACACCTGGAACGGCAAGCATGCAAATTGGGCAGGCCAAAGCCAAAGCAGAGCTTAATTTTGATGGCTTATTAAACAGTGAAGAATTATATGAAACAATCAATAGGCATACGCAGGTTAATTAATAAATCCCTAACAAATCAGTCAAGCAGATGGGATAACCAAATATGTATTTCCTGAAACATATTCATGCCGCTGCTTACCTCAAACGTTATGTGTTAATGATGCTGTGTTATTAAAAGTTAAATTTTGAGGATTGTCAATAATAATACTTAAAAGGAAATAAAATGCTAAATACTGAAATACCATGGAACCTAGTAGCTGAAGGTTATGCAGAAACTACCAGTAAGATGTTTGAAGGTTATGCTAAAGCTGCTATTAATTTAACAAAAATGAATTCAGGCAGTCATGTCCTCGATGTGGCATGTGGTCCTGGTACTTTACCGATGCTGATTCATAAGCGGTGTCAAACAGTTAAAGCGATAGATTTTGCAGATCAAATGGTTTCAATATTCAGGAATGCTATAAGTAATGCATCTATTGATAATATTGACGTAACCTGTGGTGATGCACAAAATCTTCCTTACGAAGACGAATCATTCGACATTGCTTTTTCGATGTTTGGCTTGATGTTTTTTCCTGATCGCAGTAAAGGCTATTCAGAGATCTATCGCACACTAAAACCGGGGGGTGAAGTTGTTATCTCCAGTTGGGCACCTGTTGCAGATTCACCAGCTATGAAGATGATGTTTGGTGCAGTAAGAGCACTAAATCCAGAGATACCAGAACCACAGACTGTTATCGATTCATTGGAAAATGACTCATATTTTAAAAATGAACTCGAACAAGCAGGTTTCCGGAACATTGTCATCCATCGAATAACAGAAGAATATTATATCGATTCTATTGCTAAATTGTGGGAAGAGCTCGTGAAAGGTAGTGCACCCATAGCGATGATGAAAAAAAATATGTCGCCAGAAGCCTGGAAAGAGAAAGAGGAAATTGCTCTTGGCTTTATCACAAATTCTCTGCCTGAGCTGCCAGTATCTCTTACATCAGATGCATGGTTAGGTTATGGGATAAAATAGATCAAGATGGATCAAGGCATGGATCAACGGCTCAGACTCCTTGATCCTAAATGAGCTAAAACCACCAAGTAGCCCAGTTACAGCACAACCTAATTCCGCCCCCCTTAACACCCCCGGATTTCGTTGCTCTTCATCAGGGCTACGACTCTGATATTTTAATACCGTAGGATGCCGCTCGTGCCTCATCAGCATCCTACAAATTATTAGGTTGCATCCCGGAGTATTCTCAACGCTTCCACACCAGTAATTCCATTAGCATCCAGTTTTCTGGACATCATATCAACATAGCTATGGAAATAGCCTCCAAAAATCTTGCCGAATTCTTTATAGGCTAAAACTAGATTGCCCTCTTCTTCATATTTCTCAGCTTTAACTATATGCTCATGGCAATCTCTAAACACTTGCATTGCTTCAAGCATTTTATTTATATCTTTTAGGCCGTCCATCTGTTTACCATTATCAGCAGGGTCATCTATGGTGAACACCACCATACGTATCGCTTTTTTATAAAAGTATTTTATCGCCTGGACATATGAGGTAACTTTTATTTCACTTAGTGTTTCTTTAATCAGTAATTCAAGATAATAGTTATTGAATAATGAACCATTGCATTCATTCCAGTATCTGGTCATTCTCACTACTGGTAACAATAGACCCCTCTGCTTATGATTTTCATCATCCAGCGCGTAGTAATGAATGGTTGGGTTGGTTTTAATCCATTGTTGCTTCTTTGCATCAGCCACAATATAACCTTTGTTTTTTCTATAAAAACTGGGTACTACGTGAAATATAAATTCTGTATATGCCACAATGATTGATCTTCCGTCAGCGGCGATAACAGCATCAGGATATTGAGTAACAAGTGCCTCCTGTAAGTGTCTCATCAACTCTTCAGGCGTATTCATTTGACCACGCTCTGGTTTTAACAGCACAAATAGGTCTATTACACTGCCCTGCAGTGGCTGGATCATGGTGTTTCTTGCAATTGCTCCCGGCAGCGCTGTACCTAGCGCATCAAATTCCCTAACAACAGTTTTTTCAATTTCTGATTGCCGTGCTGAAATCATCGCATTTTGTGCCACGGTGATAACCAGTGATGTATCCAGGGCCCTGAGACCTTCTTCAATAGTTATGCTGAGAGCAATTTTTTTCATTAATTTATAAATGGTTTATAAGTGGAAAACTTAATATTAGGAGATATTCTGATTTAAGCCTACAGATTGTGATAATTATCTAGCCTGTTCTCTATTATAATTGGGACTTTATTTTTTAAGCATTAGAGAAACAGTATGTCACAAGCCGACTTTGAGCAAGCAAGAGACCTTATCGATCAAGCTAATAGCGAAGATCCAAATAAAGTGATCGATTCTGACAACAAGGAATGGCCGAAGGAATTATTATATTCTCATCATATGTCTGACATGCTGGAACGTTTCGCCCCTGACACTGACGATGTCATGAAGTTAGCTATTCAGGCTCAGCATATACAACGCTGGAAATCTCCCCGTAGCGATTATCCGATGGATCGTAAAGGCTACCACCAGTGGCGCACCGCACTTTATACCTTCCATGCGGATACGCTTGCTGCCCTCATGAAGCAGACGGGTTATGCTGAAGACAGTCTTGAAAGGGTCAAACAGGCAGTGGGTAAAAAAGCACTGAAGAAAAATCCTGACACACAACTTCTGGAAAATATAGCTGGCCTGGTCTTTATTGAACACTACATGCTGGCATTCGCTGAAAAGCACCCTGAGTACGATGAAGCCAAATGGATTGATATTATTCGCAAGACCTGGCGCAAAATGAGTGAAGCGGCTCAACAATTCGCATTATCTGGCAGCATAAAACTACCTGAACCCTTAATTCCCCTGATCCAGAAAGCCTTGTCTGATAACTAAAAACAAATCTATACAGGTATCTATTACAGTAGCTTTGATACCCGTATCCGACAATTAATATCAGGGAAGATACTAATTGTATCTAATGCTAGAATCCAACGTTCTTACGTCCGGGCATGAATATAAACAGGCTCGTTTAATGATTCTGCTCGAAAATATACTGTATGAAAATTCAAGTTAGCGAGTTAATTGTCAAATATATGGAACGACTGGGTATCGATACCATCTTTGGTATGCCCGGTGCACATATCCTGCCCGTATACGACAGCCTGTACGATTCCAGCATCCAGAGCATTCTGGCCAAACATGAACAGGGCGCGGCCTTCATGGCAGGGGGTTACAATCGTGCCTCGGGAAGGATTGGTGCCTGTATTACTACTGCTGGCCCAGGCGCGACCAATCTGGTCACCGGCATCGCTAATGCCTACGCTGATAAGCAACCTGTGCTCATCATCACGGGTGAAGCACCGACCTATATTTTTGGCAAAGGTGGTTTGCAGGAAAGCTCTGGTGAAGGCGGCAGCATCGACCAAAGCGCTTTATTTAAAGGCATCACCAGATACAACAAGGTGGTCGAGCGCACCGATTATCTGGAAAACGTACTCAATCAGGCCTCAAAAATACTGTTAGCGGATAGTCCGGGGCCGGTCTTGCTGAGCTTCCCCTATAACGTGCAGAAAGAAATGGTCGATGATGAGATCCTCGACAACATCAAAACAGAAAAGCACCATTGTGCGCTCAACAAGGATTCCGGGCCGGTCAATACCTTTGTCAAACTGATGCAGCAGTCGAAGAACCCGGTCATTATTGCCGGTTATGGTTGCATTAAATCAGGTGCACAGTCACGGCTGACTGAACTCAGCAAATTATTCAACATTCCCGTCACCAGCAGCCTTAAAGGTAAGGGAGCGATTAGCGAACAATCTGAATTATCGCTGGGCAGTCTTGGTGTCACCTCGTATAGCCATGCTTACAAATACATCGAAGAAACTGCCGATCTGGTGATATTTCTGGGTGCTGCATTTAATGAACGCACCAGCTATTTATGGGACAAGAAATTACTCAATGATAAAAAGATTATTCAGGTTGATAGTGATTACGGTCAACTTGAAAAAGTATTCAAGACAGACATTGCCATTCAGGGCGACATCAATGAAGTATTGACGGCTGTACTGGATAATATAAACACCTACTCTGCTGAACATATACTCAAGGAATACATCCCCGTTAGCAATGCTGATAACCCGGAAACTGAAAATAACGCCAACATTTTTAAAACTCGGTTTACACTGATTGAAACTTTCTTTCAGAAACTGGAAGAAAACTTTCCTGAAAACATTACCGTATTTGATGACAACATTATTTTTGCGCAAAACTTTTTCAATGTTAATAGCAATAATCGTTATTATCCTAACTCCGGCGTTTCATCACTGGGGCATGCCATACCGGCAGCCATAGGCGCGCAATTTTCGGACAAGAAAACCACTTTCGCGATTCTTGGCGATGGCGGATTTCAAATGTGCTGCATGGAAATAATGACTGCAGTGAACTACAACATTCCACTCAATATTGTCATGTTCAATAATTCGACTATGGGCCTGATCAGGAAAACCCAGTTTCAGCAATACCAGGAGCGATTTATCAATTGCGACTTCAGCAATCCCGATTATAAAACTCTGGCGAAATCATTTGGTATCAAGCATCAACTGGTAGAAAACAAAAAAGATCTCGACACGCTGTTTTCTTCAACGGATTTTTCTAATGCCATCAACCTTATCGAAGTCATCATTGATAAAGACGCTTTCCCTAATTATTCATCTCGACGCTAGACGTCGAAACCTGAATGACCACCGGTAATTATCCAGCACTCAGGCATTTTCTTGAAATCTATCGTGGTGATGCACGATTAGCTCTGCTCGACACACTACTGGATAGCGGCAAAACTGTTGCAGACACCATTAATATTTACACAAGCGCTTTTCCTGCTATTGAAAACAATATATGGAAAACCCTGCCCGCTGAAGAAACAATCACGCTCTTTCAGTCTGTCTTTAGTGAATATGAAACATTAATTCAAAAAAATATCGATGAGACAGAAGATTCTAGATACAAATTCTACATCGTTATTCCTGTTGCTGACCGTCCAATACATCTACAGCAATGCCTGAACAGCATACTCAATCTATGCGAGCTTTATCAATACGGCGGTAAAAATCGTCAACACTATAATAAAATCGCCGTTATTGTTGCTGATGATTCCAGAAACAAAAATAGTATCAAGCAACACCAGAAAATCTGCGAACGATTTTCCAGCGATGGCTTAGACACCGAATACTTCGGCATCAAGGAACAAATAGAGCAGATAAAAAAACTCGGTGGTAGCGCTCACAACCTGCAACAGATACTGGGACGCTATGCCCTGCAACAAAACCCGGATGATTTTTACCACAAGGGCGCGGCCATCACGCGCAATATCGCCTACTTACGGCTTGATGAAATCGCCTGTAGCTCTGGTGAAAAACTCATTTTCTACTTCATCGACAGTGACCAGGAATTCAAAATCAAGATTGCGACCGACGATGGCCAGAAAGATATTTATGCCATTAACTACTTCTACCATCTCAATGAAATATTCAGCCGCGGCCATGCCAGCATACTCACCGGTAAAGTGGTTGGCGACCCGCCGGTCTCACCAGCGGTGATGGCGGGCAATTTCCAGAATGACGTGATCGATTTCTTGCAGCAGATAGCCAATAATGATGCGGCAAGCTCATGCCACTTTCATGGCGAGACTAAAGTTAGCGATGATGCTGCCTATCACGATATGGCGGATCTTTTTGGCTTTAAGAAATCTGCCGAGCCTTATCAGTATTCCTGCACACTAAAAAACTCACATAGCCACCTCGATTGCTTCAATGATTTCGCCAGCAAACTCAATCGATTCTTTGATGGCGAACATCCAACACGGGTGACCTATTTCGATTACGCAGGCTCTCTGTCTGATACCATCGCCGCCAGAACTATTTATACCGGTAACTACGCTTTCAAAGCTGAATGTTTGAAATATTTTATTTCCTTTGCCACGCTAAAATTGCGCATGGCCGGGCCGGTACTGGGACGCATCATTAAGGCTGAGCTGGGTGACCGTTTCGTTTCCGCCAACTTACCTATGCTGCACAAACGCACTACCGATGAAACTGGCGAGTCTGAATTCAGGCCAGGCGTCAACAGAGAGCAGGAAAAGATTGATCTTTCTGATGAATTTGAACGCCAGTTTTTTGGTGATGTGATGTTGTTTACTATTGAACAGCTAAGTCAGGCCGGTTATCCTGAAGCAACACTCGATCGAAACACATTAGAATCCGTGTTAATAGAAACAGAACAAAGCCTGCATAAAAAATACGAAAGCAAACATCATCAGATTATGGAAAGGCTGGAAATATTAAAATCTGTTTTTAATCGTGATGACTGCTGGTGGAACAATACAGCAGATACCACACAGGCAAGAGAACTAATTAAGAATTTTATCAATAATATTGATCATAACTTTGGTGCAAACTCCCAGGGTCATGCGCTAATTAACTCTGAAGCCAATCAAATAAAACGCCATGATGAAATTCTACAAGCCATTCTCAGCTATAAAAATGATCGTGCCACGTGGGAAGCCCTTCTAAAATGAACGTCTTTATTTTAAATACTGGTCGCTGCGGCTCTACCACTTTCATCAAGGCTTGCCAGCACATTACAAATTATTCTTCTGCACACGAATCACGTTCCACATTGATTGGTGAATCTCGATTAGCTTATCCAGATAATCATATTGAAGCCGATAATCGCCTGTCCTGGATTCTCGGTAGACTGGATAACGTCTATGGCGACAACGCTTTTTATGTTCACCTTAGCCGAGATAAAAATACAACGGCAGAAAGTTTCGCCAAACGCAATGAGTTTGGCATCATGAAAGCTTACCGTGAAGGTATATTGATGCAGGAACAGGAAAACAATTCTGTGCTTGAATTAGCTCACGACTATATCGAGACCATCGAAAGCAATATCGCGTTTTTTTTGAAAGATAAAACACACACACTGGTATTCAGCCTGGAAAATACCGAAGAGGGTTTCAGGCACTTCTGGCAATACATCAACGCAGAAGGTGATCTTGAGGCTGCACTGGCGGAGTGGAAGACCAGCTATAACGCTAGTTAGTTTTATTTATTTCCAGCACCGAACAGCCACGCTCAAATTCAAGGTATTCGAGCTCAACACATGAATACTCAGCCTGCCACTGCGCCACCAGCTCCTTCTCATCTTCTCTGCCAGCATCATCTAAAAACACTTTCGCCTGCTCTGAGAATTTATCGAACAGCAATGGCAAGGCTGGATAACGTGAATTCTTCTGGATAAAACCCGGCGGGCCATCGATCACCAGCATATCAATCGACACTTCCGGCAGCGCTTCCAGGCTGTACCAGTCGTAGTCCCGATCTAGATTCACTTTCTGCAGTGGGGAGAATAGCACCTGAGCATACTCTTCCAGACCGAATTCTTTCAGCTGCTGGCGCGTTTTCTCAGCATATTCTTCACCATTTTCCAGACTGATCACCCTACCCCTGCCATTGATCTGACAGCACCGCGCCAGCACCAGCGTGGTTAAACCACTGCTGCATTCGACGATGATCCCAGGTTTGACCTGAAGAGTATGCTCGATTATCAGGCCGATGAAATCTGGCGCGGCTGACCAGTCGGCGGTATGGGGTAGAGGCTGAGCCAGCCTCAGTTTGGCCTGTATCTCGTGATAAGGGTTCTCGGTCATCGCATCCAGATAAATCAATCGTTTCTAAGTGGTTGAGCATTCTATCTAAATTCCCCCTTCAGGTGGGACTCGAGTAAAACTTATCTATCCCCAAATAGATTTGCTTTAATGCTGTAAAAACAAGAAAATACGCGCTCATTTTTTCACGTGTGCGGATGGGTTCGAACTTTGCCATCTCTTCACAGACATTAACTATATTGAGGGATACCCCATGAAACTGATTCTTTTAGGTGCGCCGGGTGCTGGTAAAGGCACTGTTGCAAAATTACTGACCAAACTTGATGGTTCTGTACAAATTTCTACTGGTGACATTCTGCGTGGCGCAGTGGCTGCTGGTACTGAGCTTGGCAAACAGGCTCAAGCTGCTATGGCAGCTGGTGATCTTGTTTCTGACGATTTGATCATGGGCATTATGGGTGATCGTCTGAAAGAAGACGATTGCAAAGCTGGCTATTTGTTAGACGGTTTCCCACGCACTATTCCACAAGCTGAAGCTTTAAAAGTTCTGCTGGAAAACATGGGTGAGAAATTAGATTTCGCTGTTAACATTTCTGTTCCTACTGAAGTAATTCTTGATCGTTTAACTACACGTCGCACTTGTGAAGGCTGTGGTGAAATTTACAACGTTAAATCTAACCCAACTAAGGTTGAAGGCGTTTGTGACAAATGTGGCGGTGCAGTGACTCAGCGTGCTGATGAAACTGAAGAAGCTATCAGCAACCGTTTGAACGTATACAACGACCAGACTGCTCCACTGATTGGTTTCTACGAAAATGAAGGTATGCTACTGACTGTAGATGCAACTTCAAGTGATGCAGTGATTGACGCTATTAAAGCTAAACTTGGCTAAGTCATACAACAATCCAGCCCTTGCAGGCTGATTGTACAAAAGCCGCGACTCGAAAGAGTTAGCGGCTTTTTTATGCTTATGCTATTTATCAATTCAGTACACACTCTACGGTTGTCTAAATGCTCAGGTCTTGTATATTCCTATATATAAACAATCAGGAATGAAGACTATGAAAATAACCATCATTAGCGGCAGCCATCGCAACCCATCACAAAGTGAAAAAATCGCGCATCACATCGCCAAAACTCTTCAGGCAGAACACGACGATATCGAAGCCCATGTTTATGCCCTGGCCGATAACCCACTACCCCTCTGGGATCAAACCCTGTGGGAAGATAATGAAGAATGGAATCAACGTCTGGCACCACTAAAACAACAACTCAGTGAAAGCGATGGCTTTGTCATTATTTCACCGGAATGGCACGGCCAGGTTCCGGCTGGCTTGAAAAATTTCTTCTTGATGTTTAATCGATTCGAACTCGGTCACAAACCGGCGCTCATCGTTACTGTTTCATCTGGTGATGGCGGCGCCTACCCAGTTGCCGAATTACGCATGAGCAGTTATAAAAACAATCGTATTTGTTACATCCCAGAACAGCTGGTGTTACGTAACGTCGAAAGTATTCTCAATGAAAATGAAATGGACAACAAACCCGAAACTGATAGTTATTTCAAAGAACGTATTTCATGGACGCTGGGTATTTTAAAAGGTTATGCGGTAGCACTCAAAAGCATGCGCGAGAATACAAAAATACATCATGATAAATTTGGTAATGGCATGTAGCGTTGGTGCAAACATTAAAAACAACCGTTCAATAAACTTCCCTGTTTTTTAAACGGTGCTTTGATTCTGCCCCGCTAGAAGTCTTGCCATTCCTCAGAACTGGATTGAGTCAGGCTACGAGGGGTCGCTGCCTGCAATGACGGTTGATGCGTTACCGGTGCAGCAACCCCATCAGCCTGTTTTTTTACTACTTTTCGCGCCTGTCCTTTAATGCTGAAAAATGTGATCAGCTCATCCAGTTTATGCGCCTGACCCTGCATCGCCTTACTCGCTGCTGCTGCTTCCTCAACCAGTGCTGCATTTTCCTGTGTCATGCTATCCATCTGCGTAACTGCATCATTCACCTGACTGATACCCGTAGCCTGCTCATTACTGGCCATGGCAATGCCGTCAATAATATCCGCCACCTTTTTTGTGTTTTCAATAATGTCTTCCAGAGTTCGACCTGATTCTCCAACCAGTTCTGTACCAATTTTCACCTTGTTGACACTATCCTGAATCAAGCCTTTAATTTCCCTGGCCGCATCAGCAGAACGCTGAGCCAAAGAACGAACCTCTCCTGCAACCACGGCAAAACCGCGCCCCTGCTCACCAGCACGAGCTGCTTCCACCGCCGCATTCAAGGCAAGTAAATTTGTCTGAAAAGCAATACCATCAATAGTCCCAATAATGTCAGCTATTTTGTTAGATGATTCATTAATGTCACTCATCGCACTCACTGTGCGCGAAACCACCGACGCACTGGCCATCGCTCTTTCGCTATTTTCATCAGCCAGTTGTTTAGCATTGCTCGCACTATCTGCATTCTGTTTTACAGTACTGGTCATTTCTTCCATTGAAGAGGCCGTCTCTTCAAGTGAAGACGCCTGTTCTTCTGTGCGCTGCGATAAACTGAGATTACCCTGTGCGATTTGACCTGATGCACTGCCAATACTGACCACCGATTCCTGAACCTCATTCACCACCCGCACCAGATTTTCATCCATGAACTTCAGCGATGACAACAATTCACCGATTTCATCATTCGTTTTTAACTTTATATCCTGACCAAGATTTCCCTCAGCGACGTCTTTACATACCCTGACAGCTTTATCCAGTCCGCGTGATATGGCAGAAGCTATCATTACTATACTTCCAAGTATGACGATACCACAAAGCACAATGGTGATAATCAATATGAATGAAACCCTGCTATTAACCTTATCCTGAAAAACTTTATTAGATATTTTCAACTGATCAACAAGCTGCTCGACGCGTTCAAAGGCTGGCTCAGTCTCGTGAATAGCCTGTCGGAATACGGCGGTTGCGGCCTTAACTTCCTTCATGCCGCTTACCAAAGCATTGAAGTCTCTGTGATAGCTATTCATATTACGAATAATTTGCTCTTTCGCCGCCGCCGGTATATTCGATTTTACCAACAACGCCTCAAACTCGCCTTTGCGATCAACCATACGACCAATATACTTATCCGACTCACGGGCAAGATAATCTTTCTCATGACGACGCATCATCAGCATCTTCACTGCCAGCTTATCGTTTTTGTATTTCTTCAGAGTTTCCTCTACATCATGAACAGATTTTCGCAAACTGCCGAGCAACCCCTGCTTTTCATTCAAGCCAACTTTAGTTTGAGCACTGACCATCATCAGGAAACCATTTTCGTATTCATGTGAAAGATCATTTAATTTTCTAACGGCGTCTAGTCCTTCGTCAGATCTGATTTGTTCCTCCATATCCTTCAACAAATAATAAAGTCCAGCCATTGTCTCAGCGTGTTCGTCAACATATTTTTCTTCTTTTCTCAGCAGAAAATCTTTTTCATTCCGACGTGCCTCCAGAATAGCAATTTTGGCACCCGCCTCTGCAATCTGAATCCCAATATTACGCTCAGCTTCGCCAGCGGCTTCAGCACGTAAGCCTGCTGCATAGGCATAAACCGATGCAAATACAGCAAAAGCCAGAACGACCACACCGCCCAGTCCATAAAGTTTTTGTTTTATTGTTAGATCAAACACGAATGCTTCTCCTTTGTATTTTAAAATTCCAGTTCCAGTATGACATCAATCAGTGCTAGAGCAGCTTCGGCCAATTTTAGCAACGAAAGCTATCGAAATCTCACATCTCAACATAATCTAACAAAAGACTTAATAAAAAAATAACAATCCATTGAGTGACCAACGACACTACAGGTGTTTTCTGGCACTATACGAACAAAATAAAATAAAGTGAAAAAATGACCAACTGCGATTGTAATATTGAAATAAAAAATGGTGATGAACGCAGGATTTTACTGACCCTGCTCTGCATTAACGCATTGATGTTTGTTGTTGAAATTACGCTAGGTATATTCAGCGAATCTACTGCGCTCATCGCCGACTCGCTGGATATGCTGGCCGATGCCACCGTATATGGAATCGGACTATATGCGGTAGGCAGATCACCACTGCTCAAAATCAAAGCAGCTCGCACCAGTGGCCTCTTTCAGATCGTACTCGGTCTGTGTGTTTTATTCGATGTTCTACGTCGCCTAATCTGGGGCAGTGAACCTGAATCCAGTCTGATGATGAGCATAGGCATACTGGCACTGATCGCCAATACCATCTGCCTCATACTTATATCAAAACACAAAGATGGTGAAATCCACATGCGTGCCAGCTGGATTTTCTCCAAAAATGATGTCATCGCCAACATCGGCATTATCATCAGTGGCGGGCTCGTTTACTTACTGGATTCAAGATTTCCCGATCTCATCATTGGCATGCTCATCTCGATCATCGTTGTTCGAGGTGGTATGAGCATAATTAAAGACGCAGACAACGAAAAACAATCACTACCTTAATCCCTGCTTGATTAACCATTCATAGTAGATCGTATCACTTATTTATTTTCGCTATTTCTAAACTAATGCTTAATCGAAAATATCTATGCATGAGATTTATTTTATAATACCGACATGAAATTCCAATTGCTTAAACTTGTACTTGCCCTCACCTCTTATATGCCCTTAAAACTGGCACATTTAATTGGTGGATTTATTGGCTGGATTTACCAGATCAAGCACAGCAAGATCAAAAATATTGCCCTCGCTAATATCCAGAAATGCTTCCCTGAACTAAATCCAGAACAACAACATCAGTTAGTGCAGGATTCGCTTTTGGAGACAGGCAAACTAATTAGTGAAATAGGCATTATATGGGGTCGAAGCTCTCATTCTGTACTGGCATTAATCAAGGAAGTTGAAGGCGAGGAACTCATCCATCAAGCCCGACAACAGGGCCAGGGCGTGCTGCTAGCAATACCGCATATCGGTTCGTGGGAGATGGTTGGTTTATACTGCGCTAAGCATTTCCCTATGACCACCCTGTATCGCCCACCTAAAGTTAAAGGCTTCGACCAAAAGATTCATCAAGCTCGCCAGCGAACCGGAGCCACTCTTGTTCCCACTGATAATAGTGGTGTTCGCGCACTGTCAAAAGCCCTAAAAAATGCTGAGTTGGTTGGCATGTTACCCGACCAGGAACCCAGTATGGGTAATGGCCTGTTTGCACCTTTTTTTAACGTACCTGCCTATACCATGACCTTGCTGCCGAAGATGGCCACGAAGTTTAACTGTCAGGTAATCTACACTTATGCCCAGCGCCTGCCCGCCAGTCAGGGTTTTAAATTAATATTCAGAGCCTCCAGTGGCAGCTTTGCTAACAAATCTTTGCAGGAAGCCACTGAGC
The DNA here is from genome assembly GCA_029882355.1 of Gammaproteobacteria bacterium. GTDB lineage: Bacteria > Pseudomonadota > Gammaproteobacteria > SZUA-229 > SZUA-229 > LH-M37. The sequence continues at coordinate 12,247 of JAOUKV010000030.1, read as the reverse complement.
TTATGAATGGTGATATTGAAAAGCTCGTACGCGAATGCCCTTCCCAGTACCAATGGATTTACAAGCGCTTTAAAACACGGCCTGAAGGTGAGGCTGAATTTTACTAACCGATGTACATAGAAGCTCAAGTGGCTAACTTTGCTTCTTACCATCCACAAGGTAGACTATCGCGATGAAAAGGATCTTTATAAGCATTTTTTTAATCTGCACAACCAGCCTTACCCTGAGCAGTTGCACCTATCTCTGCGGCTGCGATAAACACATCACCAAGGGCACAAAAACACCTTCACCACAGACAATAGCCAAAAATATTTCGCTCGTTGATGAGTGCGCGCTCATTGATGAAGGCATTGCAGATTCAAAAACATTGGCAAAAAAAATGTCTAAAAGCCGTTATGCTATTCAATACCATGCGATGAGTAGAGAAAGAATTTCAGAATTCCAGAATCGGGCAAAAGAAATCGGCTGCAAATAATTATTTGACTGATTTAAAACTCTGCCGAAGCCCATTAGTTTATTAACACTTACTGATTTGATAGAATACACACCTTTTAAGCCATATCGAGCCATAACATGAGCATTGCAGAATTCGAGGAAATATCCTTAATAGTGTGTGTTGGTGGCCTAATTTTGTTTATGCTTTTCATTCTCTACAAACTTGCTGAGGAATCTAAAGCAGGAAAATATGGCACTTTTGTCATTTTCTTTTCTCTAGGTCTGGGTTTCGTTGGCTTTGCAGCAAAATCGGTGATCAAAATGTTTCTTGAAAGTTAATTTATTACGGCTTTATTATTTACCCTAAGTCATTAAAAACTAACAAAAACTGCTTATACCCCTATTTGTTTCTGAATAGCCCTGCTGTTAATATAATTCCGTAAGAACCTGATTTCATATTCACCCTCTTCTCTTCATTGTTTCACCGTGCCTGGCACCTGATACATTCGATAATATTATGAACAAGAAAAAAAATATCAATATTAATGCTGCCGTAACTTTTCTATCAGGAGTAGGGATATTTCACGGCATTGATCGCAGCATCATTGAGAACATGGCTGAACGTATGAGCATATGTGAGTATGCTGCTGATGACTACCTGATTCACAAAGGCAAGCCTGGAATACACATGTTACTGATCAAGCAGGGACAGGTATCCGTCACGCTTGAAAATGAAAAAATACTGCTAACCCAGGGTAGTGTGCTTGGGGAAATGGCCCTGTTATCAGGTAAACCGAGCAAAGCCGATGTTATTGCAAAAACAGACATCAAGGCTTTTGTACTTGAACGTGATGATTTCCAGATATTGATGTCGAAGCATACCGAGTTAGCTGCAGTAATGACTCGCCTGATGAAAAGTCGATTATCAATCGATGATGGCACTCATAAAACAGAAGAACGCTTATCTCTCGATGGCGGTATCCAGACGCTAGGCAAGTACAAGATACTTAACCAGCTGGGTGAAGGCAGCACCGCTATTGTCTATAACGCATTTGATACCGAGCTGGAACGTGAGGTCGCCATCAAAATGCTGAAATATGAAATCGCTACCTGCAAAGACTTTATGCAGCATTTCAAGCGTGAAGCAAAGATCATCGCGCGACTGAAACACCCCAATATTTTACATGTGATAGAAACCATTCAGGATTACTCGACTGAATTTATTGTCATGGAAAAACTGGACGGCTATGACCTGAATTATTATCTCAAAAACCAGGGGGTTTTCAGTGGTGAACAAACCCGGGACATTTTGCACCAGGTTGCCATGGCGTTGGGGCATGCTAATAGTGATTTATCCGGTGGCATTGTTCATCGTGATGTAAAACTTTCAAACATCGTGCTAGACGATAGCGGTCACATTAAGTTAATGGACTTTGGCATTTCAACGAACAATGAAAATGCCTCTGATCATTACGAGGGCACTGTGTTGTATATGTCACCTGAATTATTATTACAGAAATCGCTTGATCACCGTGTTGATATTTATGCACTTGGTATCACTGCTTTTGCCATGTTAACGGGGAAAACACCTTTCTCATCCTCCAGTCTTGAAATTATTATTGCTAATCATCTAAAAAAAGAACCGCCTAAAATTGAAGATCTGGTGCCTGATATTCCTGCTGGTCTGGCTGAATTTATTCATCGAGCCCTAATTAAAGACCCAAGGAAACGTATTTCTAGCTGGTTAGAAATCCAGTCCCTGTTAGCGCCCAGTAAAAATGACTGCTTTAAGCTCGACGCTTCCAGTGAAATGGATATGGCCATAGTTATAAAAATGAAAAGTGATGCTATTGATAAAGATGAGTTGCTGCGTGAAATAAGATGGACACTTGACCGATATCGTGCCGATTATGAAATCGAAACGACAACAAGAGAAAAGCAGGAAATAGATCTTGATCTGAACTGAATAACTAAACAACGTCTTTCTAAACGCACATTGAGATCTAACTGGCAAAGTAAGTCGTGCAGAACTATCATAGGCAGAAGGAACTTTACTTGAACAGGTATTTCCAATGAAGATGCATCTTAAAAAATTCACAATTTATTTATGCTGCTTTATGTCGTTCATACTAATATCGGCCTGCAGCTCGCACATCCCCCCCGAAATTAAGCAGAGTCTGGATGATGCTCCCAGCATGACGCAGGTACGTGATACCCCCGATAGCTACTTATCGAAAAAAGTACGCTGGGGAGGCGTTATTCTCAATACTGAAAACAAACACAACGCCAGCAGGCTGACCGTTCTTGCTTACCCCCTGAGCGGCCAGGGTAAACCACTTCTTTCAGATAAAAGTCCAGGGCGGTTCATCGCCACTGTTGAACAATTCCTTGAACCACTGGTCTACAGTCAGGATCGAAAGATTACCGTCACGGGAAAATTACTCAGAACTGAAACAATCAAGGTAGGTGAGTACCCTTATGAGTACCCTGTCATTCAGGTAGATCAACATTATTTATGGCCTGTCGAGCCCGAACTGTCTGACTTTGATCACTATCCTTACTGGTGGTCTGACCCCTGGTACAACCCGTATTACCCATGGCACTCTCCCTACTATCCGCATCGACACTAACACTTTAGGATCATTACCATGCGTAAAAAACTACTATTACTCGCCCCTTTGATGCTATTCATTAGCTTACTGACGGGCTGTGTCAGCACACCTGATTTTGACATTTCACAGGTCGATAGAACACTGACACCGCAGAGTGTTATCTCAGAACCTGCTATTAGCCTCGGAAAAATTGCTCTCTGGGGCGGCACTATACTCGATACTCATAATCTGAAAGACAGCACACAAATAGAAGTCCTTGCCTACCCTCTCAATTCATCACATAAACCCATGCAAGAAGGCCAGGCATTGGGACGATTCATCATTATGCAGAAGGGTTATCTTGAATCTGCAAACTATTCCCAAGGTCGATTACTCACCGTGCTCGGTAGCATCAGCAAAAGTCAAAACGGCAAAATTGGTGAAAGCAGCTATACCTACCCAGTGATCAACGCTCAACAACTACACCTGTGGCCTTTATTCGATGACCAGAGCAACACCAGCTTTCATTTTGGCATGGGTTTCCGGTTGTAAGTTATAGGCAATCGCTTAGCCTCTAATAGTCACAAAAAAACAACACTATAGATTTTGCGCTTTATGCGGTAATCTCTGTATGTAAATTAAACACAGCGTCACAGTGTCGCTACACTGCCTACTCAAACAATCAGGAATTATCGTGACAAATTTCCGCTCCAATATTTTTGCTTCTTTATTTATTGCTCTCAACCTATTTCTCGGCGTTCAGCAAACTGTACTTGCTGCTGCAGAAACCAGCCCGGGCATTCGGACCGCTGGTACTACCACAGGTACGGTGATATCGACGCTGGAAGCTTCAGGTTACACCTACGTTGAAGCCAGCGTTGGTGATCAGACAATTTGGCTGGCTGGCCCAACAACAAAACTGGCTAAGGGTGATTCTATTACAGTCAATACCAGCACACCGATGCAAAACTTTAAAAGTAAAACATTAAAACGAGATTTTCCGGTTATCTACTTTGTCACCAGTTTCTCTGCGAACACAGATAAAAATATGACTGACCCATCCCCTGCAGCAACATTACCTGCAGGCCATCAACCCATTAATGTAAGCCATGCAAACACCGCTAAAAAAATAACGTTAGAAAAACCTGTCAAACGCGTCGCAGGTGGCCGCACCATCGCTGAAATTATTGCCAGTAAAAAAGAACTTTCAGGCAAGACTATTAAAGTACGTGGACAGGTCAGCAAATACACTGCCAACGTCATGAAAAAAAACTGGCTTCATATCATTGATGCCAATAATGGCAGTGATTTAACCGTGATCACTGATGGCCAGGCAGAAGTGGGCCAGATTGCGCTTATAGAAGGTACATTGGTACTCGACAAAGATTTTGGTTACGGTTACTTCTATGAGTTATTAATTGAAGATGCCAAGGTGACTATAGAAAAATAATCTGTTTAAAAATCCGTGATCAGGTGCTTCCTGATCACGGATTTTATCTTTTACTTGATAATGAGCATATAATTGAAAGCTCTCTTGATGTTATAAGTGAGTCATGTACAAGGAGGAATGCACAATGACAAAACATTCAAAAAATTACTGGTTGTTTATAGCTGGTTTCTTTGGTGGTCTGGCAGAGGTGGTCTGGATTGGCCTGTATTCGCTTAATAGCAATGTACAAATATCAGTTATAGGCAGCGCTGTTACCGCCACTATCTATCCGCCGGCCAGTGATATCTACCTGGCCCCAGTCTTAGGGTTAGTAATTCACATGGCCTTGTCTGTGTTACTGGCATTTGGCTTTGGCTCACTGTTGTGGCCTGTGATTGAGCGTAAATTTCACTGCAAAGCGGCTGCTATGATTGCTTCCATCACGACACTTTCTGTCGTCTGGAAGATCAATTTCTTTCTGTTGCTACCGATATGGAACCCTGAATTTATCAGCCTGCTACCTTTATCGGTAACACTGGTTTCAAAAATCTTATTTGGGCTTGCTATGGGTGTGGTCTTCATGATCTACCAACAAAAGAATTCTCTGACTAATTAAATCACTGTAAACAGCTAGAGGTTTTTTATTCGGCGTGGTCTCGACCAGTCCCTTTAGAATCTAAAACCCATATTAACGCCATAAAGATAATGGTGCTGGCTACGTTCTGAAATAATTCCCTGGTTGTCATTCAGGTTGATATTCATCGCGCCCCAGTTGAAACCTAACTGCATATGATCTCCAATACCAAATAACAACCCCATACTAGCTTTAGCCAATAAACCAACTTCATCATGCTCGGTCGTGCCGGCGCTAAAATTCATTTGAAAATAACCTGGATTAATTCCCTGCGATAAACGCCACCTAAGTATCGGCCCTAGTAACCAGTAATTACCTTTTAATTCAAGCACAGCTACCTCGCTAAGGAGAATATCGGTTTTGCCTAGCTCGATACCAATACCAACATCTAGTGAGCCTTCACGAAAACCCGTTGAGTAGCGTAAACCATTAAAACGCGCGTGTTGCTCCCCAGTTGTTGATGCGGCACTGCTTACTACAGTCAATTCATTCCAATCACCACAGGATGTATTGCCTAATGAAATATCATAAAGATACTTGAACACATACAGCGCCCAGACAACCACAACCACCGTACCAACAATAACAAATAGGACAGCAGCAGCATCACCAGATGAACCACTACCGGAACTCATCATATCGTCAGTAAAATCAACCATTAATCTTAATGATTCTTCACCTGCGCTTTCGTCTCCTTTCGTGACACAATCGTCAGCTAAAGTTGAACCTGCTCTCGCTCGTGTTACAGCATTAGTATTATTCTGAGCTAATTGTAGCGGCACAAACTCTGACTGCTGGTAACCACGTTGCTGCAATTCTTTCGCTAGTGTCTGATATTCTCCAGGCGAGACTCGAATAACTTTGGCATCGGGATATTTTTCAAGCAGTTCTGTTTCATCTAAAGTAACTGGGGAGCCCGGCTGCACAGCATAGGCTTGACCAGGTATCACATTCATCCCGATCATGAAAAAACAAATAATATAAGAAGTTAACCGGTGTAACATCAGCAGACCCTTTAACAGATATAAAAATGATAGTAATTCAGCGAGCCTCTACTCTACCGGATGAATACTCAATGGTGCCTTTGGCGATACATACTGAATCACCTCTTTGCCATTTTCAAACAAAGCAACATCAAGCCCCTTTTCTGGATACAAATAATGCACTGCACCTTCTAATTGAATACGCTCAGCAGGCTCACCAAATCGAGCCAGTATTATTTCCTCATCCAGATTTATCGCTGGAATAAATGTCAGCCCGGTAACCAGCTCATTAAGGGCCTGCTTTAATTCATCACCGGATAGAAGATATTTCTTAGCCTGACCACTTGCCATATAATCCGACTTTACCGCATGCTCACGCCAGTCTTTAATTTTCTGCTCACTAGCATTTGCCTGCACCACCAGTTTTCCCGAAATCACACCGGCTCGATAATGACCGTAGTACATTTCGAGATTACCGACTTCATCGCTTGCTGCAATAATTGCCAGCTCCATATCATCATCACCAAGAATACCCAGCGCATCCGATAAGCGACTCACGCCCAGATGCAAACCAAAAACCTGCGTAGATTCATCAGGCATAATTTCAATCTGCCATGGCAGACCGGTTATAACTTCAGTATTTTCAGATTCATTAAGGAAAGGAAATACCAGCAGCACAGAAGCAAGCAAAGCAAAGATTAGAAAAAATATTCTCACTGTATTTAAAGATCTCTATATCGATAATTTAGTTTATTATAACGTGAAAACAGCGAGAATGACGTGCTTCATTGCACAACAACCAGCACCGGTGCGTCTATATATCCCTGAACCTTTTATTACCTTATACTTCTCAATTCAGCATTAATCACCTACTTCATCAATAACAACAGGGGACTTCCGCTCATGAAACTGAACCACTATGCTTTATGCCTGACCATGATCTGCTTACCGGCCTGCACCTGGATCGAAGCCACTAAGAAAGGCAGCGAAGTATCTCTTGTCAAACAATTTAATGTTAACAGCTGCTCAAAACTGGGTACCACAAATGTGACAGTCACCCACAAAATTGGCATCCTCACACGAGATGACGAGGCCGTCACAGAAGAACTTATAATCTCTGCCAAAAACAGGGCTGCGGAACTAGGCGGTGATTCCATCGTTGCCAAAGCTCCTGCTATCGAAGGAAAAATGAGTTTTGATATTTACCAATGCGGTAAATAATTACAGTAGTGGGAGTTAGCTTTTTTGTGCATTTAAACTTAGCTGAAATTAAATTGTTTATTGCATAATAAAATAGCATAAGCTTCGCATTATCCTATGCCAACTTTACTTACCCCTAGTATGTCTGTTAAATATTTATTACATTATATTAATACTGTCTTTTTTCTGATAATAATCGGAATTACAGGCACTGCGTTTGCCGACACTGATCCAACTCAAAAATCAGTAAACTTCTCAGAAATCAACAAGTACGCCATCTTCTCCAGTACTGCTTATCAAAAATCCCCTGCCATTGGTCAAAACGGCTCATTAAAAAACTATAAGATTAGCCACTACAACAATATCCCTGGATTTGAAATCTCTTATTTTTTGGCAACTAATGATGTCACCAAATCTCAAGTTATTGCTGTACGTGGCACTTCTAATATTGAAAATGCATTAGTCGATATAGCACTTGAACTGACTACAGATAAACGTACAGGCATACGTTTACATAACGGTTTTTCACAAACAGCGCAGGCAATTTACTCTGAAATAAAATCGCAGATCAAAACAGATTATGTAATTGACACTACTGGTCACAGCCTGGGCGGTGCTGTCGCCTTAATTTTAGCAATGTATCTGGACACTGATAATTTCAACGTTGGCAAGGTAGTTACTTTTGGCCAACCCAAAGTCACCAATATCGCTGGCGCTAATAAATTTCAACATTTAAATATTATTCGAGTTGTCACGGCAAAGGATCTTGTACCTTTAGTGCCACCCTTTGATCCTGTAGATTTGAAAAATATCGATATCTATTGGCACCCCGGTAAAGAAGTGATTCTATTAGCCGATAATACTTATGCTATTATTGAAGGTATTGAAAGCATGATGCGTGCGATCAAATTCACACAAGAACCACTCAGTGAGAACAACTTACAGAATCATCAAATGAACCAGTATTTGAAAATGGTAGCCAAAAAAATCCCCTCTGCCAGATTGGTGCCATTCAATAACAGTTTTAACTTATTCAACCTTTTCGGTAGTGAATAATACGTTCAACCTAACTTAAAAAATTCGGAAATATCCGGAATTCTTTAAGTCTTTCTGTTTGTATAGAGTTTGATTCGAGGAACTCCTTCGCCTCTGTAACCAGGTATATCAAACGACAATATACGTTTATCTTTATGCCATGAAAACTTCGCACCTGCGTAGCCTGAATTCATTCCTGCATCCTTTGAAGATATGTAGTTTGCAACACTACCAGACGAGATTTTATTGGCATAAATTGAAGCTTTCAAATTCAACAGCGTTATTGTTGCATCTGCATGATCTATTGAATCTATATATTCAAAATAAGATGGTGTAGCGATAGCCAAAAGCACATAACCAATTGGGTCCTGATAGATTTGCCACCACGTTAATTCTTTTTCGCCCAAATCTTTAACTATGATCTTTCTCGATGCTAACGACTGATTTTTCAGTTCAAGAAAAGGTAACCACAGGTTTTTATATGCATAATTCTCCATCCTTTTTGGCTTAAGATAAGACTTCATCATAAACATCTCAAGCATGCCAGGCTCAGTAGAGCTATCACCCATATTGAATTGGTTTCCAATATCCAGCGATGTAGATAAAAACGCGAACTCACCCTTGAACGCTTTTAACATATCAATTTCATCTGCCTGTAAATTTGTGATAACAATTTTTAAGCTGTCGTCATCGGGCGACTGATCCAGTAATGACGAGTATGTAAGTAAATCTATTTTCAGAAATGCTGCTGCAATCATTTTATCCAGAAGCAATGATGATTGCTCCATCATTAATTTTGCAAAGTTAATATTATGTTGCAGCCTATAGATTGCATTCTGTTTATTATCATTTATGAAATCATCAATAATCGACAGATTATTCAAACGTTTTATAGCTAAAACACTACCATACGAAACAGAAGGAGCATTAACATGCAGTTTCATAGTGTAACTATACTGAGGCATTGTCATCAGGCGTTTAAAACGAGCCAATAAGACTTGACTACTGTTTAGCGATGTACTGTAACTATCATGATTATCCAAAAGCCATCGAGCAGGGTCAGCAGCAAAGGCTGCTGAAGTGTCCATAGACAAGTTTTTACTGACATCTACTGGTGGTCTAATCCAGTAATCATTAAGCCTTTGACCACTATTGCTCTTATCTCCAGAACCACTTAATTGAGCATTGACTTCAGCAATCAGTTTTGCACCCTCGGCCACCATGTCTTGCTCAGCCTCCACATTAAAGCCAACAAGTGCATTAAAACGATTGACTTCATCGGGTATAACTTCAGGGTTATTTGCATCATTAAGCCATTGCTCAGCACCGGTAGAATATTCTTCATCCGGGATAAAGGCGGGTAATGCTGCGATAATGACCAACAAAGCAACAAATATACCTAGAACTTTTACTGTGACTTTCATAAGAACCACCTGATTCGACAAATATTTTTAATCTAGTATAGGTGAATTTATGTTCTAAAACCAAAGAGGTAAAACTTTTACAGCAAACAAATCTCTCATGAGAATTTCAGGGTAGCATCCTTCTTACTCGCACTTCTTCCAGACCATAGCGGCATCATTCTTATTTCGATAATTATATTGATTTAAGCGTATGCTGATCTTCCAACAACAGACAACATGTGGCGTAAATAATAATGGAAGGTATAAGCGATATCAGAATAAGCGGAATCGACGTCAATCGGCCGCCACTAATACGAAAAGAGCCTTACATTGATCTCTTTTTCGCACTGACACACAAGGCACCTAAAGACTGGTGCGATGATTTCAACCTTCTGGTTTCAAAGCAAAAAAACGCTGCGAAGATTGTTCCTGCCAAAGGTTTATTCATAGAAGCATGGGTTCGTAAGCCGGACGAAATAGAAATCTTACTGAGAGCACTCAAAAAAGCCGTTGAGGTCTGTAGCGAAGAGTACATCGCCAAAATCAATGCTGCCATCAGTGCTGCGTCATCAAGCCAAAAGAAAAAAACCGGTGATGAGGGAGAACAAGGACGGCTAAACAAAATTATTGCCGCACTGGATTTTGATTAGCACCGCGCCAAAGATGTAGTAACTCAGGCCTGGTCTGACAGTTAGCCATTTTTCAGAGCGTCTGTTAGTTTATATTTTAGCTACTACACGTAAGAGATGCTGCTGCAATCCACAACGGTTGGCCAGATGCATCGAGATAACTGAGGTAAGCACGCAGATCAAATTCCAACTGATGGTAATCAGGCTCCATGTGCTGGCATAGCTGATAAAAAGCTTTATTGTGTTCACTCACTTTGATGTGAGCAAGTTCGTGAACGACGATCATGCGTAAGAATTCCAATGGCATTTCTTTGAACACTGCCGCAATGCGAATTTCTCGACGCGTCTTAAGATTTACACCCTGCACTCGCGAGCTGCGTGCATGGATACCTAGCGCATTATGGAGAACATGCAGCTTGCTATCATAGACTACCCTGCTCAATTGCCCGGCATTACGCATATATCTGTTTTTGCATTCAACTACGTAGTCATAAAGCACCTTGTCGGTGCGAACATCGTGCGCATGCGGATACTTATTCAGCAGCATTTCACCTAGTCGTCCCTGCTCAATCAGTAACCGTATCTTTTCTGCCAGTTCAGCAGGGTATCCTGCAAGGTAATTTGGCGTTGGTTTAGGTTTCATAGTGACATGTAACAGTAAAAATTAAGCCACCACTGTGCTGCATCAATTATCTGAATTTTCTTCCTGCTCTTCTTTCTGTGCATCTTCTTCCTGCACTTTTATACTCTTCATTTTTATCGCGCTTTTTTTATCATCTTCAACTTTCTTTGCGCGACGTTTTTCCTGCTCGCCCAGATTGGCTTTTTTCAGGAATGCTTTTACTTCATCTTGAGCCCAAGCTTGCGCTTCAGCCTCAGAGGCAAAACCAGACTGTGTTTTTGAAACCACGGTGGTTCTCGAAGTGACGCGTCTAATTATTACCGCTGTCCAGTTATCATCTTCTTTTTCTATTAGAAAATCGTACTTTTTGCTTTGCTTCATTTTTTATTTCCTGAGCATTTATTTCTGACCTTGTGAACTAATAGATATACATCTATGCCTCAGGCAATTCTGGCAGTGCTTTTAATTTTTCTATATACCGCTGCTCATTAAAAACAACGTTATCTTTCATCATTTCAAAGACTTCGTCTGATAACACAATGGCGATATATTGTAGTGCGTTTTTTCTTGATTCGCCCATAGCCATTAATCTATCTAGTGTGACCCTGGTATCAGCTGGATTATTTTCCTTCAGCTGATTTTCTACAATGACTAACATCGCTTCTTCAACACGCTTCTCGTCTTCAGTCTCTGTCCGCTCAACTTTTTCTGATTCTTTTTTCATTTTCTTCTAAGTCTAAAACGATGCTCTCGCCAATCAAGATCTATTTACGTCTCGATGCCTGGATCTTCAGTCGCAATGCATTCAATTTAATAAAGCCTTCTGCATCTTTCTGATCGTAGGCACCGGCATCATCTTCAAAGGTTGCTATGCTTTCATCAAACAATGAATCGGTTTCTGATTTACGACCTACAGCTGAGACACTGCCCTTATACAATTTAACGCGCACCACACCGTTCACGGTTTTTTGTGATTCGTCGATCATGGTTTGCATCATCAAACGCTCAGGACTCCACCAGTAACCGTTATAAATCATGGATGCATAACGTGGCATCAGTTCATCTTTAAGATGCGCAACTTCACGATCCAGTGTTAGCGATTCAATCGCACGATGCGCTTTCAACATAATGGTGCCGCCGGGTGTTTCATAGCAACCGCGTGACTTCATACCAACGTAACGATTCTCGACGATATCGAGGCGACCAACACCATTAGCACCACCAAGGGTATTCAGTTCAGTAAGCACTTCAGCAGGACTCATGGCCTTGCCATCGATTGCTACGAT
>JAOUKV010000029.1 GCA_029882355.1 Gammaproteobacteria bacterium | reverse complement strand
AACACAAACATTAGTTTTTCTATTGATGCTGGCAAAAATTATGGTAATCCAGAGGATTTGATCGTTAAAGATAAAAATGGAAAAGAGTGGACGGCAAAGCCGGAAAGCTACACCCATATCCGTTGGATATATAACAAACCACTGGCACCGGGTGAGAAAGGTGAAGTCACTTTCAATACTCAGATAAAAGGCAACGAATAAAATTTATATCAATGGTGATTGCGCAATGAAAAATTATAACAATAGTAATTGCCTGAGGATTTAGCTATGCGAAGGCAAAACAAAAAAAATATTTCTCACCAATGGCTCGTTAACAACGAGCCTTTGGTCGTTTTAGGGAGCTGTAAAAAAAGGGATGGGCCCATTATTTTTCACCGGCGTGATGGTCCTTTATTTGTCACAGGGCCACCAGGTGGGACAGGGCCTCCGGTGGGGGCATGGCCACCAAAAATAAAGGGGAATTGGCTGGAAATGATTCTCCGGAAAAATCAAACAAACGGAAAAAAGCTGGCTTTGAAATGGTTCAAGGCTTGTGAAGAAAGAAACAATATTAATCTCAATATGAGGAAAACGAAGATGAAAAACTTCAAACTAAAATGGCTTTTAAGCCTGGCGTTTATAGGCGGTTTAACTGTCTTAAACGCATCAACGGTGTTCGCCGCTGCAGGTGACACTATAAGCAATACCGCTACATTGACTTATGATGTGGGTGGTACTGCTACTGTACTTGAGTCATCACCTTTAGGTAATTTACTTATAGGTGTTGGCAATGGTACTGCTACCAACTTTATAGAAGATAATCTGATCAACTTTACTGTTGTTACGGCGGATGGCGCCAGTGTTCCGGTTGCGCCAAGTGCTGTTGGGCAGTTGTTAACCTTTGATGTTACCAATCTTGGTAATGGTGCACAGGACTTCTCACTTACCGCGATCAATGCGGCTGTTGGTGTGGCAGATCCATTTATTCCGGCTAATCTGGATGCTATTGATCCCGCTTCATTTGCAGTTTTTGTTGAGTCAGGTGCGACGGCCGGTTATCAGGTTGCTGAGGATACACTCACGTATATTGATGAGCTGGCACCGCTGGGTGTGGCCAGAGTCTATATCGTTTCAACCATGCCTGCTGCGCCATTGGCAAATGGTTCCTTAGCGGTGATGACATTAGTGGCACAGGTAGCTGCGGGCGATCCTGCGGGTGTAGCGGGTACACAGGGTGCTGACATTACTACTGATGATGCAGGCACAGCTGATGTTTCAACAACGGAAGAGGATGTCTTTAATGATGCCGCGGGTGATCTGAATACTGCCGGGGCTGCGGATGTTGTCAAGAATGGTCAACATTCAGATACCAGTTCGTACATTGTGGGTGCGGCAATTCTGACGGTGACAAAAACATCATCGACAATTTGGGATCCTGTTAATTTAGCGGTTAATCCCAAAGCCATTGTTGGTGGTTATACGCAATACACCATTACGGTAGCTAATGATGCAGCGGCGGGTGCATCCGGTGATTTAACTTCACTGGGTGATACCTTGCCAGCGCTATTGGCACTTGATGCTGATTTTGTGACCAACGCAGGACCGGGTAATCCAACCAGTGCAGCGGGCGCTTCATTCCAGATTGATACTACGGGTACTGGAAGACTAGTACCTGGATTATCATATTGCACAGCAGCAGCAGATGCTGATGGTTGTGACGGTAGTGTAGCTGCTGGTGGTGCGGTCACTATCAACTATGCAACCGTTGCTGCGATGGCTATTGAAGGTGTTAGTTACACTGCTGGTGAGCTCAAACCGGGTGAATCTGTTGTGATTACGTTCAACGCAATCGTACAGTAAGCACGAACTGAGTTATTACTTTGTTGCATCTAATGCATAAGTTGTTGCATAGCTGCTTTGGTCATTTGACCGAAGCAGCTGTACGCACCTGTGCACAGATGAAACAGGGTTCAACTCAAAATAGAAATGAGACTGGTTGTGTCGTTAGTCATAAACAAAACGATACAGCCCGTCTTCCAGTAACTACGTTCATTCGTGGTTACTGGAAGGCGTTATTTTTATCATTAATATTCATATCGCCAGTCACAGTTTCGGCGGTTACTCCACCAGGCACCAACATTGATAATAGTGCGACAGCAACATTTGATATTGGTGGTCCAGTACTTAATGTAACCAGTAACACGGTGACTACAGTTAGTACGATTATTAGCACACCTTCAACGGTTACTTTTTATCAGTATGATGCCAGTGGTGCTGGTATTGTGAATGAGCAAGTACCAACGCAGCATGCGACCAGTGGGCCGCCGGCAACGGGTTTTGTTGTATCGCCTAATCCTTCAGTGGTGGTTCCAGGTGTTGGCGCAACGGTACTTGATCCTAATACACTTATTTCGATGAATCCGGTGGATATTTATCAAGCGGGTGAACCTGTATTCATTCAGCTGCAAGATCTTGACCAGAATCTTAATCCGGCTGTTCAGGAAACTATTATGGTTACCGTCGTAACTTCTAGTGGTGATGAGGAAGTATTGATTCTGACTGAAACTGATGTCAATACCGGTATCTATATCGGTTACGTGCAATCCTCATCAAATACAGTCACAAATTATGATGGGTTTTTAAGTCTGGGGCCGGATGTCAGTATAACCGTCAATTATGTTGATCAATATGATGGCAGTGATTCAAGTGCAGCATCAACTTTAATTGATCCTTATGGTGTGGTCTTTAATAGCGTTAGTGGTGCACTGATTGATGGTGTTACTTTGAGTATTCTTGATGCAGCAGGCAACCCTGCTACGGTTTATGGTGATGATGGAGTTAGTACCTATCCTAGTGTGATTACAAGTGGTGGATCAGCAACTGATGGAAGTGGTGTTGTTTATAATTTCCCGACTGGCAGCTATCGATTCCCATTACTTGCACCCGGCGATTACCAGATTGTTTTAACTGTAGTGCCTTCATTAAGGGCGCCTTCTTTAGCAACCATTGTCGATTTACAGGCGTTACCAACGGCACCCTATGCACTGGATGCAAATGCATCATTTGGTACTGTGTTTACATTGCAGGCAGGCCCACCACTGCATGTTGATATACCTGTTGATCCTTTAATTTCATATTTAGTTCTAAATAAGTCTGCGTCTAAAGCTCACGCCGCGATTGGTGATTTTGTTCAGTACACACTAACGCTTGATAATGTTGACACCCTGGCCATTGCTAACAATGTTGTGATTACAGATGTCCTGCCGATTGGTTTCCGTTATCAGTCATCATCTGTTCGTGTCGACGGAGTTGCAGCTGCCGAACCTTTTATCTCATCGAACGGGCGTAGCTTGCAGTTTGATGTTGGTACATTGTTGCCGGGTACTTCAGTTGAAGTTAAATACATTACTGAAATTGCTGCCGGTACTGCTAATGGCAATGCTATTAATACTGCTGTGGCGGTGGATGATTTGGCCGTGACTTCTAATACCGCTGTGGCAGCAGTGAAAATATATGAAGACTTAATAAAAAGTCATAGCTTTGTCGTTGGTAAAGTCATAAATGCAGATTGTGGTGAAGACGATAGAAATCTGCCTGGCTTCGCTAATGCAAGAATTTACATGGAAGATGGTAGTTATGTAGTAACGGATAAAGAAGGTCTTTATCACTTTGAAGGCGTGACGCCGGGTGTACACGTGGTGCAGCTTGATGTGGACACCATCCCGGATAATATGGAAATTGTTGCCTGTGAAGAAAATACACGTTTTGCTGGTACCGCTTATTCACAATTTGTTGATGTCAAAGGTGGCACGATGTGGCGGGCAAATTTCTATGTGAGATCAAAAGATCCGATTAAAGATATTGCGAGCCTGTCACTAGAAAGTGATCTGAATAACGAAGAAATTAAATATACAGTTAATCTATCGAATGGTCGTATACCAGTGACTAACTACCGTTTGATGGTCGTGTTACCTGAACATGTTCATTATATTCCTGGTAGTAGCAGTATTGGTGCAGAACAAATCGAAGAGCCAACGGTTACGGAAAATATATTGACCTATAGATTAGGAGATTTGAACAGCGACTGGAAAAAGCGACTAAAACTTCGTGCAAGATTGAGAGATAAAGCAGATGGTGAATTGATTACAAAAGCCATGTTTATTGTGGATACCAAAATGAAAAAAAGTGTGCGCTCATTGCCGGTAAATAACAAACTGAAAGTTAAGCGCAAGAAGCTTGAAGTTAAGGATATGGTTTTTCAGGCTCACTTTAAGCGAATGGGTACAGAGCTAACCGAAAGAAGTAAAAAAGCCATACGCCTGATTATTGAGAAGTTTAAAGGTGCAGAAGTAAAATTAAATCATGTAATCGGTCATACCGATGGTGAGAGAGTTGCAAAACGTAGTTCATGGTTGTTTGATTCTAATAAGACTCTATCGATGGGGCGTGCACGTTCTGTCAGTAACTTCCTCATTAGCGAGCTTGGTGTCAATGCAGACACTGTAAAGTTAGAAGGTCGTGGGCCTAGCGAACCGATTGCGACAAATGCTACCGTTGAGGGCCGTGCTAAAAATCGACGTGCTCAACTCTTCATTACGACTAAAGAAATTATAGATTCAGGTAGTGTTGATTTGACTAAAGCTAAGAGTGATGTAGTTAGTGCGGAATTAACTGGTCAGCCTGTTTATGATATTGATAAAAAATATAACCCTGTTCCACAAAGTGATCAATTGACGATTAAGGATTTTGACGAGTACTGGATTAAAACAGCGGAGCCAGGTACAGAATGGTTGATGCCCTCAACAGATAGTTCGCCTTCAATACCAGCAGCAAATATAGCCATTAAATATAATCCTGCTGATAAAGTTGAGCTGTTACAAAATGGTCAGCCAGTTAATCCATTATTTAATTTTGGCACGATTAAGAATAAATCATCAACAGTTGCAAGAGTTTATTGGCAGGGTGTGCATCTTAAGGATGGTGTAAATAAATTTGAATTTATTGTTAAAGATAATAATGGAGTTGAAAAACAGCGTTTGACACGTAGCATTACAGTTTCAGGTGTACCTGTTAGAGCTGAGCTGGTCGAAGAATATTCCAGGCTAGTTGCTGATGGGACTTATGCTCCGGTAATAGCGCTGCGTTTGTACGATAAGGATGATCATTTGGTTAGATCTGGCGCGGTAGCTAATTATGAAGTTAATTCACCTTATATTACTAAACAGGAAGTTGATGCATTAGATGATGATCAATTAACCGGGCTTGATCGTAATTCGCCAAAATTTGAGGTGGGTGCTGAAGGTATCGCATTGGTTGAACTTGAGCCGACAACAGTTTCAGGAAAAGTAATCATTGATTTACCCTTTGCGGGTAATGAGAAATTTAAAGTAGAAAGCTGGTTGCAGCCAGATTTACGCGAGTGGATACTGGTTGGTTTAGCTGATGGCAGTGTTGGTTATAATTCGGTTACCGGCAATATTCAGGGCTTGAGTGCAGCGGATCACGAAGATGAACTTTACAGTGATGGACGTGTTGCTTTCTTCGCAAAAGGTAAGGTTAAAGGTAGTTGGTTAATTACGGCATCATACGATTCTGATAAGGGCGAGTACGACACGGATAATCGTGTTAATCAGTTAATTGATCCTGATACTTATTACACTATATATGGCGATGGAACCAATCAACGCTATGATGCATCAAGTTCAGAAAAGCTGTATTTGAAAGTTGAACGTGAACAGTTCTATGCCTTATATGGTGATTTTGATTCAGGTCTGAATGTTACCGAGTTATCAAGATTTAGTCGTCGTATGACAGGTATCAAATCTGAAATGACTCAAGGAGCATTTAGTTATACAGCGTTTGCAGCAGAGAATGTGAATAACTTTGTTAAAGATGAAATTCGTGGTGATGGTACTTCTGGTCTATATCGTTTCAGTAATCAGGATCTTGTTATCAATAGTGAGACAATTGTTATTGAAACCAGAGATCGATTCCGTAGTGAAGTAATTATTGATTCAAAAACACTGACACGTCACATCGACTACAACATTGATTTTCAGGCAGGCACAATTTATTTCCGTGAACCAATATTAAGCACGGATAATAATTTCAATCCGGTTTATATAGTTGCAGATTACGAAGTTGAGTCGCCTGTAAAAGGAGGTATAACAGCGGGCGGCCGTGCTGCGGTTAAACTTATGGGCGATACTCTTGAAATCGGTGCGAGTGCTGTACACGATGCTACCTTTGCAGCAGAAGGAAATCTGCTTGGTGTAGATGCAAATCTGGCCATCAGTGATGAGACAAAACTTAAATTTGAGGCTGCGTCTACCGATGGTGATAACGCAGGAGTTGCTGTTTCTGGTAATGCCGTATCAGCTGAGATCGAGCACAAGGGTGAAGATTTACAGGGTCGTATTTATGTTAAAAAACAAGATGAAGAATTTGGCCTGGGCCAGCAGTCCGGGACACAAACAGGAACTAGCAAAATCGGTGCAGAGGGTCGTTATAAAGTAACAGAAAAGACTTCGGTTGATGCGCTGACATATCGTGAAGAAAACTTAACTACTCAGGCAGTAAGGAATGTCACAGAAGCAAAAGTGCTTTATGCGGAAGATGTTTACTCATTATCTGCAGGTGCTCGTATGGCTCATGATACTGATGGTGCCGGTCAGT
Organism: Gammaproteobacteria bacterium; assembly: GCA_029882355.1. GTDB lineage: Bacteria > Pseudomonadota > Gammaproteobacteria > SZUA-229 > SZUA-229 > LH-M37. The sequence continues at coordinate 29,658 of JAOUKV010000029.1, read as the reverse complement.
CTCAAGATTCTGATTTGTTATTGTTAGGCGCTAGTACAAAGTTGTTCGACAACAGACTTCGTTTACGGGCCAATACCGAAACTGCCCTGTCCTCATCCGATGCAAGCACAGATTATCCATCGCGTTATATTGTTGGTGCTGATTATTACCTGACCCCAGCGATTGATTTGTTTGTCGAAAACGAATGGACTATGGGTGAAACACAAGATACCGAAATGACGCGTATGGGTTTACGTGCGACACCATGGCAAGGTGCAAAATTCCAGTCATCAGTCAATAACGACACACAGGAAAACGGTGAACGTACTTTTGCTAGCATGGGATTAACGCAAAGTTTTAGGATTTCTGAACGTTGGACAGGTGATCTTGCTCTGGATAAGTCCAAAACAATTCGTGAGCCAGGTGCTGTACCGCTAAATATAAATGTGCCAATTGCTCAGGGTACTACCAACGATGACTTTACCGCAGTCTCATCGGGTTTAACTTATAAAGCTGACAGTTACACTGTGGTGACCAGACTAGAAACACGTAATGCCGAAACTGAAAATAAAGTGGGTGGCTATTTAAATTGGGAGCGGAAATTGATTGATGGTGTGGCATATGCGGCAGCCACTCATTTATTTGATACACACCGTGCTGACGGATCATCACTGTTAGATGCTGATATTCGTCTGTCGCTAGGTTATCGACCAAACAGTTCTAACTGGATTAGTCTGGATCGTCTGGAATATAAACTGGATGAAGAAGAGAGTGTCTCCAGTAAGATTACACGCCAGCGTAAACTGGTCAATAATTTCGTTACTAACTATAAACCCAATCACGAAAATCAGGTATCAATTAACTATGGTGCAAAATACGTAATTGATAGTTTTGATGGTGAAGACTACGATGGTATGACTCATTTATTGGGTAGTGAATATCGACACGACATAAGTAAACTAATCGATTTTGGTTTGCACGCGCATGTATTATATTCAGCGAACTCCAACAACTACCTTCATTCTAGTGGCGTCTCAGTTGGCTTCCAGTTGGCAAGAAATATCTGGTTAAGCCTGGGTTACAACCTCGATGGCTTTGAAGATAAAGACTTTTCTGCTGCCGGTTATACTGCTCAAGGCCCCTATATCCGGTTCCGTATGAAGTTTGATCAGGATACCGGTGCTGAGATTATGAACTGGTTTAAATAATTACAGTCAATTCTCAGCTACACCTCATTGTCGCTGGTAATGCTTCAAGCAGGGCATTAATATTGTCCATTCTTATACCTTATATATAGCGTCCATAAATGAATCGTAGAATTCAGTCCATGCCTACCCAGTTGGTCAACCAGATTGCAGCCGGTGAAGTAGTCGAACGACCAGCATCAGTTGTCAAAGAATTACTGGAAAATAGCCTGGACGCACAAGCCACCAGAATAGAAATTGATGTCGAGCAGGGTGGCGTTAAATCGATACGTATTCGCGACAATGGCCATGGTATACATAAAGATGATCTTGCGCTTTCCTTATCGCCTCATGCCACCAGCAAAATTCGTACTATCGAAGAATTAGAAAATGTAAGCAGCTTAGGCTTTCGTGGTGAAGCTTTGCCCAGTATTGCCTCGGTTAGCCACCTCACGGTTAAATCAAAATGGCAGCAGACTGATGAGGCCTGGCAGGTGCAGGCCATCAATAGTGAACGTTTTGATATTAGTCCGGTGGCTTTAAATGAAGGCACGGTCATAGAAGTGAAAGATCTATTCTTCAATGTGCCAGCACGACGCAAATTTTTGAAAACCGAGAAAACCGAGTTCAATCACCTCGATGATGTGATTAAAAAAATAGCCCTCAGTCGCTTCGATGTGGATATCACGCTGCGTCATAACCAACGACCAATCAGGCAGTTGCGTGCAGCCAGTGATCGCCTGCAACAGGAAAAACGCATTGCTGAAGTGTTTGGCCCCGCCTTTATTGAGCAGGCTCTACACATGGATTTTTCCATCGAAGGCTTTCGTTTGTGGGGCTGGGTAGGCCTGCCGACCTTCTCGCGCAGTCAGGCAGATATGCAGTATTTCTACGTCAATGGTCGCATCGTTAAAGACCGGGTAGTTACGCACGCCATACGACAGGCCTATCAGGATGTATTGTTTCATGGCCGCCATCCTGCCTATGTTTTATTTTTTGAAATTGAACCTTCGGCCGTCGATGTCAATGCGCATCCGGGTAAACATGAAGTGCGATTCCGACAAAGTCGTGCTGTGCATGATTTTTTATTCCGTGCCATCCATAAGTCGCTGGCTGATACCCGTCCACAGGACGACGGTACGCATAATATAAGCCACTTCAACAATATGGAACGATCAGGAAGTGCTCAGCCTATGCCATCATATCAAGGCTCATATGGCTCAAATCAGCCGGGCGTGATTCGTTCTCAGAGCACATTGTCACTGGCGATAGCCGAGCAATCGTCTGTTTATCAATCTTTGATCTCTGATGACCCAGGCTCGAATGAGGATGACCAAAGCGAATTCCCGCCACTGGGTTACGCCAGAGCACAAATACACGGCGTTTATGTACTGGCCGAAAATAGGGAAGGCATGGTGTTGGTCGATATGCACGCTGCCCATGAGCGTATTACCTACGAACGCCTGAAGCAGGCGCGTGAGGGTGCGGGTATTTCTGCGCAGCCATTACTGGTGCCGGTATCAATGGCCGTCAGTGAAAAAGAAGCCAGCAGCGCAGAAGAATATAACAAGGTTTTTTCGGATCTAGGTTTTGAAATTGATCGAACCGCCCCTGAAGCACTGCGCATCAGACAAATCCCGGTGATGCTGGCCAATGCGGATGCTGAACTATTGGTGCGCGATGTACTCTCAGATCTGGTGAAACATGGTAACAGCACTCGAATCAAAGAAGCGACCAATGAAGTTTTGGGCACTATGGCTTGCCATGGTTCGATCCGCGCCAACCGTAAACTCACCATTCCCGAAATGAATACCCTATTGCGTGATATGGAAATGACCGAGCGCAGTGGCCAGTGCAATCATGGTCGCCCGACCTGGATGCAGCTAACAATGAGTGAGTTGGATAAGCTTTTCATGCGAGGCCAATGATGGATGAGCTAATCATTCAAGCAGGTGATCATGACGATGCGCCTTTTGCCCTGTTTATCATGGGCCCGACGGCCACCGGCAAAACCGATTTAGCCATCGCCTGCGCTGAGCAGTTCGATATGGATATTGTTAGTGTTGATTCCGCACTGGTCTATCGTGATATGGACATTGGCAGCGCCAAACCCGATGCGGCGACCTTGCTGCGTGCACCGCACAAGCTGGTGGATATACTCGATCCCGCCGAACCATACTCAGCGGGTCTATTTCGAGTAGATGCGCTGGCAGAAATGGCCAGTAGCACGGCGGCGGGAAAAATACCCTGTCTGGCTGGTGGAACCATGCTGTATTTCAATACTCTGCAAAAAGGCATCGCTAATCTGCCTGATTCAAATCCAGAAATTCGCCAGCGCTTGCTCGATGAAGCGGCGCAGAATGGCATCGAGAGCATGCATGCCCGGCTGGCTCTGGTTGATCCTGAATCGGCAAATCGATTGCACCCGAATGATCCGCAAAGGGTCTTAAGGGCATTAGAAGTGTTTGAAATATCAGGTAAAACACTGACAGCATTTTGGGCGGAACAAAGTCAGCATGTGCTGCCATATCGTATTATTAAACTGGCTTTAGTGCCGCCAGACCGGGTTGAATTACGTAAACGTATCGAACAGCGTTTTGATGCCATGCTGGTCGGCGGGCTTATTGATGAAGTTAAAGCGCTCTATGAAAGAGGTGATTTATCACTAGAAACACCTTCAATGCGAGCAGTAGGTTACCGCCAGGTCTGGTTATATTTAGACGGCCAATACGATTACGCCACCATGCGAGAAAAGGCTATCACCGCCACAGCGCAGCTGGCGAAAAGACAAATGACCTGGCTGAGGAGTGAAACAGACTGCAACTTTATAAATCCCGAAACACTAAATGTTGGGAAAGTACTGAAAAATCTCAAATTTTTACTATGATTGGGTGAAGAATTCATCCGTAGGGCTTGTAGTCGTAGATTTTGGCTATATGAACTTAGAGATGCAGCTGATAATAAATAATAAAAATAGGAGTTAAACAATGTCAAAAGGGCACCATCTACAAGACCCTTATCTAAATGCCTTGCGCAGAGAACGGGTACCGGTTGCAATATATCTGGTCAGCGGCATTAAGTTACAGGGGCAAATAGAATCATTCGATCAATTTTCGGTGCTGCTAAAGAACACAGTGACACAGATGGTCTATAAACATGCCATTTCAACCGTTGTGCCAACGCGCCAGATCAAATGGAGTGATGAGTCTGAAAGCGGTAACGAAAATTATTAGAACTGAGTATAATTAAGCTCATTGGAGTTAATGCAACGGTCGCCAAAGGCGGCCGTTGTTGTTTTTGAGATGTTTTTCTATCATTGTTAGTGTTTGTAACTTATTGTTTATTATGAGATATATGTATCTGTTATCAGGAAAAGTTGTAGCCCATGTTTGATCGTGCAGAGATAGGTGATCGCGCCATCCTGGTGCATATGGATATTCAGGATGATACCTACCGCGAAGATCTGGATGAATTCAAGGAACTGGTGACTTCAGCCGGTGCTGAAATCCTTGATATTGTCACCACCAAACGCAATCGACCCGAGGTCAAATATTTTGTTGGTAGTGGTAAAGCCAAAGAAATCGCCGAACTAGTCAAGCTGACCGAAGCCGACGTGGTGTTATTCAATCATGCCTTATCGCCCTCGCAAGAGCGTAATCTGGAGACTATATTTGAATGCCGGGTACTGGATCGAACCGGCCTGATTCTCGACATCTTCGCCCAGCGTGCCCGCTCTTTTGAAGGTAAGTTGCAGGTTGAACTGGCTCAACTCAAACACATGATGACGCGACTAATTCGCGGCTGGACGCATCTCGAACGCCAAAAAGGCGGTATTGGTCTGAGAGGGCCGGGTGAAACCCAGCTCGAAACAGACCGTCGTTTATTGAATCAACGTGTTAAACAAATCAATAAACGTCTTGAAAAAGTACGCAAACAGCGCGAACAGGGTAGACAATCTCGCCAAAAAGCCGAAATTGCTACGGTTTCACTGGTTGGTTATACCAATGCTGGTAAGTCGACGCTATTCAATCGATTGGCCGATGATAACGTCTACGTGCAGGATCAATTATTCGCCACGCTCGACCCAACCCTGCGCAGCGTGGCATTTGCCGACGATGTAAAAGTCATTCTGGCCGATACTGTCGGATTCATCCGGCACCTGCCACATGATCTGGTTGATGCGTTTCGATCAACATTGCTGGAAACTACCGAAGCCCAATTATTACTGCATGTCATTGATTCTTCAGATGAAAATCGAGAAGGTAACATCAATGAAGTTGAAACAGTGCTGAGTCAGATTGGTGCTGATAATGTGTATTTGATACAGGTAATGAACAAAATCGACAGAACCGGAACCGAACCGCGCATTGATTACAATAGTGATGGCTCAGTTAAACGTGTCTGGTTATCCGCCGTCACAGGTGAAGGTATTGATTTACTTATAGAAATACTCGCCAATTATTTCCGTGAGGATGTTTTGTCGGGTGAAATTAGGCTAAAACCCAATCAGGCAAAAATACGAGCCAAACTATTTGATTTAGGCGTTGTCCAATCCGAAGGTATCGACGAGGAGGGCTGTTTTCTTCTGGAAGTCCGAATCTCAAAACGGGATTATCAGCAGCTAATTCAACGTGAAGGGCTTGCCGATGATCTACTTTTGTCGGAAAGCCAGCCTTAAGTCATACATAAATCCCAACTTAGCTTGCGGGTGGGCACTAAGCCCCCTAAAATGCTCTCTGTTTTGGCAAATACTTTTGAACCAGTATGTTTGCCTTTTTGAATAACGATTAGGAGTTAAACCATGGCCTGGAACGAACCTGGCGGGAACGACAAAAAAGACCCTTGGGGCGGCGGTAATCGCGGCAACGACCAGGGACCACCGGATCTCGATGAGATTCTGTCGAACTTGCAGAAAAAATTTAATGGCCTCTTCGGTGGCAAAGGCGGTGGCTCCAAGTCATCTAACTCGGGTAGTGGATTAGGCATTGGTCTGGTTGCAGCGCTAATTATTTTGCTTCTGGCTGCCACCGGCTTCTATAAAGTAGAAGAAGCCGAAAGAGGTGTTGTGCTTCGTTTTGGTAAGCATGTTGAAACCACCGAGAAAGGTCTACACTGGCGTGTGCCTCTTATTGAAATGGTAGAAAAAGTGAACGTGGCAGAACGTCGTCAGGTTCCTTATAAAGCCACCGTGCTGACACAAGATGAAAATATCATCGACCTGCAAGGTAGCTTGCAGTACAAAATTAACAATGCTGAAAAGTATTTGTTCAACGTAAGAAACCCTGAGACATCACTCAATCATGCAATTGAGTCTGCTATCAGACTTTCTGTTGGTCAAAGTAAAATGGATTTCATTATTACTGAAGGTCGTAATGAAATTGCTTTCAGAATTCAAAATACTGTGCAGGAAATTGTTGATCAATATCAAACCGGTATTTCGATTGTCGAAGTGAATATTCAGGAAGTGAGCCCACCGGGTCCGGTGAAACAGGCATTCCAGGATGTTATTCAGGCGCGCGAGGACAAGCAACGCTCCATCAATGAAGCTGAAGCTTACCGCAACGAAGTATTACCAAAAGCACGAGGTGCAGCCGCACGTATTCTGGAAGAAGCCGATGCTTACGAAAAAGAAGTCGTAGCAAAAGCGGAAGGTGAAGCAGAACGTTTCACTAAATTGTTAAAAGAATATAACAAGGCTCCACAGGTTACACGTGATCGTTTGTATCTGGATATGATGGAATCTGTGTTGAATAAAAGCTCCAAAGTCATGGTTGATGTTAAAGGTGGCAATAACCTTTTATACCTACCTCTGGACAAGTTGATGTCACGTACCGACGATGCTCCTGCTACGGTGCTGAATCAATCACAGCAACGTGATCTTATAAGAGAAATTCAACGTAACCAGCAAACACAAGCCGACTCGCGTTCAAGAGGGGTTAGATAAATGACTAATATATTGAAATTTCTCCTGCCGCCTGTTTTGTTACTGGTCTGGATGAGCGTGTTTACCGTTACAGAAAGAGAAAAAGCGATACTCTTTAAGTTTGGTGAGATTATTGGTTCTGATTATGAGCCTGGTTTGCATTTTAAACTGCCTTACCCTTTTAACGAGGTCAAAAAATTCGATGACCGAATTTTAACTATTGATGCAGCGCCAAAAAGTTTCCCCACTATCGAGCAGAAGTTCTTGATTGTTGATTCTTATGTTAAGTGGCGTATTCGCGATGTTAAAACTTACTTCAAGGCAACCAGTGGTATTGAAGCTAATGCCGGTGAATTGTTGTACCAGGTAGTTAATAGTGGTCTGCGTGCTGAATTTGGTAAACGCACCATTCAGGAAGTGATCGCAGGTGATCGTTCTGAAATTATGAAATTGATGGTTGGCGATGCTGGTGCAAAAGCCGAAACACTGGGAATTGAAGTGGTTGACGTGCGCATCAAGAAAATTGAATTGCCACCAGAAGTCAGTAACTCAGTTTATGATCGTATGCGTACAGGTCGAGAACTGGTAGCGCGAGATTTTCGTTCACAGGGATCAGAAGCGTCAGAACGTATCCGAGCTGATGCCGATCGCCAGAGCACAGTCACTCTGGCAGATGCTTACCGTGATTCAGAAGTTATTCGTGGTACTGGTGATGCTGTAGCAACATCAACATATGCTAAAGCCTTCGGTAAAAATCGTGAGTTCTACAAGTTCTATCGAAGCCTGAATGCTTACAAAGGAAACTTCTCCAGCAGCAGTGATGTGATTTTGCTTGAGCCAAATTCTGAGTACTTCAAGTATTTTAAAAATCCTAACGCAAAATAGTTAAGGCCTTTTAAATATGTTGGATGATTTTGTCAGAGCCATTGCTCTGGTATTGGTGATAGAAGGTATGATGCCCTTTTTGAGTCCTGACGGCTGGCGACAGGCGATGATTCAAGCAGGGCGTCTTAGCGATAAAACGCTAAGAACAATAGGCCTTGCCAGCATGCTAATAGGCGTGCTGGTTCTCTATGTGAACCACTAGATTAATAACAAATAAAAACAAACGGTATTTGTAATGACGAGCAAAGAACACTGGGTTCTACCGCAAGGAATTGAAGAAGCACTGCCCGAACACGCGGCACGCTTAGAAATTCTGCGCCGTGATTTGCTCGGCCTGTATGCAACCTGGGGCTATGAGCTAGTCATACCGCCGTTTATTGATCATATCGAATCATTGTTGACCGGCACCGGCCACGACCTTGATTTGCAAACCTTCAAACTGGTCGATCAGGTCAGCGGTCGCACCTTAGGTGTACGCGCCGATATGACACCGCAGGTGGCACGCATTGATGCGCATCATTTGAACCGCGATGTGCCAACACGTTTGTGTTACATGGGTACGGTTCTGCATGCACGTCCAGATAGTTTTGGCGGCACTCGCAGTCCCCTGCAAGTGGGAGCTGAACTCTACGGTCACGCCGGTGTTGAATCCGATATTGAAATACTCGGTTTGATGCTAAATACTTTTTCAACTGCTGGTGTTAACGACGTCTTTATCGATCTCGGCAACGTTGATATATTTAAAGGTCTGGCCAGGCAGGCAAAACTTGATCAGGAAACTGAAGCTCGTCTGTTTGAAATGCTGCAACGAAAAGCCATACCAGAAATTGAGCAGTTGTTAGCAGAATTAAATATCGAAAATGATATGCGTGATATGTTGACTAGTCTGGCTGAATTAAATGGTGATGTTAGTGTCCTGGCAACAGCGCGAACACAGCTCGCCAAAGCAGATGCCTCAGTGCATGCAGCAATTGATTATCTTGAAAAAGTAGCCCAAGCAATCATGGTACGTTTTGAAAATGTAGGTTTTAATTTTGACCTCGCCGAACTGCACGGTTATCACTATCAAACGGGTGTCGTCTTTGCGGCGTTTGTGCCAGGCGAAGGTGAGGCCATTGCACGCGGTGGTCGTTATGACGACATCGGTCAAATATTTGGTCGTGCGCGCGCTGCCACAGGTTTTAGTACTGATTTAAAATTGCTGGATAACTTAACCACGCGCCAGTTTGAAAAAGCCAATCGCGTTTTTGCACCAGCTGATAATGATGCAGCCTTACAGGAAAAAATTACTGAAATGCGTTCACAGGGTATTTGTGTAGTTGAACAATTATCAGGGCAAAGCGGTGATGCTAAAGCCATGCAGTGCAATCAACAGTTGGAATTAGTTGATGGTCAGTGGCTAGTTTCCAATATCTAAAAGAATTTATATTTAATTTATTAAAGGGTAGTAACCATGTCTAAAAATGTTGTCGTGCTCGGCAGTCAGTGGGGCGATGAAGGTAAAGGTAAAATTGTTGATCTGTTAACGGAACGTGCAGCAGCTGTGGTACGTTTTCAGGGCGGTCACAATGCAGGTCACACATTAGTTATAGGTGATGAAACTACCGTACTCCATCTAATTCCATCAGGTGTTTTACGTGAAGGCGTTATGTGTTTGATTGGTAATGGTGTTGTCCTGTCTCCTTCAGCATTATTTAAAGAAGTTGAAGAGCTGGAAGCTCGCGGCATTCCAGCTAGCGAACGCATCAAAATTTCTGCGGCCTGTCCTTTAATTTTGCCTTATCACATTGCACTCGATCAGGCGCGCGAAATTGCGCGTGGTAAAACCGCGATAGGTACAACCGGCCGTGGCATTGGCCCCTGTTACGAAGACAAAGTTTCACGTCGTGGCATTCGTCTGGCTGATTTAACTGACGAAGTCGCCTTCAAAGAAAAATTAGCGGGCGTCATGGAATACCATAACTTCAGCCTGAAAAATTACTTCAAAGTTGACGAAGTCAGTTACGAAGAAGTGCTCGCAGAAGTCATGTCTTATCGCGAAAAATTATTATCAATGGTGGCCGATATTCCAGCCATGCTAGATGGCTACCGCAAAGCCGGTCAGAACATCATGTTCGAAGGTGCACAGGGTACATTGCTCGATATCGACCAGGGTACATACCCTTATGTCACCTCATCAAATACCACCGCGGGTGGCGCCTGTACCGGTAGTGGTATTGGCCCCGGTGATCTTGATTACATGCTGGGTATCACCAAAGCTTACACAACACGCGTCGGCGCAGGTCCATTCCCAACAGAGCTGTTCGACGATATCAGCGAACACCTCGGCACAGTTGGTCACGAATTCGGTGCCACCACTGGCCGTAGTCGTCGTTGTGGCTGGTTCGATGGCGTCGCACTTCGCCGTGCTGCACAAATCAACAGCCTGACCGGTTTATGTATCACCAAACTCGACGTACTCGATGGTCTGGAAACACTGAAACTGTGTACTAGCTACAACTACGAAGGCGACATACTGGAACTGCCACCACTGGGCGCAGATGCCATTGAAAAATGCGTACCGGTTTACGAAGAAATGCCCGGCTGGACAGAATCAACCGTCGGCGTTCGTGATTACGATGCCCTGCCAGAAAATGCCAAAAAATATCTGGCGCGTATGCAGGAAATCGTCGGTGTACCCGTTGATATCATTTCAACAGGCCCGGAACGTGACGAAACTATCATTTTGAATCATCCATTTGGTGATTAGGTAAATAGTGTTAGACATAGCCAGAATTTCTATGTTAAAACTCTGGTTATGGATAAATATACACGAAAGTACTTAGTGGCTCTCGCGGCCTTCATGGTTCTGCCTCAATCTTTGATGGCAGAACCGCTTTGGTCTGATCTATCGTCTTCGGATAAAACTGCAATAGCAGTTTCTGTTCAAAGCAAACTGATCGACCCACATAAAAACTCAAGACGCGTCTCCGTGTCTTTTGACCAACTCAAAGCAACGCTAGCACCCGCTGCCACACTGCCAGCAGGGCAGTCAGCAAAAACCGTAAACACCTCACAAATAGACTTACCCATGCCCTATGGTGGTCTACAAACGTTTAACGTTTATGAATCATCAGTGATGGAACCAGAACTGGCGGCAAAGTATCCGGAAATTCAGAGTTATAAAGTTGTTGCGGTAAATGATCCGACGGTGACGGGTGTGCTGGATACGGGTCCCAATGGTTTTCATGCTTATTTGAATACGGCTGAAGGGGAGATGTTTATCGATCCTGTTTCAAAAAATACTCAACAGGAATATTACAGTCTGTATAAACACGACTACGCCAGCACAACCAGCAGAGAATTTTCCTGTGGAGTTAAATCAAAATCAGCAAAATCCAGTCCGGTCGCAGAATTTATGCCAAAGGGCGTAGCAGCGCTTGCGCGTACCAGTGATAACTTAATATCTTATAGAATTGCAGTGGCAACCACGGGTGAATATAGTCAGGCTATTGGTGGTACTGCGACGAATGTTTTGAATGAAGTTGTTACTGCTATTGGGCGTGTCAGTTTTATTTATGAACGTGACCTGGCTATTCGCTTGAGTTTGGTCAGTGGTACTAATCTTATTTTTATGGATCCTGCTACTGACGGTTATACCAATGCAAGCGCCTCATCTTTGCTTACTGAAAATCAGGCTAAGCTTGATAGCTTAATAGGTTCTGCAAACTACGACATCGGCCACGTATTCAGTACCGGCGGCGGTGGTCTGGCTGGACTGGGTGTGGCTTGTAATATTGATTCTAAAGCCCATGGCGAAACCGGTAGCCCTGATCCCACAGGCGACCTTTTTTACATCGATTATGTTGCGCACGAAATTGGCCATCAACTGGGTGCAAATCATACTTTCAACGGTACCACGAACAGCTGCGGATACGGCAATCGTAATGGGTCAACAGCGTTTGAGCCGGGTAGTGGCTCAACCATCATGGCTTATGCCGGTATTTGTGGCGTAGAAAACTCAAGTACCGCGAGTATTGCGACATTTCATGCCGGCAGTATTGAAGAGATCATCGCCTACTCACGAAATGGCGGAGGCAACACATGCTCTACTCCATCCATCGCCAGTTCATTAGCCCCCGTCGCAAATGCAGGCCCGGACTACACCATACCCGGTGGCACGGCCTTTACCCTGACCGGCTCAGCGATCGATACGGATGTTCTCACTTATCAATGGGATCAAATGGATGCCGGCTATGGTTCCACATCCACCAGCTACGGCACTGACTATGGCAGCAATGCACTGTTCCGGTCTTTTTTGCCTGACGCAAGCCCATCACGGACATTCCCGCAGATGTCGACATTGTTAAGCAATGTTGCCGATAAGGCTGAGACCTTACCGATAGAAGCTCGCACCTTAAATTTCCGATTCACTGCTCGTGATGATACGGGTGGCGTCCATGAAGATGACATGCAGGTCATTGTCGATGGTGCAGCATCTGGGCCGTTCAAAATATTACAGCCGAATGGTGGAGAAATTCTGAAAGCAGGCTCACCACAACTCATAGAATGGAATAAAGCCTGTACCGATCAGGCGCCAGTGAATTGTGCGACTGTTGATATTCTGTTATCGACCGATAGCGGTGCAACTTTCCCCACTGTTCTTGCTGCTGCCACAGCCAATGATGGTGCTCATCCATTCACTTTTACTGGTACTACAGCAACAGCAAGAATAAAAATTGCCTGTACCGACAATGTTTTTTTTGATGTTTCGGATGGCGATTTTTTAACTGACGTTACATATGCTGGCATCTTAACCACGTCGAATACTCCTGAAACCTGCGGCACCGCAACGGGCAACGTTGTATTCCCGGATGGTAACGATACCCAGGCTTCCGCAGACAGCCTAACCCTGCCGGCAAACTTGAGTAGCACAGTTCACGACGCACTAGATTACGATGATTATTTTGTCTTTGTAGCTACTGCTTCTACGTACACAATTACACTGAGTAATTATGCTAATAATGATCTGGATTTATACTTGCTGGATAGCGGTGGTGGCGTTCTTGCGGCTAGTGAAAGTTGGACCGATCCCACTGAAATTATCACACACACTAATTTTGTTGTAGGTAATACCTACTACGTTGTTGTCAATGCATGGGATACCGCGGGTCAGGATTCGACCTACACATTAGACATACAGGAAACTGTTCCCCCTGTCGTATCAGGTGGTGGCGGTGGTGGTACGCTTAGCTACTACTGGTTATTCATGCTGTTAATAACGCCGTTACTTAGGTGTCGACTAAAAGATTGATTAAAAGCAGTTAGTAGGTCGGCAAAGGCTTGCCGACCTACTAAGCAGCTTTAATCAATCCTTCTTCAAACACTGTTCAAGTATCACCGCGTTATACCGTTTCGCATAAGCCGAAGCCAGGCGCATCGCTGCCAGCTCCTTGTCTGAGCGAATCACATCGCCAAAACCTTTCATTAAAGATACGCCGCAGGTCTCCATGGCCATCTTCCTTTTTTTCACTGGAACTCCAGGCGTTGTCGTCACGCGGCTGGCAAAACCCAGCAAGCGTAAATCACCTTTCTCGATAGCCGCACGGGCATCTGCCTCAGGGTTCCTGTTTTCATACTGCTTGCCATACTTGCCCGCCCTTGCGTCCTCGACAGAAACAGGCTCATCCTCAGGGCTAGAACTCATTGAAAAAACAGCGTTTGAAACCAGCAGCAGAGAGCAACACAAAGCAGGGTAGAAGGGGAAACGAAGTTCAAATTTCATATTAAAAACACCAAAGTGATGAGTCGAAATAATTGAGTAGACTGATTATAACCAAAAATCATAAAGTGTTGATTTTGTCGTGCGCACCCAAATACTGTTATGGTTTAATATCCAACAATCAAAAATCACCAACAACGGAATGGACAAATGAACAACAACGAACGCAAAAAAATGATCCAGAACGGCTTCGACACCGTTGCCACAGGCTACGACCATCCGTCATTACCGTTCTTCATGCAAACCGCTGACCGCCTGATAGAGCACCTGCAACTAAAACCCGAACACCATCTGCTCGACGTTTGTTGCGGTACCGGTGATGTCTCGCTCAAAGCCGCAGAAGCACTCACGCAGGGCAAAGTCCTCGGCGTAGACCTGTCCACCGGTATGTTGCAACAGGCAAAAAATAAAGCCGAACAAGCCGGGCACAGCAACACCGAATTCAAGCAGATGGACATGGAAGCGCTCGATATGCCCGCGCACAGCTTTGACGTTGCCACCAGCAGCTTCGGCCTGTTCTTCGTCGAAGACATGGCATCAGCATTAACCGGTATCGCCAGCAAGGTAAAACCCGGCGGTAAAGTCGCCATCACCAGCTTCACCGGCGAAGCCTTCCAGCCCATGTCTGACATCTTCGTCAACAATTTTGAGGCCACCGGCCGAACCGTACCGCCTCTGTCGTGGAAACGCCTCGCCACCCGCGAACACATCGAACAGCACTTCAATGCTGCGGGTATCACCGACATTAGCATTCACCATGAACCGCTGGGTTATCAGATGACTTCAGATCAGCAATGGTGGGATGTCGTCTGGAACGCTGGCTGGCGTAGTTTGCTCAATCAGATGAGCGAGGAAGAGCAGAAGGAATTTGAGCAACATCACCGCAAGGAAATCAAAGCAGTGATTGGGGATGAAGGGGTCTGGTTTAATACTGAAGTGCTAATCGCGGTGGGTAATAAATAAGACCCAAAGCATTTGTGTTCTTTGTGGTTTATTCTGGTTGCCATGCACCTGCATGGGAACCAGAAACCAGGAAGTTAGAATTTAACAATAACACCTGCAGCAAGCACGGTAGCTTCACCAACCAGACCTGCATCTGCGCTTAAACCACCATCACTGCCATCAGCCCAGTAGACGAACATAGTGGCACTATCATTAATTTTATGATCAAAACCCAGCGCCATCATAGATGGGTCATTTATGCCAGGGATGAGATCCTCTGCATCACCGAAAGTGAATTTAATCGTATTACTATCATTAAGCTGATGCTTGAGGCTCAGCATTGTATTGGTCAGGCTAGGCGAGCCATCTTCATCAATTTTTTCCATAGCGAGGCCCACACTGCTCGCACCTAGCTGATAACCAATCACCACTTTAGCGGCTGTTGTTGCCGGGGCAGGAGCAACAAGATCAACTTCGATATCCTGGTAGGCAAGGGCAAAAGTCAGAGCATCAAATTTCATATCAGCAGCAAAACTAATAAGATCGCCGGCATTATTATTGGTCGTTGTATCTTCGCCAGCAGCATACATAATACTTAGTTTTGCAGGTCCCATTGTTTTGTAATAGGACACCGAGCTATCAGCACGTATGTCATGTGATTTGGCAATAATGTTGTTCCAGTCTGCATAGCTATCGCTGAAAAATTCAACACTCTTTTTACCGGCCTTTTTGTACGGCGTGTCATGGCGACCAATACGAACTTCGCCCCAGTTATCTTTCAGGCTGATGTATTGCTCGCGTGATTTGATGTGGTCATTGGATGAAGCAGCGGCATCTGTCATATCAATCTGCCAGACAAAACGATAAGCAATTTCAAGGCTACCTTTAGACGCTAAATCGCCTTTTATGCCAACGCGTGATGAATGACTCGCTACTGCTGTTGCGCTACCAATATCATCATCCAGTGACGCCACAGAAAGATTCGCCTGGCCGAACAACTGCGCTTCGGCAGAAGCAACTCCGGGTATTAAGCAGCCCAATAACAGGCTTAGTGGAAGTTTTTTATTTCTAATGTTCATAAGTTCACCTTTCAGTTTTAAAAAAAATTTTTATAAAAAATTACTGTTGATTTATTAATCAGCAGTTTCCGTGTTTTCACAAACTGGAAACACCGCTAAATCGTCAACACCAAGTTTGATTCCGATTCGCTCACCAATACGGTGATTGTGATGACTCTGCACAAGACAAAGAATCGACTGGCCACTCGGCAGGGCCAGCGTGTAAAGATACTCTGCACCACGAAATACTTTCGCAATAACCTCCAGTTTTATATCGCTATTATCATCATGAATAACATCATCGGGTCGCAGCAACACTTCTACCTGCTGACCAGAATGACAGTCCTCGGGTAATTCGCCCTTGAATACACCCATTTCAGTTTCAACGCGTTTCTCATCGAGCACGCTAGCCTGCAGCATTACACCCTGACCGATAAAGTCGGCAACAAAACGATTCGCAGGATTATGATAAATATTATAACCGCTATCATATTGATGTAGCTCACCATTACCCAAAACCGCAATCGCGTCGGCCATGGCAAAGGCTTCTAACTGGTCGTGGGTAACCAGGATTGCGGTGATGCCATCGCGCTTTAATAGCTCACGTACTTCACGCGCCAGTTGTTCGCGCAACTCGGCATCCATGCTGGAAAAAGGCTCATCCATTAACAGTATTTCAGGGCGCGGTGCCATGGCGCGAATTAACGCAATGCGTTGTTGCTGGCCACCGGAAAGTTCGTGCGGGTAGGCGGTTTTTAAATGGCTTAAGCCTACCAGCTTTAAAAGTTCTTCGACACGTTCATCGCACCGTTTGGCATTGAGGTGTTTCAAGCCAAAGGCAATATTTTTTTCAACGCTAAGATGTGGGAACAGGGCAAAGTCCTGGAACACCATACCAACACGTCGCTGTTCCGTTGGTAAATAATTACCCGGCACCGAAACCGTTTTACCGTGCAGGGAAATCTCACCGCATTGCACCGGCTCAAAACCGGCGATGGCCCTGAGTAACGAAGTCTTGCCGCAACCACTGGGGCCGAGCAGGCAACCAATCTCGCCGGGCTTTAGGGCAAAGCTCACATCCTTAATCGCGACGTAATCATCGTAAGCGACCGTGACATTTTTAACTTTGAGTTGCATGTCCATTATTTTGCAAAGCTCCGTGTTTTTGAAAGTGAACGGCTCAGTAAAATAACCGGCACCAGTCCGGCAACAACAATCGCCAGCGCTGCGGTTGAACTGTCGGCGAGTCGTTCATCCGATGCCAGTTCGTAAGCGCGCACCGCCAGGGTATTAAAATTAAACGGCCGCAGAATTAAGGTCGCCGGTAATTCTTTTAAGACATCGACAAACACCAGCAGTAGCGCCGTGATCAAACTGCCTTTTAACATCGGGATATGAATGCGGCCGAGAATGCCCAGTGGCTTCTCGCCCATGGCGCGCGCGGCTTCATCCATCGACGGGGTGATACGTTCCAGTCCGCTCTCCACCGCGTGCAGCGAAACCGCAAGAAAGCGCACCATGTAGGCAAACACCAGTGCCGCTATCGTGCCGCTGAGTAGCAAGCCGGTAGAAACATCAAACTGCGCACGCATCCAGCTATCGAGCGTGTTATCGAACCAGCCAAACGGAATCACCACGCCAATCGCAATCACCGTGCCGGGAATGGCATAACCCAGACCAGCCGCGCGCACCGCAAAGCGAATGCCGCGTGTTGGTTGCAAACGTCGTCCGTAATTAAGCAGTAATGCGATTACCAGTGCCAGTGCTGTGCTGATTGCTGCCAGCTCCAGGGTGTTGAAAAACAGTGTGACAAAACGCGCGTCGATCATGGTTTGATAAGTGTTGATGGCCCAACTCGCTAACTGTGCCGCAGGCAATAAAAAGCCAGATAACAGAATCGCAAAACAGAACAGGCTGGCGGCAACCCGGCCACGACCCACCAGTTTCAATCGCTGCAAAGGTTGCGTGCGTTTGCCGGTATTGTAGTAACGACTCTGCCTGCGCGAAATGCGCTCCAGCGTCACCAGCACCACCACAAACAGCAGCAGCATCGCCGCCAGTTGCGCTGCCGCCGGTGCATTATCCAGCCCGTACCAGGTGCGGAAAATGCCGGTGGTAAAAGTCGACACCCCGAAGTACTGCACCGTGCCGTAATCGGCCAGCGTCTCCATCAACACCAGCGACAGACCGGCGACAATCGCCGGCCGGGCCAGCGGCAGGCCAACGTGAAAAAACGTGCACCACGGCCCGTTACCCAGACTACGGCTCACTTCCAGTACGCACAGCGACTGGCTGAGAAACGCTGCCCGTGCCAGCAGGTAAATGTAAGGGTAGAGCACCAGCGACAGCATCACCGCCGCGCCGCCGAGTGAACGAATCTCGGGAAACCAGTAATCGCCATAGCCCCAGCCGGTCAATTCACGCAAGCTGCTCTGTACTGGCCCGGCGAAATCGAGCATGCCGGTATAAGTGTAAGCAATGATATAAGCGGGAATCGCCATCGGCAGCAGCAGCGCCCACTCAAAATATTTGCGACCGGGAAACTCGGTCACCGAAACCAGCCAGGCGCTACCAACACCCAGAATCAGGCTGCCTATGGCGACACCGAACATCAGCAATAATGAATTGACGATGTAGTCCTGCAACACCGTCGCCGCCAGGTGCCGCCAGACCTCGCCCGCCGGCACGAACACATTCGCCACCACCACGGCGAGTGGAATCGCCAGCAGCAGGGTGGTTGCGATAATGCTGGTGTGCCAGTAGGAGAATTTCATCGCCGCGTCAGCCTTATTTCCAGCCCGCGCGATCCATCAGCATTACTGCCTCTGAGTTCAGTTCGCCTAATTTGCCAACATTCAGCGCATCGGCCTTAAACTCGCCCCAGGCTTTTAGTGTCTCGCCCACGGTCACCGCACCGAGCACCGGGTATTCGCCATTCACTTCGGCATACCACTGCTGGGCTTTTTCCGAAGCTAAAAATTCGATCAGCTTAATCGCATTGTCCGCATTCTTACTGTAGCGGGTCAGCGCCGCACCCGAAATATTCACATGCGCACCGCGCCCGGCCTGATTCGGCCAGAACACGCCCATCTTCTGCGCCGCGCGCTTCTGGTCCTCATCGCTCGAATTCAGCATGCCAGCCAGGTAATAGGTATTGGCGATGGCAATATCGCACTGACCTGCCGCTGCCGCCTTGATCTGGTCGCGATCACCGCCCTTGGGCGGGCGCGCCATGTTCGCCACCAGCGCCTTAGCCCAGGCCTCGGTTTCTGCTACACCATTGGCGGCAATCATCGAAGCAATTAACGACTGATTGTAAATATTTGAAGAAGAACGGATGCAGATGCGCTGCTTCCATTTAGCCCCAGACAAAGCCTCATACGTCGAAAGCTCGGCCGGTTTCACCCTGTCCTTCACATACAAAATAGGGCGCGAACGCACCGACAGCCCCACCCAGTGATTATCCGCATCACGGTAACTGGCTGGCACCACCGAATTAATCAGCACAGAATTAAAAGCCTTCGTCACACCCGCCGCTTTGGCACGGTGCAAACGACCCGCATCGGTGGTCAGCAGCACATCAGCAGGTGAGTTGCGCCCCTCGCTTTTCAGGCGTTTGAGCAGGGCATCTGCCTTACCGGTAACCAGGTTTACTTTAATACCCGTATCAGCGGTAAATTTCTCCAGCAAGGGCTGAATCAGTGCCTCCTTGCGCGCTGAATACAAATTCACCTCAGGTGAAGCGACTGCTACTGTGCTATAAAGACTGCTACAAAAACCTGCCAGAGCAGCAAAAACAACCCCGAAACGTGACATGATCAAAACCTCTATTAACTTTTACTAATGTATGAGGGTGTATGGTAATGCGAATCGTTATCATTTGCAACTAGCCAAAAAGGGATAGGCCAAAATGCCATTGTTTTTGTAGAAACGATTAGCGGTAAAGATATTGTTTCAAAACGGCTCTGATGTGGTTTAATACGGGGCAAATAAATGAAATGGAATTCACGATATATGAAAGCAACATCTATCACTGATCCGGGTAAATCATTCAGGACGATCACCATAAACCAGCTAACAGGTTCAATTGCTAAGTTTAACCAGTCTGTTATAATTATTGCCAACAACACCCGCCACGCATTCCGTAAGATCTGCGCACCCTGGCGGGTTACTTGTTTCTGGGGCTTGTGAAATGCAATTTGCCAAGCCCCCAACTACCTACGACCAGCAAATCAAAATTCTCGAAGACCGCGGTATGGTTGTCCCCGACCATGATCGTGCGCGGCACTATTTATCGCATCTCAACTATTACCGTATAAGCGCCTATTGGCTGCCATTTCAGGATGGCTCTGGCACACATCAATTCAAGGAAAATGCAAATTTTGAGGACGCTCTTGATTGCTATGTTTTCGATAGAGAGCTACGCCTACTGGTGATGGATGCCATCGAACGATTTGAAGTCTCACTACGTACACAGTGGGCTTATCACTTGGCGCAGGAGTATGGTTCTCATGCCTATCTGGATCAAAACCTGTTCAGAAATATCAGGCAATATAATATCTCATTGGACAAGTTAAAGAGCGAAATAGATCGTAGTCACGAAACATTCATAAAACATTACAGCGCAACATATACCGACCCAGAATACCCACCCATCTGGGCAGTGGTAGAAGTAATGTCCTATGGACAGCTATCAAAACTATTCAGCAACCTGCAACACCGAAAAGACAGAAACAGCATAGCCAGAATCTATGGCCTGGACGAGAAAATAATAGTTTCCCTGCTGCATCATCTAACCATCGTAAGAAACACCTGCGCGCATCACGGCAGGCTCTGGAATCGCCGGTTCACCTTTACCATCAAAGTGCCAAATCATGCAGACAATGTGTTGCTCAATAGCCTGAGAAAAGACAACACAAAATACATATACAACACACTAGTCATGCTCGAATACCTGATAGAAATCATCAGCCCAGACAGCCGCTGGGGTGAGCGGTTAACCGGGTTATTAGCGAAATACGAAATTGCTAACCCAAAGTCGATGGGTTTTCCCGATGACTGGCAGAAACGGGCTATATGGCAAAAGCATTTTGATTGAAAGGCAGGGTGGGGATAAAAGGCTTTGATATTGTGGGTTTGGTTTAATACTGAGGTGTTGATTGGGGTGAGGAGTAAAGACTAGTTCAGCTGTCATCCTGAGTAAAGCGAAGGATCTTAAGCCTCAATGCAGCCGGGTACGTTTAAACCCCAGATCCTTCATGCTGTTCAGGATGACAAAATAACCCGCTGTTGGTGATGCTGGGGGAGGGGGGATGTGGTTTAATACCCGCCAGTTACAAATATAAGAATTATAAAAAACATGTTCGAACAAACTTTCAAAAATATCGACGACGTTCTCTGGAAAGAGGCGGGCTGCACTACCGAGCTGGATTACACTGAACAAACCTCATGGCTGCTGTTCCTCAAATATCTTGATGATCTGGAAGACGAAAGGTCGAGTGAGGCTGTGCTGGTCGGTAAACGCTACAACTTCATCATCGACGAGAAGCACCACTGGTCGCGCTGGGCTGCGCCTAAACGGGATGATGGCAGTTTTGACCACGATACCGCCTTAACCGGCGAAGACCTCATCGAATACGTCGATGAAGAACTGTTCCCCTATCTCAAGGGCTTCAAACAACGCGCTTCCTCGCCCGACACCATTGAATACAAAATCGGTGAAATCTTCGGTGAGATCAAGAACAAATTTACCAGTGGCTACAGCCTGCGCGATGCACTGGAACTCATGGATCAGCTCCACTTCCGCTCGCAGAAGGAAAAACACGAGCTATCGCACCTCTACGAAGCCAAAATCAAAAACATGGGTAATGCCGGTCGCAACGGCGGTGAATACTACACACCGCGCCCGTTAATTCGCGCCATGATCAAGGTCATCAAACCCAGCATCGGTGAAACTGTTTATGACGGTGCTTGCGGTTCGGCTGGCTTCCTGTGTGAAACTCACGACTACCTGCGCTACGCGGAAGACGGCAAACAAACCAAACTCACTACCAGCAAGCTCAACACCCTGCAAAAGAAAACCTTCTACGGCAGGGAAAAGAAAAGCCTCGCCTACGTCATCGCCATCATGAACCTGATTCTGCACGGCATCGACACCCCCAACATCCTGCACGTCAACACACTGGCCGACCACAGCAACGACGTACAGCAAAAAGACCGCTACGACATCATCCTCGCCAACCCGCCATTCGGTGGCAAAGAGCGCAAGGAAATACAGCAGAACTTCGACATACGAACTGGTGAAACCGCCTTCCTGTTCCTACAACACTTCATCAAATATTTAAAAGCCGGTGGTCGCGCCGCCGTGGTCATCAAAAACACTTTTCTGTCTAATTCAGATAACGCCTCCAAAGCACTCAGGCAGGAACTGCTGGAAAACTGCAACCTGCACACCGTACTCGACTGCCCCGGTGGTACATTCCTCGGCGCGGGTGTTAAAACTGTCGTGCTGTTTTTTGAAAAGGGCGCACCGACGAGAAAGGTCTGGTACTACCAGCTCGATCCTGGTCGTAACATGGGTAAAACCAATCCGCTGAATGATGATGACCTGAAAGAGTTTGTTGAATTGCAGGCTGGTTTTTCCGACAGTGAGAAGTCATGGTCGGTTGATATTAACGACGTTGATGCGGACTCGTTTGATCTTTCGGTGAAGAATCCTAATGCACCCGAAGAAGCACCCTTGCGTGAACCTAAGGTGATTATGGAAGAGATGGCGAGGTTAGATGCTGAGAGTGCGGAAATACTGGAAGGGATTCGGGGAGTATTATGAGAGCAGACTGGCAAATAAAAAATTTATCAGAAGTCTGTCAGATAAAACCGCCCAAGAAGGAAGCAAAGGAGCTACTTTCTGAAACAGACCTCGTGTCCTTTGTACCTATGACGTATTTAGGTATTAGGCAAAAAGAACTGTGCTTATGTGAAGAAAAGCCACTTGCTAAAGTAGTTGGAAGCTACACTTATTTTGCAGAGAATGATGTTTTACTCGCAAAAATTACACCGTGTTTTGAAAATGGAAAATTAGGTATTGCCCGAGGTCTAAGAAATGGCGTTGGTTTTGGTTCTAGTGAATATATTGTTTTTCGATCTAAGGGTAATATTGATCCAGAATACCTTTTCTATTTTTTATCTCAAGATTCTTTTCGTGATGAAGGTGCTAAAGTCATGACTGGCGCGGTAGGTCATAAACGCGTTCCAAAAGAGTTTATCGAAGATCAGCCTATACCTTTACCATCTCTTGCTGAACAACAACGCATCGTCGCCACGCTAGATGAAGCCTTTACGGGCATCGCCACCGCTACCGCTAATGCCGAGAAGAACCTACAAAATGCACGCGAGCTGTTTGAAAGTTATTTGGATTCGATTTTCACAAAACAGGATAAAGGTTGGATAACTAATAGACTCATTGATTTAACAACAAAAATTGGTAGTGGCTCTACACCAAGGGGAGGAGAGAAATCTTATAAGTCCAAGGGTATCTCATTGATTAGAAGCCTGAATGTGCATGACCGGAGATTTACTGATCGTAAACTTGCTTTTATTGATGATGAGCAGGCAGCAAAACTATCAAACGTGATTGTTGAAAAAGGAGATGTGCTTTTTAATATTACAGGAGCTTCAGTTGCACGTTGCTGTATAGTTCCTAATGAATATCTGCCTGCCCGAGTAAATCAGCATGTGTCTATACTACGCCCTAGACCAGAACTGCTTTCGACCAGCTTTCTTTGTTACTTAATGACTTCCAAAATCTATAAAGATAAGTTACTTGGTATAGGTGATGAAGGTGGTTCAACACGACAAGCTATAACAAAAGCACAGCTTCAAAATCTAGAAATCACTATACCAGGTGATCTAAAGCAACAGAATGAGATTGTCCATCAACTTGATGTTTTGTCGGTTGAAGTTTTGCGACTTGAATTAATCTATAAACAAAAACTAAACGAACTAACCAACCTAAAACAATCCATCCTAAAAAAAGCCTTCGCCGGAGAGCTGCACTAACCACCGAGTCAGGGACGAACTATGAACGAAGCCGAAACACGCGCAGAACTGATTGACCCCGCACTGGCCGAAGCTGGCTGGGGTAAGGTCGAGGGTAGTCGTGTGCGTCGCGAGATGATTACCAATGGTCGTCTCATCGGTGCTGGTAAGCGTGGCAAACAGGATATTGCTGATTATGTGCTGATCTATCGTGGTCAGAAGCTGGCGGTGATAGAGGCCAAGAAAACAGGGCTGGCGGTTACCGAAGGGCTGGCGCAAGCAAAACGCTACGCTGAGAAATTACAAAGTCGTTTTGCTTATTCCACCAACGGCAAGGGCATTTACCGCGTTGATATGCAAACCGGTGAGGAGGGCGATGTAGGCAGCTACCCAACACCGGACGAGTTATGGCAGGTGACATTTGCCGAGCGCAATAACTGGCATGATCGTTTTTCTGATGTGCCGTTTGAAGACAAGGGCGGTAGTTGGGAAGCGCGTTATTATCAGCACAATGCGATCAACAAGGCACTAGAAGCTATTGCTGACGGTAAAGATAAAGTTTTGTTAACGCTGGCCACCGGCACGGGTAAAACCTTCATCGCTTTTCAGTTAGCGTGGAAACTGTTTCACAGCCGCTGGAATTTAAAAGACTGGCGCAGTAACGAAGAATCAAAACGAAGACCACGCATTCTGTTTCTGGCTGATCGAAATATTCTGGCGAATCAGGCTTATAATTCTTTTTCTGCTTTCCCCGAAGATGCGCTGGTGCGTATTTCACCCGACGAGATTCGTAAAAAGGGCAGAGTACCCAAGAACGGCAGTATTTTCTTCACCATTTTTCAGACCTTTATGTCGGGAACAGATGAAGATGGCAACCCCGCACCCAACTTTGGTGATTATCCACCAGACTTTTTTGATTTCATTATTATTGATGAATGCCATCGTGGCGGTGCAAATGATGAAAGCAACTGGCGCGGCATTCTCGAATATTTTTCACCGGCAGTTCAACTGGGTTTAACCGCCACACCCAAGCGCAAGGGCAATGTCGATACCTACGCTTATTTCGGTGAGCCGGTTTAT
The DNA here is from genome assembly GCA_029882355.1 of Gammaproteobacteria bacterium. Taxonomy (GTDB): domain Bacteria; phylum Pseudomonadota; class Gammaproteobacteria; order SZUA-229; family SZUA-229; genus LH-M37. The sequence continues at coordinate 4,809 of JAOUKV010000029.1, read as the reverse complement.
ATCTATTCATTGAAAGAAGGCATTAACGATGGTTTCTTAACCCCGTTCCGCGTCAAGCAGATTGCTACCACGCTGGATGATTATGTTTACACGTCTGACGATACGGTAATCGAAGGTGAAATCGAAGAAGGCAGGCGTTATGAAGAAGATGATTTCAATCGCGTGATTGAGATCAAGGAGCGTGAAGCCTATCGCGTCAAATTGTTTATGGACATGATCGACCAGAAACAAAAGACGCTGGTTTTCTGTGCCACGCAGGAACACGCTTTAGCGGTGCGCGATTTAATCAACCAGAACAAGACCATCACCGACCCCAACTATTGCATACGCGTTACCGCAAACGATGGCAAAGAAGGCGAACGCTGGTTGCGTGTATTCCAAGATAACGAGAAAACCATTCCAACCATACTGACCACATCACAGAAACTTTCTACCGGTGTCGATGCGCGTAATGTGCGCAACATTGTACTAATGCGACCAGTTAATTCAATGATTGAGTTTAAGCAGATCGTAGGTCGTGGTACGCGTTTGTTTGATGGTAAGGATTACTTCACAATTTATGATTTTGTCAGAGCCTACGAACATTTCAATGATGAAGAGTGGGATGGTGAACCGATAGATCCAGACCCGTGCAGCCGTTGCGGTCATAGTCCATGCATCTGTGAAAAAACGCCGCCAGAACCATGCGCAGTTTGTGGTGAGCAGCCCTGTATTTGTATACGCGAAAAGGAACTGTGTCCTGTCTGTGAAGAAGATCCTTGTATATGCGAGAAAAAGGTAAAAGTAAAACTTGCTGACGGCAAGGAAAGAACCATCCAGAACATGCAGGTCACTACTTTCTGGAGTCCTGATGGTAGGCCAATGTCAGCAGCGCAGTTTATCGAACGCCTGTATGGTGACCTACCAGAGCTATTCAAAGACGAAGACGAACTACGCGCACTCTGGAGCAAACCAGATACACGTAAGCACCTGTTAACCGGACTGGAAGAAAAAGGTTACGGACTGGATCAGCTAAATGAAGTAAAAAAACTCATTGACGCAGAAAAAAGTGACCTGTTCGACGTACTTGCATACATCGCCTTTACCCAAGCCCCCGTTACCCGTGAAGAAAGAGTAACGACACACAAGGGGCAGATATTTAAACGATATGATTACAAACAACAACAGTTCCTCGATTTTGTATTAGCGCAGTACATCAAAGAAGGTGTCGGCGAATTAGATCAGGAAAAACTACCCAGCCTGCTAGAACTTAAATATCACGGTGTCAGTGATGCTGCCGCAGAGTTGGGGAGTGTAGCTGGAATCCGAGATGTGTTTATTGGGTTTCAGCGGTATTTGTATGAGTGATCTAAATTAAAATTATATAAGCGTTCTAATTTTTATATAGGAAGTAAAAATGCCAATCCCAAAATACCACGAAATAATACCACCCGTATTAGCCCAACTTGCGAAACCTGATATTGGCACTATTAAATGGAAAGAATTGGAAGTTCCTTTGGCTAAGCTCATGGGGTTAAGTCAAGAAGAACTAATAACTGAATACGAGTCAGGTAATGGACGGATTTTTTTGGACCGTATTAGTTGGGCACTAACTTATTTATCAATTGCTAAACTCATTGAGCGACCTAAGCGAGGCTATTGCAAAATAACCGAGCTGGGTCTTTCTTTGGTTGGTGATGAGGATAGAATAAGTTTACTCGTTAAAGAAAAGTTTGCAGAGCATGAAGCGCAAAAGAAAGCGAAAAAAGATGGGCTTAATGCTGATGAAATAAGCACAGATTTGAATTCTGAAATAACACCTGATGAAGCATTAAATCAAGCGGCAAATAGTATTCGCGATAATGTTTACGAAGATATTCTGGATACTATCCTAAGCAAATCCCCCTATGAATTTGAAAAGCTTGTTGTGAAGTTGCTAGATAAAATGGGTTATGGCGGTTTAGTTAAAGATGCAGGGCAGGTAACTCAACAATCTAACGATGGTGGCATCGACGGTATTATCAAAGAAGATCTTCTTGGTTTGGGGCGAATACACATTCAGGCCAAACGATATAAAAGAGAGAATTCCATAGGGCGAGAAGATGTTCAAAAGTTTGTAGGTGCACTAGCAGTAGCTCAATCGAATAAGGGTGTTTTTATAACGACATCAAGCTATAGCAAAGGCGCACTTGAATACGCTGATAGTTTGAATGGAACTACAAACGTCGTTCTTATTGATGGCTCACAGTTAGCAGAATACATTTATGACTTTGGACTCGGAATGCAGACTGAGCAAACTGTTGTAATAAAGCGCATGGATAGCGATTTCTGGGAAAAGATGCAGGATGACAGTTAGCACTTACAGTCCCTCCCTTTTTCAAAGGGAGGTTAGGAGGGTTTGTTTTGAAAGCTATAAACCCCCTCAGTCCCCCTTTGAAAAAGGGGGAGGTTAGCACGGTAGGCCGGGCTTCATAAAAAACAATCACCCAACCTACATGGCAGTACAAACCACCACCCAACCCCAACATTGCACTCCCCAAGAAAAACCCGAGTCAGAGAGCAATTCTTCCTAATATTCATCACCACTAATACTCACTCTGCCAGTTAGTTACACATCCACATTCGCACTGTTCAAAAGGAGTTGAAAAATGCCACGTAAACCAAGATTTAATTTAGTTGGAATTCCTCAACACGTTATTCAACGTGGTAATAATCGTGAACCCTGTTTTTATGCAGAGCAGGTCTTACTTCAAAAATAAGATTGAGCAAATAACTAATAGGCAAACACGGCTGGGCGTTTCAGGTAGACCGAAGATTGAAGAAGAGGGCGCTGAATATGTTGTGTATTAGTATGTTAGGAGAAATTTCTCTCTGACCCGGGTTTTCATAACCCTTCAACGCTGTGAGTATTTGAAAAGAACAACCTCATAAGAGATTATTTTCTTTAAGTATTTAGTCGTATAGCCGAAATGGTAAATAGATAATTATTGTATAGGTGATAAAGTGCGACAGCTTGCTGCGGGAGATGTACAGCGGAATGTTATAAGTATGTTTGATAAGCAGACTCCTGAGCAGATGGTTGCCAGTGTTGAGCATCTCGTTAGTTTGCCTGATGTTTATGTTCAGCTTGATAAGACCTTAAAAGACCCAAATCACATAATTGAAGACATTGTCAAAATAGTTAGTATTGACCCGGCAATGTGTGTGCGTGTGTTGAAGGTGGTTAATAGTTCGTATTATGCGTTACCCAATCCCGTGTCCAGTATTTCTGTTGCGGTTAATCTTATTGGTGAGCGGGAATTGCATGATATGGTTATGCTTGCCTCTGTGGTCAATTCTATGTCCTTACTGACAGATAAAAAACTGGATATTGTTGGTTTCTGGCGGCACAGTATCCGTTGTGGTATTACGGCTCGAAATAAAAGCGACACGGGTCGCACCAACGCAACCTATTGATAAACAATATAATCATTTAGAATAATGCTCTCATAGAGGCTTAGAAGCCTCGTTTTATGGATGAAATCATCACTTTAAGGATAAAGTATTATGCCCCGAGCTAATCGTTATTTTTTACCAGGCCATGTATGGCACATTACCCACCGTTGTCATCAAAAAGATTTTTTACTGAAATTTTCTAAAGATCGCCGGCGCTGGCGATATTGGTTGTTTGAAGCTAGGAAACGATTTGGTCTTTGTGTTTTAAATTACGTCGTTACTTCGAATCATATACATTTATTGGTTCGTGATTGTGGCCAGGGTGAAATTGCTAAGAGCATGCAGTTAATTTCTGGTCGAACTGCGCAGGAATACAATCAGCGAAAGGGGCGAAAGGGTGCGTTTTGGGAAGATCGTTATCATGCTACGGCTGTTGATTCCGATAAATATTTAGCGCGTTGTATGGTGTATATTGATTTGAACATGGTACGTGCAGGTGTGGTTTCATATCCCGGTGATTGGCCTTGCAGTGGTTACTGTGAAATTCAAGCTCCACCACAACGTTATGCAGTGATTGATCAGAAGGCTTTATCTGAATTGCTGGGTGCTAATAGTTTTGAGCAATGCCAACTCATTCACAAAGGCTGGGTTGAAGATGAACTCAAGTCGAAGCAGTTATGTCGTGATACTGTGTGGTCACAAAATATTGCAGTTGGTCACAAGGATTATGTCGAAAATATTAAGATGTCGCTTGGCGTAACCGGGCGATTCAAGTCAGTGCGTGAAAATGAGGATGTTTATGCGCTGAAAGAACCCGTTGTTCCTTACTCTGCTCATTGTGAACATAAAATGAGTACTTTAAGCGGTGATAACACGGTCTTGTTGGAGTAGCTTGTTGTATTATCAATCAGTTACGTAGGTTCGACCCCAGGTAAATAGTCAGTAAACATTTGAAAAAGCATTTGCGCAGCTTCTTCAAAAAAGCCATTAAGGAAATCAGTGAAATAAACGAAGTACGTCAAGGGCTCAGACTCCTTGATAATACCTGACGCGGTAATCGTCGATAACCCGTATTTTTTAAAGAAAGCTATTATAGCTACTACCTGGGATAACTAATTAAATTGACACGATACCTAATTATTTAGGCCCCTCACTGTCGAAAAAATCCTGCTCAGAGGGCAATTGTTTCCGATATTCAGGGTCAAAGTAAGAACCCTGATGTGTAGTTTGCCGGTAGGTTGGGTCGCATGGAAACGTCTTTAATTGTTCGCCAGCTGGTATCACTGATCACAAGTAACCCTGTTTCGACCGGAGTTCTTTGACTGGTACATTAACTCATCGGCCTGCCCGACCAGGGTGTCGATATCATACACGCCACTGCTCACGCCAAAACTG
>JAOUKV010000028.1 GCA_029882355.1 Gammaproteobacteria bacterium | reverse complement strand
GCGAATTTCCTGCCATTGTTATTGTTATTGTTATTGTTATTGTTATTGTTATTGTTATTACCATTCATAATTTATTGCCGTCCGCGTGCAACGCCTTATATGCCAGGCAGAATGCCGCAGATTTATTGCTTTAGAAGGAGTATCCAAATCGATCAAATTCATATTCATACAGGTCTCTCACCTTATTTTTTAATTCTTCGTCATAGTACTTGCTATATTGTTGCCGACCAGTGGAAGCATTGAGATAAGGGATATCATCAGCAGTGATTGAGATATCTAACTTGCTTAGAAACTTTGGCAGCTCATCCTCCAACTCTTCAAACATTAAAACTTCATTTACTAAAAAATCACCGTTTCCGTCACAAAGAAAAGACTCCAATGATGTAGGCAGTCTATTCTTTGGGTTAATATTCATCACATAGTCTCTAAATGACGGGGTTCGTGTTGTCATGTATCTTAATTTTCGCACGAAACTTCTCACACTATTAACTTTTAAATTTTTTCGCATCTTCAAATGGTGGTGATATAAGGAAACGACCCGGTCGTAAGGATTACGCACAAAACAGAATTTCTCATAACTATCCCAATCCCAGTCTCGATCTTCAAAAATAGTCTTCAATTCTAACGCAGAGATATGATGATAAAATGGAAAATCACTTGAAACCATCGAAATATGGACACTCGCAATATCAGTATATTTGTCTAAGACTTTCCTTGCTGTAGTACTACCCGTGCGGGGTGTGGCCAAGAAAATAAATTTATGAGAATGTGAGATTCTCATATAATCTCTCCATATTGATTAGCGTTAGCTACAGTAACAGGCCTACAGCATGTAGTTGCTCTCCCCCTTAGGCAAACATTTACTCTACTTTCACTTATATGCTCTTGCTCAAGAATGAACAACTCGCTCTCATTATTATCAAAACATAAAACATCTAATTCAAGATCATTCTGCAATAGATAACAGACCAAATTAATACCAATTGTTTCACCTGAACCTGTTATAAGTATTTTATTCGCCATAATTAATTTTATTATTTGTATAATATTCATTAGTGCAATTGACTGGCAATACAATTCATCATTTAGAATATCCGCCAATTATTAGCACATTGTTGCTACTCTTCCTTCTTTGTTGCACTTACAACATACCCTGATGCAAACACATCTAACTCTAACTTTCTACAAATATTTTCAAATGCTGTGACCATTAAAAATAGTGGCATAAAAAATGAAAAATAATCATTGGCCCTATAGTAAGCCTTGACATCAACATCTATAAATCCGCATTTAATTAGCACTTTCTTCATAGAACGGGCGGAACAATGATCAAAATACGCCGGGTAACCGGTCACATCTTCAACACCAGGTCTAAGAATTGGAATAAGTTTTTTTTGAAGAGCTGGGCCTACAATGCGTAATGCTATTGAATAAGGATGCCATTTTGAAGGAACATAATGATGGGTCACCCCCCCTGGACTTAATGATGAATACATACTGGCAAAACTGGCTTCATTGTCGGGAACATGCTCAAGTAATGTTATTGATATAATTAAATCATATTTCTCAGCAAGTGGTTCTTCTATAGATTGAACAACAAAATTATCGTATATTTCATAACACTTATCCCTGCTTTCTATATCCAGGCCATTATATTCATAACCATTTCCTTTACTCAATAAAGGACGATCTATCCCACCGGCTTCAAGAACTTTACTTGCACCTTCTTTTTCAATGCTTTGATTAATTCGTTTTAAAAGCTCTTCTTTATATGATTCAGATTTAAAAAACCCCGGAAATTTACTTTCCACCATTTTCGAATATTTTCTATTTGCTGAAATAAAACTTTTTACCATTTTCATAAAAACACTACCTGAATCCCTATAAGCTCTTACAAAGTAAATTTAAACCCTGATTTAATTTCACTAATGGCTCCCATTTTAAAAATGACTTCGCTTTATCTATCACCGCTAAAGCCTGCGCCGCCAGTAACTAGCGCTTTCACTCTTAGGCTCCGTGTCTACCATAAACATCATCAAAACGCACAATATCGTCCTCACCCAGATAACTACCCGTTTGAACCTCTATTAACTCTAATGGAATTTTTCCAATATTTTCCAATCGGTGTTTTACGCCCAATGGAATATAAGTTGATTCATTTTCGGACAAAATAAACACATCATCGCCTTTAGTGACTTTTGCTGTGCCGTTGACGACTACCCAGTGTTCTGCGCGATGGTGATGCAATTGCAATGACAATACGGCACCGGGTTTTACGGTGATGCGTTTAGCCTGAAAACGATCGGAACTATCGATACCTTGATAACATCCCCAGGGGCGACATACACTTTTATGCAGCATGACTTCGTCACGGCCATCGTTATGTAATTTTTCGACAATGTTTTTTATGCCCTGGACTTGTTCACGATGCGCTACCAGTAAAGCATCTGCGGTATCCACAATGACTAAATCACTGACGCCAAGCGCTACCACTAATCTTGATTCTGAACGGATGTAACAGTTGTTTGATGCTTCTGCTTCAACATCACCCATGATGGTGTTGTTCATTGCGTCTACATCACCTATGTCATGCAGTGCTGCCCATGAACCAACATCACTCCAACCAATATCAACGGGTATCACTACTGCATTGTCTACTTTTTCCATCACGGCATAATCGATGGAATCACTCGGGCAATTTTCGAATGTCGCCTCATCGATACGAATGAAATCCATATCCCTTTCTGATTTGTTATATGCATTCTGACAGGCTTCGAACATGTCCGGTCTTAATCGCTCTAAAGCAGCAAGATAGGTCGATGCTTTGAACATAAACATGCCGCTGTTCCAGTAATAACTGCCTTGTTCGATATAACTTTCTGCGGTTGCTCTATCCGGTTTCTCGACGAAGCCGGCAACCGAGAAACAATTATCCGCGATTGAATCACCGGCATTGATATAACCGTAACCAGTTTCCGGCATATCAGGAACAATTCCAAAAGTGACCAGATTATCTGAATCACTTTGGCTCTGGCCAAGTTTTATAGCGTCAAGAAATCCATCAATATCCTTGATGTCATGGTCGGCTGGAAGAATTAATAATGTGGGGTCTTGTTCATCCTGGATAGCATTAAAAGCAGCTAAAGCAATCGCCGGTGCGGTGTTTCTACCCACCGGCTCGAGGATAATATCAACACCCTTAATTTTAGTTTCTCTGACCTGCTCGGCCACCATAAATCGATAGCTTTCATTGCAGATGACCACAACATGATCAATGTCAGTGGCTCTACCAAAACGATTAACCGTATCCTGAAGCAATGTGGTTTTGTTGAGAAGCGGCAGAAGCTGCTTAGGATGCATTTTCCGTGATAACGGCCACAGTCGAGTACCGGAACCACCCGAAAGTATTACAGGAACAATCATCTAAACTCTCCGCTTCAAATCTTCGCTATCTTATTTTTATTATCGTTATTATTCTAATTACGCGTATCACCAACCAATAATCGAGTTTTCCATATCAAAAACACGGCGGGCAATACCACTAAGGTCAGGATTGTAGCACTTAACATACCACCGACCATAGGGGCTGCAATTCGGCGCATTACCTCTGAACCAGTGCCGCTTCCTAGCATGATCGGCAATAACCCCACTATTATGGCAGAAACTGTCATCATTATGGGTCGAACTCGTAATAAAGCGCCCTCAATAACGGCTGATCGTATATTTTCAATCGTTAATTTCTGATTGCCTTTTTCTGCATCACTGACATGCTGGGCGTAGGCCTGGTTGAGATAGACCAGCATGACCACGCCGATCTCCACTGCGACACCAGCGAGGGCGATAAAGCCGACACCTACCGCTACTGACATGTTGTAATCCAGCAGATACAGCAGCCATAGCCCCCCTGCCAGGGCCAGAGGCAATGTGCCCATAATAATCAGAACCTCAGTAAAGTTCTTAAAGTTCATGTACAGCAATAAAACTATAATAATCAGCGTGATAGGAACAACTGTTGAGAGTCTTTCTTTCGCTCTAACCATGTATTCATATTGCCCCGACCATGAAATTGAGTAACCCGGTGGCAGCTCTATATTCTCACTCACTGCACGTTGCGCCTGCTCTACATAAGACCCCAAATCACGGCCTTCTATATCGATATATATCCAGCCATTGAGGCGTGCGTTCTCTGTTTTGATTAAACCCGGGCCGTCATCAATACGAATTTCGGCAACTTCCGCCAGCGGAATATGCGCCCCGGTAGGAGTGACAATCGGCAGGTTACGCAGCTTTTCAAGTGAATCTCTGACATCGCGTGGATAACGAATATTGATGGGGTAACGCTCCAGGCCTTCGACCGTTTGTGCCACCACCATTCCGCCCAGCGCCAGTCGCACCACTTCCTGCACATCGGCGATATTTAGTGCAAAACGTGCTGCGGCCAGACGGTCAATATCAACCATTACATAACGACCACCTGAGACTCGTTCGGAATATACCGAAGCGGTACCGGGCACATCCTGGATGACAGCTTCAATTTCCTGGCCGATTTTTTGAATGGTCTCCAGGTCAGCGCCTGCGACTTTAATTCCCACCGGGGTTTTAATGCCCGTCGCCAGCATGTCGATACGATTTTTGATCGGCATTACCCAGGCATTAGTTAATCCGGGAATTTGAATGCGTTGGTTCAGTTCCTGTTTTAATTTCTCCAGCGTCATGCCTTCGCGCCACTGATCCCTTGGTTTTAACTGGATCGTCGATTCGATCATGGTTAGGGGCGCGGGATCAGTGGCTGTCTCAGCCCTGCCCACTTTGCCAAAAACTCGTTTCACTTCTGGAACCGTCATGATTAATTTGTCGGTCTGCTGCAATAACTCCTGTGCTTTACCGATAGATATCGCTGGAAAGGTGGTCGGCATATACAACAAATCGCCTTCATCCAGATCAGGCATAAATTCAGAACCGATTTGCGTTAGCGGCCAGAGACCGATCAGTACCAGGGCAAAACTCATCGCCAATATTTGTTTCGGTTTTTTAATCACCAGATCAATGGCGGGTCGATAAAGCTTAATCAAAATTCGATTTACTGGATTTTTCTTTTCCGGCGTAATGTGGCCTCGAATAAAATAACCCATCAATATTGGCACCAGCGTAATCGACAAACCTGCGGCAGCGGCCATGGCAAAAGTTTTGGTATAAGCCAGCGGCGAAAATAAACGCCCTTCCTGAGCCTCCAGTGTAAACACTGGCAAAAAACTCAGGGTAATAATCAACAAGGAGAAAAACAATGGTGGCCCTACTTCCAAACTAGCCTGCCTGATTATTTCCCAACGATTTTCTTCGGTGACTTCTGTTTTCTCAAAATGTTTATGTACATTTTCAATCATCACTATCGCGGCATCGACCATGGCACCAATGGCAATGGCAATGCCACCCAACGACATAATATTGGCATTAATACCCATGCGCTCCATAACAATAAAGGCGGTTAAAATACCCACCGGTAATGAAACAATAATGACCAAAGACGAACGCAGATGAAAAAGAAACAGGGCACAAACAAGAGCAACAACAATAAACTCTTCTACCAGCTTATAACTTAAGTTATCGACCGCACGTTCAATCAATGACGAGCGATCATAGGTTTCAACAATCTCAACACCTTCGGGCAAACCTTTGGACAATTCATCCAACTTTGCCTTAACACCGGCAATAGTCGTCATGGCATTTTCACCGTACCGCATTACGATAATGCCACCGACAACTTCACCCTCACCATCTAACTCGGCTATACCGCGACGCAGTTGTGGGCCCTGACGTACTTGCGCAACATCCTTGAGCAGGATGGGTGAACCACGCTCATTCACACCCAATGGAATGTGCCGCAGATCTTGCAGAGAATCAATATAGCCCGTGGCGCGAACCATGTATTCAGCTTCGGCCATTTCAATGACTGAACCACCCGTTTCCTGACTTCCACGCATGATCGCAGTTTTAACTTTTGAGACTGACAAACCATAAGCACGCAAACTATTTGGATCGAGCACTACCTGATATTGTTTAACCATACCGCCTACAGTAACGACTTCAGAAACACCGTGAACGGTTTGCAGTTCATACTTCAAAAACCAGTCCTGCAAACTACGTAACTGGGATAAATCATGTCCACCAGTTCGATCAAGTAATGCATATTCATAGACCCAACCGACTCCCGTAGCATCGGGACCTAATTCAGGACGAGCCTGAGCGGGCAGCTTACTGGCAACCTGACTCATATATTCCAGCACACGCGAACGCGCCCAATAAAGATCAGTGCCGTCCTCGAAAATCACATAGACATAAGAATCCCCAAAAAATGAATAACCACGAACATTCACCGCTTTGGGCACTGACAACATGGTTGTGGTGAGTGGATAAGTTACCTGATCTTCAACTACCTGAGGTGCTTGTCCCGGATACGAGGTTTTGATAATGACCTGTACATCTGATAAGTCAGGAATCGCGTCCAGCGGTGTTTGCTTGAGTGAATAAAGACCAACACCCACCAACATTACCGTTAATAACAAAACGATAAAGCGATTATCAATCGAAGCACTAATTATTGCTTTAATCACTATTTCATCTCCATATCGGTTTTATCATCAGCTTTAGACATACGCTTGAAACTGGCTTTAATGCTGGCTTCTGAATCAATGAGAAATTGACCGGAGACAACCACTTCATCACCTGCTTTTAGACCACTGGAAATTTCAACCCAGTCACCACTTTCAATACCCGCTTTCACAGTTCGCGCTTCAAAACGACCTTCACCCAAAGCAAGGATGACACGTTCATTACGACCAGTACGAATCAAGGCTTCCATAGGAACAACCAGTATGTTGCTTTTCGCACCGCCGTATATTTTCACATTGGCGTACATGTTTGGTTTTAAAGCTTCTTCGGGATTATCAAAACGCAAACGGACTTTCAGTGTTCTGGTCTTTGGATCAAGACTGGGATAAATATACTCGACCTTACCCTGCCATTCCCTGCCCGGCAAATACGACAATGTCACCTGCGCAGAATCGCCCATCGAGACCCAGTCCGCCTGCCGTTCAAAAACTTCAGCCAACAACCAGACACTCGATAAATCAGCCAGACTCATCACTTTCATCGAGGGTTTAATGAACATGCCTTCACGCACAGGCAAAGTTGAAACCACACCATCCTGCGGCGCGAATACAGAAATATACTGGCGAGCTTTTCGCGTCTTACGCAAGCCATCAATCTGGTCTTTAGAAATACCCAATGCCAATAAACGCTCACCGGAAGCTGAAACCAAACCTTTATTACCCACTGACAAAGCCTGCACAAATTCTTCCTGCGCATTGACTAATTGGGGCGAATAAAAATCAAATAATCGATCACCCTTATTTACGCGCTCGCCTTCTGAACGTACAACAAGATTTTCAACCCAACCTTCGGTGCGTAAGTGGATATGGCTTAATTTCGATTCATCAAAATCAACGTAACCAACAGTATCAATACCACGCCAAAGTTTGGACATTTCAGCCTTACTGGTGCGCACACCTAAATTTTGAATCACTTCAGGCGAAATCGTTATTGCATCACCACCAGCGGCATCAGCATAAACTGGCACAAGTTCCATGCCCATGGGTGATTTACCCGGTTTATCGCGTTGGTAATTAGGGTCCATCGGTGCCACCCAGTACAACACATCTTTTTCCTCTGCCAACGAGGTTTGTATTATTGTCAGTGACAATAAAATGATTGCTAGCACACTGTTAATTATATTTTTCATTATTCTTCTCCCGTTACATACAGCAACTGTGCCAGAGCTAATGCACGATCTACGCGCACACGTAAATCAGATAAACGAATATCCAGCTCGGTGATATGCGCACGCATTAAATTAGTAAATTCAGTGACACCACTTTGATAAGCCTTCATTGCAGCTTTAGAATTACCTTCTGCGGATTTGATTAAGTTATCTTTATACTTACGCTGCCTTTCATCCAGACCTTTTAATTTAACCAGGTTGCTATCATAGACTTGCTTCAATTGACGCAACTTGTCATCTCTCGCCAATTTCACCGCCATCATTTTTTCTTCTTTGGCAGCAACACGTTTGTCCTGACGATTTTCGGTAAATAATGGAATATCCAGGGTCACCATTGCTGCCATCATATCGGTACGTTCACTACTATCCGGGTTTTCACCAAACCGTTTTCTATATTCCAAACCCAAACCCCATGCGGGTTTATATTGTTGTTGCACGATAGCAACGCCCTGCTTACTGACTTCAAGCTTTGCCGTTTCTATCACGATTGATGGATGTTCTGTTATCAATTTATTGAGATCTTCATTGCCTGAAAACTCTTGCAGCTTAGGGAAATCAGTATCGATAGGGAGCCATGCAGCATCACCCAGCCATTGTGACAATTTAGAGCGCAGCACATTTTCATCGGTCTGGATTTTTATCGCTCTATCATCAAGCCGTGATAATTCAAGATCAGCACGTAATACATCCTGCTGATTAACGCGTCCGGAGGCATAATGCGCTTCAGTAATATCAACTAACTGCGCAAACAATTTTCGTGTTCGATGAATAATGCGTACTGCTTCAACCTGATAATACAGGTTGAAAAAATCTTCGCGTATAGTTCGTTTGAGTTTACCTCGCCGGTCATTAGCACGCGCCAGCTCAGCTTTAGCATGCCACTCGGACTGTATTTGTTTTAATGCCAGAGAATCACCTTTAGGGAAAGACTGCTGTACACCAAAAACAAACTGGGTCATGGGTTCCTGAGAAAGACTCAAACTATCCAGCGGCACATTAGACAGCCCCATGAGGAGCTTAGGATCGGGCAGTTGATTGTCTGCCACCGCATCATTATTCCATGCCCTGGCCACTGCTTTATGACTTTCCATCAAGGGATCATTTGCCAAAGCCAGACTCTCAGCTTCTGACAAAGACAATGCCGAGACCTTAGAAAACACAGCGAGCATGGTAAATAGAACCATGAGTCTGCATAGATTTTTTATCTTAATAAAATCGGGATAACTTTTATCACCATTATTATGGCAACGAAGATGATTGCTCATCATAAATACTCCACATCAAAAATACATCATCGAAATCGATGATTATTGCGTACCAATAGTACACTTCGAGTTGAGGTTAGAGCGTGAGCGGGGGTCTTGAGGGAGGAGAAATGGTTCTTGTTAACAAAGAATCCGCCATTATAGAAACAACTTCAATATCTTTTAAATCCGACAGTTCAAGAAATTCAAATGTAATCGCCGAGGATATATGAACACAACCAGCACAATCACCATCACACTGGTTGCCGCAAGCACATGCTGCTGTTTTTTTATCTGATTCAGAATCCTGTGATTTTGTGGATGACATATCATGTCCGGCATGATCTACCATAACCATTTCAACATCTACAGCATCAGCTTTGCAGTGATTGCTCGACATTTCCATCGGCATAGCAAAGACATTGCGCAGTGGTAGCATTACTACCATTAACACCAACATATTCACCAACATTTTTTTGAACAGCAATTTCATGTATTTATAAATAGCAGAGTTATCTCAATAAAACAATGACCACAGTTTAAACTACGATTATTGTTCACACCATTGGTTCCATCAGCCATCAAATTAAAGCTGCACGGTAATTTTTTTCGACGCCTCTTTTGCGTTTTCCAGTGCTTTCGCTACTTCATCACTTCTTGCCAGAACAACTCCCATGCGCCGGCGACCACTCACTTCCGGTTTGCCAAACAACCGAACTTGCGTATTTGGTTCAGCTAACACGGCCTCCAAGTTTCTAAACACGGGTTCCCTGGATTCTCCTTCAGCAAGAATAACACTCGATGCCGATGGCCCATGAAAATGAATATTGGGAATGGGCAAACCTAAAATAGCGCGTGCATGTAAAGCGAACTGGGATAAGTCCTGAGAGATCATAGTCACCATACCGGTATCGTGCGGCCTGGGTGAAACTTCGCTAAAAATGACCTCATCACCTTTGATAAATAGCTCAACGCCGAAAATACCACGACCACCTAGTGAATCTGTAACCTTCCTGGCCATATCACGTGCTGAAGCTAGCGCCTGCGAGCTCATCGCCTGAGGCTGCCACGACTGACGGTAGTCGCCATCAACCTGAACATGTCCAATCGGCTCACAAAAACTGGTACCGCCTGCATGCCTGACAGTGAGCTGAGTAATTTCATAATCAAAATCAACAAAACCTTCAATAATGACTTTGCCTGCCCCGCTACGTCCGCCTTCCTGGGCATAATTCCAGGCAATTTCAATATCTGACAACTGCCTAATCGTGCTCTGCCCTTTCCCTGATGAACTCATAATCGGCTTAACCACACAGGGCAAACCAATCTCTTCGACGGCCTGATCAAACTCTGCACGTGTTGACGCAAAACGATATGGTGAGGTTTTGATATTCAATTCTTCAGCGGCGAGGCGTCGAATCCCCTCACGATTCATGGTCAAATGCGCAGCGCGGGCACTTGGGATAACGGTAAAGCCTTCAGATTCAAGCGCGACCAGTGTGTCGGTCGCAATCGCCTCGATTTCAGGCACAATAAAATCTGGTTTTTCAGCTTCTATCACAGCGCGTAGTGCAGCACCATCGAGCATGCTTATCACATGGCTTCGATGCGCAACCTGCATGGCGGGGCTATTCGGGTAACGATCAACCACGATCACTTCAACACCTAAACGCTGAAGTTCAATCACCACTTCTTTACCCAGTTCTCCGCCACCGCAAAATAGAACCCGGGTTGCTGTAGATGATAAAGGTGTACCTATTTGTGTCATAAAGAATGTACCCACCAAAACTTAATTTTAGAAGTCAGATTATAATGAAACTATGTTGAATTGATCATTTCTTGTTCATGTATGTAGTCACAAATTAACTATTCTGACGGAAGTCACGAGATATTAACTTAAAATTCATTCTCCGTTATCATTTATAGTCAATACACCTGTTTAATTGCTATACATTTCATGGTGTTATGTTATATTTACAATCTAAAAAATGAGCCATGAATTAAATGTCACTCATCATTACTGGGTTCGTTCATATATTAAACAATCGACTCAGAAAATGCCCCATAAATGACTCGATTTTTATCGAGAATAAATGAAAAATAAAGGAATAATAATGACTTCAGATGAAGACATCACATCAGTAAACTGTAATACCTTACGTTCTGTAGCGGGTAATAATATTTCACCTGATGAAATTATTCCTCTCACAGTATTGTCAGAAGGTCAGACCGATGTAGGTAAGAAACGCCTTCACAACGAAGACTCTTTCTACTCCTCAGATGATAAGTGCCTGTGGTTCGTCGCCGATGGCATGGGTGGTCATAATGCGGGAGACTTTGCTAGCCAGTCATTAGTTAATGATGCTGAAGCTTTTTTCAGCCCCAGCGACTCCATTGAAGAATCTGCTGAAAAGATAGAAGCCATTATTCAACAGACCAATTTAAACCTAATCAATAAAGCATCAACTATCACCGGCGACACCATCATTGGTGCCACCATTGCACTGCTTATCAGCAAAGATAATCAGGGCATTGCACTCTGGGCTGGCGATAGCCGCATTTATCGCATACGTTCCGGAAATATTGAGCAGCTCACCACTGACCATAGCCTGGTCAATGACATGATCAAGGAAAATATTATCAAGCCGGAAGAAGCAGAAACCCACCCCGAGAAAAACAAAATCACTCGCGCTGTTGGTCACGACAAAGATCTGATACTGGATTACAGAAAACTCTCTATATTACCCGGAGATCGCTATGTTGTTTGCTCTGACGGGTTAACTAAAGAACTCTCAGATGAAGAAATTTTGTCCATCGCTGGCAATGGTTCAACCACAACAACCAATCAAACTCTAATGCAACAGGCAATCGAGAAAGGTGGCCGCGATAACGTTACAAGCATTACTATCGACTTCTTCAAAGGATAATTTACATGGAAACGTTTAAAACTACCGTAGAACAACTAATTAATAATGAAATAGGCATTGAAGAAGCCTGCTCACTGCTTGAGTTTTGGGGCGAATCTTATATTGGTGACACAGAAACTTTTGAAACAGCCAGAAAAACTCTAGATGAATTTTATGAGAATCATAAAATTAGCGAAAGCTATCAGCGTAAAATATTAAATTCTATTGGCATCATAACAGGCACCCCTCATTCATCTCTTGATGAGGAAGATGATGATACAACTGTCATCGCACAACCACTAAAAAAATCTTCTGAAAAAGACACTGATTCATTTGATGAAGAAGATGAAGATGCAACCGTGTTCGCTGGCTCAAACGAAGGCGGGGCTACTGCCGATTTTTCTAATGATAGCAATCAAGTCGACGAAGACGAAGACGATGGCCTTCTAAAACCGGGCAGCATCCTTAAAGATCGTTTCAACCTTGTTTCAGTACTTGGCGAAGGCGGCATGGGCGTGGTTTACAAAGCCATTGATATGCTCAAGGTCGAGGCAAAGGATATGAATCCTTATGTTGCCATCAAAGTTTTATCAGAAGATTTTAAAGAACACCCTGACGCTTTTATCTCACTTCAACGTGAAACCAGTAAAGCTCAGAAATTAGCGCATCCAAATATCGCAACCGTCTATGACTTTGACCGCGATAAAGAAACCGTCTATATGACCATGGAGATGCTGGAAGGTAAACCACTGGATGAGTTTATTAAAAGCATGCCTAAGGAAGGTCTTTCAGAAATGGAAGCGCTGGAAATGGTTACTGGTCTTGGTGAAGGACTGGCCTATGCTCATGCAAATGGTCTGGTACACTCAGATTTTAAACCGGGTAACGCATTTGTACTCTATGATGGCCCGATAAAAGTAATCGATTTTGGTATCGCACGCGCTGCAGGTAGTGCAGCACAAGATCCCGCACCCGAACATGACATATCAAAATCAGGACTGGAAACAAATCTCAACCCTGCTCCTACAGATAACACCGCAAATGCAACAACTGATTTTGATGCTGGCACTCTGGGCGCACTAACACCTGCATATGCAACAGTTGAAATGTTTGAAGGCAGGGATCCAGCACCATCCGATGACATCTATGCCCTCGCCTGCGTAACGGTACAACTGCTAACCGGAAAACATCCATTCAAGAAAAAAACCGCGCCGAAAGCCAAGCAGCTAGGCATGAAACCGCCCATCATCAATGGTTTCAGCAAACGCCAACAAAAAGCTTTAGACAAAGCCCTGGAGTTTACTCGCGATAAACGCACAGAAACCATGGAAGAATTTCTCGACGGCATTCGTCGTAGAAAAAACTATACCAAGCAAATATTTTTAGGCACGGTAGTAACACTCGGTCTGATCGGTGGCTTTGGTTACAAACCCATCACAAACTATTACGAGCAAGAGGAAATTGACAAAATAATATTACAGGCCAATGAAGGCACCAGCTCTCGCTTACTCCAGACATTAGGATCTCTGAACCAGTATACGCCTGAAAAAAGAAATGCAATTAAAAATGGCATTAAAGATAAAGCATTAGAGATTTACACCTTAAAAATTCAGGAAGCAGTCAATATTGAGAACGCTCAATACGAATTTGAAACAGCAAACAACTATGCAGCTGAAGCGCTAGGCTATTATTCCGACTCTGCAGCCATTCAGGTTCTATCAGAAGAAATTAATGAAGCAAAAATATCTATAATTCAGAACTTGCATGATAAATACATTGAGCACCTGCTCGCACTCAACCTGTTACCTGATGAATCAAAAGATGAGTTGACTGACACACTATCATTAATCAAGAAGATATCACCAGAAGATGAGGCATTTAATGACCCTCGACTGGAATTTAGCTACTACAACGCCGCCTATAATGCGATCAAAAATAAACAATATGAAACTGCTGAAATCTATTTAAATACGGGCAATAAATATGTAACTGAAAGCCAGATTTATACGGAACTCTATGACAGGATAATACTGGAGAAATTAAATAATCAAATCGCTGCGGCACAGACAACAGCATACAACAACATTCCAGAAGAAAGCATAAGCGCTAACGACCTGACCCCCTACATTGGTGATCTTACAATACTGAGCCTTAATACTGAAACCCAGGGCAAGAAATACATCAACTTCCTTAAGCTCTTTGATGGTGAATTTAAACAGTTACTAGAGTTTGACAGCAAACAGGCAGAAAAATTACTACTACAATTTTCACCCGCTTTAACCTTAGTAAAACTAGTTGGTTACACTGAACAATTAAGCAATTCTAATTCTTCGGAGAACATAACATTAGATAGCAACTCACTAATCAAGGTCCACTTTATTAATAACGAGACAACTCTGGAAAAATTTATAACAGACATATCAAAATTAAAAATCAGCTTAAGTCATTACAAGATTGAGGCGCGTACACAATATAATCTTGATTATGAATCAAGCATTAATACGCTAAGCAAGGAAAATCGTCCATCACTTATTGAGAACTACAGCAACCTCTATCAAGCATTGTTGATTGACGAATCAAAGACAGCAAGCAAAATACATCTAGAAGAAAGCAGGAAATCACATAAAACTAAACTTGCCCACATTAAACTATTAGCTGGCATCGAAAATGATAAACGCATATTTAGAAACATCGCTTCCGAGAACCGACTTCAGGACTCTGTAAAAACATACGACAAGATTGTTAAAAATAGTGATGATCAGGAATTCATAGATTTTGCCAAAAAAGAAGTATCGAGAATGTACTCTGCACTGGCGGAAAACAACGCCAATGATGACAACTATGAAAGCGCTCTCGAAAATGCTATTAGTGCAAAAAAATATTTCAGTAACGAATATATAGAAAAACAGGAGTACGAGTATCAAAAAGAAATATCTACCAAAGAAGTGGCTAGATTAATTCTTACTCGTGAAGATGAAGATGCTGAAATTGCCAAGAAATTATTAAAATCACTAAAGAAGAATTACATTGATGACTATCGATTTATTGTTGATAAAATTGGCTATATAGTAAATCTTGAAATTATACCCATGTCTAAAACCAATTTGCTAGATGCGCATAGACTGAAGGAACACGCCTTATCAATCGTTAAATCTGAAACTATTGCACGAGTTAAAATTGAGGGTTTACCAAAACCTTCGAAACTAGCTATTCAAGGCAAAATTGAAGTTGAGCAAAGGAATCTTACCGCTGCACGGAACAGCCTTAACAAAGCTATAGCGAAGCACCCTACTCACTACCAGGTAGATGAATTAAAAGAAAAATTAGCGAAGCAAACTTTAAAAGCTAATGAAGTTTACAAAAAATACAAGAAATTTTTTGATGAAGAGAAATACCTGAAAGCAGATATTGCTCTCAATAATTCTCTAGCAGAATGGAAAGATAACCAGGCCTACAACGCAGAACGCATCTATTATGATCGTGTGATGAAACAGGTCAAAGCCAAAGCCAAACTTTGTCGTACTGACCTTCAAGGCATTGGTAAACAGACTCGAGGTGCCTGTAACGATGTCGTATTATCAAGTAAAAAAGCAGCACCAACTATGGTCGTTGTACCTGCAATCTCAGTCAAATCAAAACCCTATGCTATCGGCAAATACGAAGTTTCGATTAAACAACTCAATGATTATTGCAAATCAACCAAGCAGTGTACTGAACTCACGTCCGTGGACACTGAACTCCCAGCCACAAATGTACCTAAAGAAATTATAGAAAATTACACTAGCTGGCTGTCAACTGAAACAGACTTTAATTATCAAATCGCTTCACATGAGCAATGGCGTAATGCCTCAGAAGCAGGTGGTCGCGAAGGGAACTCAAATTACAATTGTCGACTACGCATAGGTTCGAAACTTATTAAAGGTCAGAACATCGTGCCAATTAAATCGGGCTCTGTGAACAACTGGGGGCTAATTAATTATGTGGGCAATGTGGATGAGTTGGTAAGCACAGAAAATGGTTATGTACTTGCAGGTGGAAACTTCTCTGACTCAATTTCGGACTGTAAGGTTTCGCTCAAGAAACCATTCACATCAAACAGTAATACTACAGGTTTCCGTCTAGTACGTAATCTTGATTAATCAGCAATGCCAGAGCTGGAAGGCGCGGCAAACTTTGCCGCGCAATAAATTACTAAGTAACTGTAAACAAAATGATGAGTGCACTTGTCTCATCAACCTTCTCTCCAAGACTAATCACTCCATGTGAACTTAAGGGAAGTTCCTCGCGCCTTAGGTACACTTCTTTGCCATCATTGAGCTTAATATAAGTACCATTCGTACTTTGGTCTGTGAGCACAAATTTTCCACGATTATAATCCAGCTTAACATGGCTTCGTGATGCTAAAGTTGCATCAATCGTTATATCGGCTTTTGCTCCTCGTCCTATAATAATAGGCATATCATCCTGTGTTAAAACTTTACTTTGACCTGAATAACTCATCATTATTTCAATGTCACCTTTGGAATGTGATGGTGTAAACGACATTCTTGTGACGTCATCTTCTTCATCCCAAACCACATCATAAATTGTAATTTGTTCCTGTTTACCCTTTACTGATGTGGTATCAAACTCTCTTGCCATTTCCTGTAAATCATCAGAAAGCTGGTTATAAGTATCTTCAGTTGTGATAATTTGACGCGCTTTAGCGATGCCCGCCATACGGGCAGCAACATTAACAGCATCGCCGAAAACATCATTATCATCAAGTATTGCCTCACCAGCATGGATACCAATACGTACAGCCATTGGATTATCATCAGGCCCGGTCAAAATACTAACCGCTTCCTGGATTTGACAACTAGCAATAACTCCATCTTCTGCAGTTGGGAAGCGACACATAATTTCGTCGCCAATAGTTTTAATTACCACTCCTTTGTATCGCTTAGTGATATCAGCCATTAAATTGATACAATTTCCAATGATTGCTTTCGCCTTCTCATCACCAAATTTATCATAGAGCGCCGTACTTCCAGCAACATCCGAAAACATAACAGCACAGTTTATTATCTCACGACTCATTAAAAATTCTCTCCAACTACTTAGTTAAATAAAACAGAAACTTGTACACCATCTGCTTTCTTCTTTTTCCTTTTTTCTTCTTCTTTGCCTGGTAAAGGCGGCTCATCACTTTGATCATCGGGTAATGCAATACCAACACCATCAATTACAAACAGGTTAATATCAGAAAACAAAGCCAAATCAATAAAGCCAACATCCTCGAGTCCACTCGATTGACTACGCTGAGTACCTGCACTTCTTGCTGCACCTGAGTTAATAAGACCAACACCTAAATCGACTATATCAAGATTAACATTAACATTTGGTGACGTTGTGATATAAGCATTGGCAGAATATATCAGTGTTACTGTACCCTGTATATCACTACTCAAAACAAACGCGTTTATTTCATCCAGACCAATATTACTCGCAGCGGTCAAATTAACGGTGTTAGCTCTAACACTGGGATTAAAGAAATCTGTACTGATCATACTACCGTTATTACTTATGACGGTGACGGTGCCAACATTAGCAAGAGTACCAGCTGCCGCATCGAGAGAGGAAACAGCAATATCACCTGATGCTTCATAAGTAATAGTACCTCCCGTCGTACTCGCATTCGTACCATTAACCATAGTGATTGATCCAGCTGAAGAAGTAACCGAAATGTCACCGCCTGCTGTTGAAATAATATCACTTGTTTGTGAGATATCACCCGTAGAAGAAATGGTAATACTGGCATCAGTTGTTAATAAGTCAATATTGAGAGCGCCTGTATTCGCTAATTCAATACTGCCACCAGCTGTATCGCTGGCTATATAAGCAGCAACTGAATTTCCAGCATCATTCAGTAGGCTACCACCAGCAGTGGTGGTCGTTAGTACGTTACCACTAATTGCACCAGATTGAGTCAAACTACCTGTTGTCAGATTAATGTTTCCGGTTGTAGTAATACCAGTAATATCTAATGATCCAGTATCCACTAATAAGATATCACCTGATACGTCGGAGCCATTAAAACTGCTTAGTGCATTATTCAAACCTAATGTGGTACCACCATTTGAAGTTGTGGTGAGTAAAGTCCCGGCAAAGGTAGCAGTCTGAGTGATAGTTCCACCCGCCTTCAGATCGATGGCGTTTGATATTGTGGCTCCACTATTGATAATTGCACCGGTGTTGCTGATGATGACATCACCACTGCCACTTTGGTTAATACCTGCCAGGGTCAGCGTAGCAACATTGTCGTTTAACTCAATGTTGCCACTGGTGGCGTTAGTCGCTGCATAACTGTTGACGATATTCAGACTGTTCAGCACACTGCCGTTCACTGTATTGGTAGTCAGCTGATTAGCACTAATAACACCACTTTGACTCAAGCTTCCTGTGCTCAAACTGACATTACCGCTGGTGCTGATTCCGGCGATATTCAGTGCATTGTTATCAACGATCAATATGTCACCGGTGGTGTCTGTGGCATTGAAGCCAGCCACGTCATTGGCTGCATTACTCAATGTGGTTCCGCCGATTGAGGAGGTAGTTAGCAATGTTCCGGTGAAGGCGCCTGCCTGCGTGATAGTGCCACCCGCCGCCAGGTTGATGGCGTTTGATATTGTGGCTCCACTATTGATAATTGCACCGGTGTTGCTGATGATGACATCACCACTGCCACTTTGGTTAATACCTGCCAGGGTCAGCGTAGCAACATTGTCGTTTAACTCAATGTTGCCACTGGTGGTGTTAGTCGCTGCATAACTGTTGACGGTATTCAGACTGTTCAGCACACTGCCGTTCACTGTATTGGTAGTCAGCTGATTAGCATTAATAACACCACTTTGACTCAAGCTTCCTGTGCTCAAACTGACATTACCGCTGGTGCTGATTCCGGCGATATTCAGTGCATTGTTATCAACGATCAATATGTCACCAGTGGTGTCTGTGGCATTGAAGCCAGCCACGTCATTGGCTGCATTACTCAATGTGGTTCCGCCGATTGAGGAGGTAGTTAGCAATGTTCCGGTGAAGGCGCCTGCTTGCGTGATAGTGCCACCCGCCGCCAGGTTGATGGCGTTTGATATTGTGGCTCCACTATTGATAATTGCACCGGTGTTGCTGATGATGACATCACCACTGCCACTTTGGTTAATACCTGCCAGGGTCAGCGTAGCAACATTGTCATTTAACTCAATGTTGCCACTGGTGGTGTTAGTCGCTGTATAGCTGTTGACGGTATTCAGGCTGTTCAGCACACTGCCGTTCACTGTATTGGTAGTCAGCTGATTAGCATTAATAATGCCGCTTTGCGTTAAATTGCCTGTAGTCAGATCAACATTGCCTGTCGTATTAATGCCCGCTACGTTCAGTGCACCACTATCTATCAGCAGAATATTACCACCCGCACTGTCTGTGGCATTAAAGCCGCTCAATGCATTATTTAATCCCAACGTAGTACCACCTGCTGAACTCGTAGTGAGCACACCACCCGTTAAGCTACCCGTAGCATTCTGGCTTATGGTGCCACCTGCTGTCAGGTTAATCGCATTAGAAATGATGGCATTACCAGCAACAATGTTTCCAGTATTATTGATGATGACATTGCCAGTACCACTTTGATTAATACCTGCCAGCGTAAGTGTCGTGATATCGTTGTTCAACTGTACATTACCACTAGTGGTATTAATCGCAGAATAACCATTTACGGTATTCAAACTGCTCAACACACTGCCATTGACTGTATTAGTGGTCAATTGATTACTGCTAATCAAGCCGCTTTGAGTCAGGCTGCCTGTGCTTAGGGTCACATTGCCAGTTGTACTAATGCCAGCAATATTCAGAGTGCCGCTATCAGTTAGCAGAATATCTCCGTTGGTATCGGTACCGTTAAAACTAGTGATATTGTTAGTAGCCGTATTCAATGTCGCGCCACCCACGGTATCTGTAGTCAACAAGCCACCGCTGACAACACCCAGTGCGGTTTGCGTTAAGGCGCCGCCCGTCGTCAGGTTAATAGCGCCATTGTTCGTGGTAATACCGGCTGTCGTTGGCAATGGAGTAAATCCAGTTATCTGAGCCAGATTGAGGTCATCGACATCATTAAAAGTAAAGCTCTGCCCTGCACCCGCGACATTTGCAGCCAGGTTATTTACATCATTATTGCCAGACAAGGTCACACTGTTAGTGGTGCGAATCAGTAGATTATTAGCCGTAATAATACCAGTAGTTTGCGTTATACCACCTGTTGCACCAAGGTAAAGGTCAAGATAATTCAGGTCTGCATTCAACGCAATCGAACCTGCGGTAGCATTTAACAACAGATTACCCGTGCCATCACCCAGCGTTGAATTGACAGTAAAGCTTGGTGCCGTAATACCGATAACAGTACTGCTATTACCATTGTTAACAACAAGCCCAGACAGCGGGATTGCTGTATTAGAGCCTACTGAAATACTACCAGCAGCACCTGCTCCATTGGTTGTCAGAGAAAGCGAATTAGCCGCATCAATAAATAAAGTCTGACCAACACCAATCGAACCTGCCGATACTACAGCGACATCGTTAGCCTGAACAGTCTGTCCAGCCACACCATAAATATTAGAAGAAGTTGTACTAACATCGATCAAGCCAGATGCAATAAGGTTACCCAGGGCCAGATCACCTGCCCCACTTTGTACAAAGGTAATATTAGCCGTCGTTCCAGCAAGCTGCGCCGCAGTAGCACTTATGTTTTCTACGTAGGCATTGCCAGTAGCATTTATGTTGAGTGTATTGCCATTGGTTATCACTGGAGTACCAGAAACACCTATTGAGTCTCCAACCGCACCAGCGGTCAGATTAATAGTATCGCCAATCACCGTACCACCTGTACGTGTAATTGTGCCCGCCGCATTGAGTGAAACTGTACTCAAGCCACCACCACTTACGGATACATCAGCTGCGATGATAATGTCACCGCCAGAGGCCACAGTTAAAGCACCATTAGGTGCCTGTTGTTCAATCGTATTGGCACCACCACCTAATGTAATATTACCCGTTGGCGCTAATGCCAAACTACCTGAAGTCGTGTTAATTGCACTGACACTATCAGCGGTAAAAGTAATTGCATTGGTATTACCGATACCGGCACCCGCATTCAGTGTCAGTAAATGGCCTGTATTCAATGAAAGTGAATTAGCTGTACCGGTTATATCATCAATCGTACCAGTTGTAGTTACAGTGAAATCAAAATTCTCCGCACTGAGATTAACCGCTGTCTGCCCCATGTTCACATTGCCGGTGTAACCAACACCGCCGATGGTAACAGTGCCTGCACTATTCAGCATGGCCAGTTCAGCGCTATTTAGCTGCATAGGAATGTACGATACATCAGTAGTACCTGTAACATTACTACCTATCACAATCGAGTTTGAATTCGTATACGGACTGATTTCAATATTGTTACCTGTTAACGTTGATGTACCAGACCGGTCAAACATCATTCTATCGGCGGTTAAAAACAAATCACCTGAAGCAGCATTAAACGAGGTGCCACCGTCGAGATAAATACCGTCGTTACCTCCAACCGAACGCACTGTCAGCGCTATATCTCCAACGCTTGCATTAATTGCTCCGCCAGTTTGATTCCAAATGTAATTATCAACGTCTAGCACTAATGAGCCAACAGTCAGTGTCGTGTTGAAATTAACAAAACCAGTATTTCGAATATCGACAGCACCTGTCCCTGCGTTAATCTGCAAATAATTAATATAATTACCGTTAACGATATTAGCGGCGCCGTTGTTAGTAATAATATTCAGGTTTGAAGCGACTGTTTCTACAGGATTGGTTGTACCGATATTTAGTGCATCCAGCGTCAGAGTTTTACCGATTTTGAGGTTCAGTATATTACCTGCAGATAAGGTGTCGATCTTGCCTTCTGTTGCCAATGTAAGCGCGAAATTTTCCGCACTCAAATCTACCGCACCACCCAAAATAATATCGCCAGTATTGACACCATTTTCACCGATGGTAACGGTACCTATAGATGAAAGCGCCTGTAGTTCAGTCGCTGCCAGTTCGACCTGGTCGGCAGCGTTAACATTACTACCCAACAGGAATCCCGCAGCGGCAGTTTGTGTATACAGGTTAATGTTTGCACCACTCACTGTAGAACCGGTGACAAACTCCATATCATCAGCACGCAAGGTTAGGTTGCCTGTGGCATTAATGGCCTGAGCGGTTACTGAGTTGATAGCGCCAGTGGTATTCACAAACTCTGCATTACCTCCTGCCGCCATAATCAGATTCACCGTCTGATCATTTTGTAAATTAATATCACCAGTGGTTGTGGTTGCGGTGATGTTCGGCGATGAAACAATTACCGGTGTACCTGCTGCACCAATCGCAGTAGTCGTTCCATTTGTACCAAGATTTACCGTGTTAGCGGTAATTGTGCCGCCAGTGCGAGTGATAGTGCCATTGGCATCAAGAGAAACAGTACCTGTGCCTGCGACTGTAAAATCATTCGCAATAATCAGATTACCTGTAGCAGCGATGCCAATTGTGCCACCCGCCACCTGGTTATCAATCGTCTGACCAATGCCACCGACAGTGGTATTACCAATAAAGCTTAAATAGATATCACCGCTAGTGTGATTCACCGCAGAAATGGTGTTGGAGTTAACGCGAAGCGCTGTCGCTGCACTACCAATGCCATTCTCAGCATCGATTGATAAGTTATCGACGGTCAGCGTATTAGCTGCAGCCGAACTAGTAACCGCACCCGAAGTGATCAGCAAGGTATCGGTAAATGCAGATGTGTTGATATTAGATGTCAGCTGTACACCACCCGTGTTGTCCAACGTACCGAACTGTACTGCACCGGCAGCGCTGATACGACCTATTTCAGCAGCGGTTAGCATGGTGCCGACTGTCAGCGTATTCGCAGCAGTATAGGTATCGAAAATGACAGCGTTAGTGCCGGCGTTTAGTGTGGCATCGGGGGAAATATATCCCCAATAATAATCATCGTAAGTGAGGTCAAAAATATCTTGTATTGATAGGTAAAAACTAGCCGAATAGGTCATTGGCTCATTCACGTTAATACGTATATCATTTGATTCCAAAATGATATTGCCACCCGCCGATGAATTCAGCGTTACCGCCCCATAGGTTACTGGAGTTACCCACATGTCATCAGTCGTACCCTGAAAAGGATAATTAACCAATGCTTCAACAGCGGCACCAGCAAGATATGAAACTCCTGTCGTTGATGATTCTGTTTGCTCAATAGCCAAAATCCCCGCACTACCCAGTTTCAAATCACCCGTTGAAGTAGTTACATTGCCGATAACAGTAAGATTGCCATTAGCAAACAAATCAATCGAACCCACATTAACAGTTTCCAGAAGTAATGCATTTGCTTCAGTCAGGAAGAAATCACCGCCGGTTGAATTGGGAATGGTTAATCTTGTCACCTGCAAATTCAGCGCATCGGTGGCACTAACACCGGCACCGGCGGTTGCATTGAGAGTTAACCTGTTAGCGATAATATCAACCGTAGTATCCGCACCCGCAGCATCGGTAATACTACCAACTGCACTCAGTTCTACGTTACCGGTATTAGCATTGATAGTATTAATCGCCAGGTTTCCTGCATCACTAATATAAATGCCGCCCGAACCATTGCTGGCTGTAGCGGTGAGGTTGCCGCTCAGGTCAATAGCTATCGGTGTAAGCGCACTACCTATACTATTACCCAGACCGGTGACTAACAGGTTTGCATTAGCGGCAGATAAAAGGCCGGAAGATGTGATACTGCCCACAGAAGTTAATGAGTAATCACCCGCCACCGAACTGGCCGCGATTCCAGCACCACCGATGCCATCAACCAGTGTTACATTGCTGGCTGAAGTAATTGCAATGCTATTAAAATTATTGGCCGCATTAGTCAGAGTAATGTCATTAGAACCAGCATTAAAAGTTGAAGCTCCGGTCACACTGAGATCACCAGTCTGGGTGATACCCGCCGCTGTAATGTTCAGTGCTCCGCCTATGGTCAGGCCACCTGCCTGCACATTGTAGGCTGTGTTATCAAGGAACGTCACATTGTTTAGTGTGCCAGCTGAAACAAAAGTAACACCTGCGTTATAGGTATTAGATGCATCATTTAGTGTGATATTACCTGACGCTCCTACATTGAAAGTAGCTGCGCCTCCAACGGTCTGGGTACCGCTGCTGGTGATGTCTGTGCCTGCAGTAACGATAAAGGTACCGGTGCCAACATTAACAACACCAAGATCGATGGCATTGGCGTCAGTAATTGCTACATTGGCAGTACCGCTGTTGCTTAAACTGACAGCACCTGTGAAATCATTCAGCGCGTTAGTCAATGTAATGGTATTTGCACCCGCACTAAAGCTAGAAGCACCGGCAATGGTCAGTGCGCTATTTTGTGTGATAGCACCACCGGCATTGATAGTGAATGTACCAGTACCAACTGAAACTGTACCCAGCTGAATAGCATTAATATCGGTCAACGCCACATTACTCAAACCACTGTTACTCAAGCTAACCACACCACCAAAGTCATTAGATGCATTCGTCAGGGTGATCGCATTAGCACCAGCATTGAAGCTAGATGCGCCGGCAATAGTTAGTGCTGAAGCCTGGGTAATCGCACCGTTAGCATTAACGGTAAAGCTTCCGCTACCAACAGACACGGTTCCAAGTTGTATGGCATTGGCATCTGTAATAGAGACTGCATTGATACCGCTATTGTTTAGGCTAACCGCTCCAACGAAGTCGTTCGCCAGATTCAGGGCGATGGTGTTAGCGCCCGCGGTGAAACTGGAGGTACCGGTGACGTTGAGTATGCCGCTTTGCGTGATGCCCGCACCGGTTACGTTCAGGTCACCACCAATAGTGCTGGCCTGCAGATCAAGCGCAGTAGTATCGACAAAAGTAACGTTACCCAGTGTACCGCTGGAATTAAATGATACGGTTGATGCATAGGCATTAGCAGCATCGTTCAATGTGATGTTGCCTCCGTCACCCACGTTGAAGCTGGCCGCGCCTGTTACAGTTTGGGTGCCGCTGTCTGTGATGTTTGTGCCAGCAGTAACAGTGAATAAATCCCCTACGTTGATAATACCCAGATCAATAGCATTAACATCGGTAATCTGTACTGCATTTGCTGCGCTATTGATCAAGCTCACAGCACCCGCAAAGTCGTTAGCGGCATCCGTTAAAGTAATAACGCCTGCTCCGGCATTAAAGCTGGCGGTACCGGTTGTGGTAATAACACCTGACTGAGTAATACCTACAGCAGTCACATCCAGATTACCAACAGTAACCGTGCCGAGATCAATCGCATCAACATCAACGATGGCGGCAGTGGCTGCACTATTACTCAGACTTACTGCGCCACCAAAGTTATTAGCCGCGTCGGTCAGGGTGATCGCATTAGCGCCAGCACTAAAGCTGGAAGCACCGGCTATAGTCAGTGTGCTGTTCTGTGTAATAGCGCCACCGGCATTAATAGTGAATGTACCGGTACCAACTGAAACTGCACCTAGTTGAATAGCACTAATACCGGTCACCGCCACATCATTCAAGCCACTGTTACTCAAGCTGACTACACCACCAAAGTCGTTAGCGGCATCCGTTAAAGTAATAACGCCCGCTCCGGCATTAAAGTTGGCAGTGCCTGTGGCAGTGATCGTGCCCGACTGTGTAACGCCAATGGCGGTGACATCCAGATTACCAACAGTAACCGTGCCGAGATCAATCGCATCAACATCAACGATGGCGGCGGTGGCTGCACTATTACTCAGACTTACTGCACCACCAAAGTTATTAGTCGCATCGGTGAGGGTGATCGCATTAGCACCCGCGGTAAAACTGGAGATACCGGTAACGCTCAGGGCACCACCTGTCTGAGTAATACCCGCTGCAGTAATATCCAGGCTACCACCAACAGTCAGACCACCGGCCTGCACATCATAGGCAGTTGTATCTACAAAAGTAACATTACCCAGAATTCCGGATGACGCAAAAGTAACAGAAGAATTGTAGGCATTAGCAGCATCGTTCAGCGTAATATTGCCAGCATCACCTACATTAAAGGTAGCGGCTCCATTAACTGTCTGAGTGCCACTGTCAGTGATATCAGTACCAGCATTAACAATAAAAGTGCCCGTACCAGTAGTAACTACTCCGAGATCAATCGCATTAGTATCTGTCACTTCAACGTTAAAGGCGCCACTGTTACTCAAACTCACGGCACCGGTAAAGTCATTGCCAGCGTTAGCCAAAATGATCGTATTAGCACCGGCATTAAAACTCGAAGCACCTGCAATAGTCAGCACACCACTTTGGCTAATAGCGCCACCAGCATTAATAGTGAAACCACCACTACCCACATTAACCGTGCCCAGGTCAATGGCATTCACATCAGTGAGCTGAACAGCATTAGCAGCACTATTACTGATACTCACTGCCCCAACAAAATCATTAGCGGCATTAGTCAATGTAATAGCATTGGCTCCAGCAGTAATACTGGATATACCACCAACAGCAATCGCACCACTCTGGGTTATGGCTCCAGTCGTGGTCAATTCAAGATTACCTGTACCGGTAGCAATAGAAGCAACATCGAGTGCACCAGTTTGATTGATATAGATGCCACCAGTACCATTATTGGCAGTCGCGGTTAGTGCGCCAGTCAGCGTGGTATTTATACCCGTGCCTGATACACCAATCGCTGCATCTAAACCATCAGCCGTTAACGTTAGATTTTGCGCTGTAATCACACTAGTATTGTCGGTAATGCCATTTGTCGCATTTATCGTTAGATTCGCTCCTGTAGCAACGAGTGTAGCGATACCTAGAGAGCTATGCGTATTTGTATACGTGAGATCAGTAACATCACCCAGAGTAGTAAAATCAATAACATTTGAAGATACGGACAAATCAGCTACAGACCCGCTACCGAAATCTAGTTCAATATCACCAGCGCCTATATCATTTATCACCAGCGTCTCAACACCTAAAAGATTCAGTGGTTTATCCGTAATACCAATCAATGCACCTGTTAAAGTAACCGTGCTGCCTGTCGTTGCTGTTATTTCATCTTCTGCAATTGGTGCATTATCATTGTCACCCTTTATTTCATGCGCGGAGAGTGAAAGATTATTGGCTCCTACAACGATGCCACCATCAATCTCAATCACGCCAACCGAATAATCATCAATCGAGCCATCCAAATTTGAGTCAACACCCACATTAATCACCAGTTCCTGATTCACTGTTAAGGTATCTTGGTCATTTATTATGAAACCATTTGTCGCACTACCTGTTGCAAACAAATTCAACAACGACGCTGTATTGGAAGCCACGGTCAGATCTATACTTAAAGTCAGTAAAGAGGCGTATTCAATAACGCTATCCAATCCCAAACCATTTGTACCGGCCGTGGTTGCCTGACCAATCGTTAATGCACCTGTTGTGGTAATAAAATCAAAACCGGCCTGAGTAATATCCGCATCTAAATCTATGGCGGTATTATCTGAAGTACTAATAGAAACATTACCGGTACCGGCAGTTATTGCACCACCAATATTGAAACCACCACCAGCCGCCAACAATGTAATGTTACCGCCGTTTGAATTTAATAAACCCAGTGTTAAATCACCAGTACCATTAGCCGCACCAGCGGAGCTATGTTGCGAGTCGGCTTCAAGATGAATGTTGCCGCCCGCTGTTTGAATGGTATTGGCAATATTATTAAAGGTAATATGACGACCAGCCTGAAATACCACTGAACTGCCAGTACCTACAGAAGTAAAATCCAGCACACCATCAGTAATCAAATCACTCAGAATAATATCCTGCTGTGCCTGTAAGATAACATTACCCGTCAAACCTTCTAGCGTGTCCTCTGAAATAGTGTATGAAGTGGCACCATCTGGATCAGCAAACAAAATGGTATTGTCACCACTAACAGCTAGATTATCCGCAGGTACAGGAGCTGTAGCTTGATCAATGATAATAATATCCAGTGGATCAAGTAACAGCGTTCCATCAAGACCATTAACTGCAGTCGTATCAACAGTACCTTCAAAATTCAGAATATTTTTACCGGAAACTTCAACAAAACCACCATTACCTGAAGCCTCGCCACCCTGTACCGAAATATCACCGTAGTACTGAGTTGTTTCATCGGCCCAGACAATAACTTTGCCACCATCGCCTTCAGCAATAGCATCAGCAGTGATAGAGGTGTTCGCACCCACATAAGTTTGAGCTGCATTTTGGATATCAGGATTACTGCCCTGAAAATCACCACCGATTAAAACTTCACCGCCGCCCGTTAAACCGGATGCATTAACCTGTGATTCGTCAAATAAACCAACGCGGTCGCCCAGAACATGAGCTGTACCACCTACCCCATTATCGGCATTAACAGTAATTATTGAAGCGCCTTCCAGCAAAGTATCGGCAGAAGACTGCAGGGTAACACTACCGCCATTACCTTCTGTTGCAGAAGCATCGATCAACCCACTGTGAGTAATATTTTCAGCCGTGACAACTATGTCACCGGCTTCAGAACCTGAGACATCCAGTGTTCCACTATTATTAATATCACCCGATGGACCAGCTAGTGTAATAACTCCACCTTCGTTGAGTACGCGAGTAGCTCTTATAACACCCGTATTATTTACAACATTGGTAAATACATCACGCGCTACCTGACCACTAATTAAAACATCACCGCCTTGTGCAATAATTTCACCCGTGTTTGTGATGGCGGCATCCAGTGATTGCGCATTATCTAACACATCACCAGAAACGCTTAACTGTAGAAGTCCATCGCCAGTAAAATCCAGTGTTGCTGATGTTGTCACAGCCAGATTAATCGAACCAACAGTCGCCAGAATCCGACCTTCATTAACAACACCGGTATCACTGATCAGGGTAACACCACCAGTCGATGCTGAAATGACACCATGGTTAACAATCATGCCATCAACCATGCCCATTGATTCAAAGGCAAAATCGCCTGACATAAATCGACTGGCATCCATTTCAAGATTACTCGCAAACAGACCATTAACCTGTATATGCGAACCTTCTCCAAAAAGAATTCCATTCGGATTTATTAAAAAGACTAATCCATTTGCATCTATAGAACCAAATATTTCAGAGGGAGATATATCATGAATCTGATTTAACACTGCAGAAGTAGATGATGGCTGAACAAACTGAACCATTTCGTTTGCACTGACATTAAAACTTTGCCAGTCGATGACCAAATTATTACTTAACTGATGAATCTGCGTAGTAGTTAAAGAAGGTGCAGCAATGCTACCCTGGCCCGAAACAATTTGACCACCTTGCGGCGCTGCTATTACAGAATGACTGGTCGATAAAAGCAAACCACAGGCTACTTCAAGAACACCAAGTTTCCTTTTCTGGAAACACCTTTTAGTGAAAAAATATTTCATCGCAGTATCAACTCATCCATTATTAATTGTAAAGTGCACACCAAACCTAACCCGTGTAACTAAAGGTCAGGTAGAGCTGCACATCATCTAAGATTTCAGGATCACCACCAGTCACACTTGGAATTTCCAACGCACTAAACGGCTTGCCGACATCCAGTCGTAATTGCATTTTTCCGGGTAACAATAATTGCGCAGCCACACCGTAACCAGAGATACTGACATCTTCTTCATCACGGCTCGTCGGATCAATGTCATTATTGCTGCCTTTCACGTAATCAGCGAATATAGACAACTGCAAAATCTCACCCCATTTCCAACCGTCAAATGCCCTGGCATTGTAGAAAAATGGCGCATTAAAGTTCCAGTCTAACGACAGGAACACACTACTGTCTCTTAACACCACGGAAGGAGCGAAAGCTCTGACATTATTCGGCCCACCCAGACCAGACTGCTCTACAGGCACTAATAAATCATCGGTGTACTGTCCGGAAAAGCGTAATAAGATGTTCTGGTATTTATCTATCAATTGCAGACGAGCCACGTTCCAGTTTAATTTGGCAAAATCACTGGTTGCAATTTCACCTGAAACGGCGCCTATACGACCTGAAGTCAACAAGGCAGCATCTTCCTGAGTAGTTGACCCCAGAAAGTCTTCGAGGCCATGCGTGTATTTAATCGTCCCCTGATTAATACCCTTATATTTTTTATCGAGCACATCAAAACCCATCTCCAACACCAAAGCACTCAACACTGCTTCATTCAAAGAATAATTTGTAGCTGCAGTTAACATCTTTGTTTCTGCAGCTTTACGCGATATCTCAAACTTGCCAAATATATTACTACCCCGGCTACGCACAAATTGATGACTTACAAATAAATTAGAAGTATCTACCTCACCACTAATGCCTTCGATCTGAAGACCACCAACATCATAGCCATTAGTCGACCAGCCCAATCCAAACAAGGTGTTATGGCTAATCACAGGCGTTTTATATTTGATACCACCAAAAAAGTTATTCGTCGGCGTAAATGTTTGTAACAGACTGAGGTCGATACTGTCAGCATTACCAAATAAATTATTTTCTGTGTAACTTAACGTGAGTCGATTCTCACCAGTCGATTCAGTGCCATAATTATCCATGCGTACTGTGAACTCACGGGGCTCTTCTTCCTGAACTTTTACCAACAAATTTGTTTCGCCGACATTCTGTCCCGCTTGTAAAACACCATAAGCAACGAGGCCCGGATAATCACTTAAAGAAAAAAGTGCATTTTCTAGCGACTGCTTAGTCACGCTCTTATTCTGAAGATTTTTAAAAATATTTTGAATTAACTTTTCTGAATAATCCTTATTTCCCTCAACAACTACCTCTCCCAGTGTTCCTTCCTGAACATGAATATTGACAACTCCATCCTCAACTTTCTGCTGCGGTATATAAGCCTGGGCGATGACAAAGCCAGCACTCCGATATATATCAGTAATCTGGTTAGCAACATCCTGCAACTGACCAATACTCATTTCTTCTCGATATTTTTTATTCTTACGTAGTTGATTTAGAAACTGAGCATTATTCTTAGCCGCTTCTTCATCATCCGAATACAAAGAATCCTTAAGGTGCTTTCCAGCTTCCTCCATATCCTCTTTGGTCAGACCATATTCATTCATTACTTCAATGGTCTGCATTTCAAGCCTGAGCTTCTCTACCAGACTATCAATACGATCCTGCGTGATGTTCAAATCAGGCCAATCATTAACACCGGTAACAACAAATTTTTTGACGTGCAAGCGAGTACCGGCATCAACACCTAAAGGTCGTTGGTATACAGGAGGAACATCCAGAGAGGTATTAGTATCACGATGAATAAGCTGATCAAGCCTGGGACTGATATCACCGGGATTTTGCGAAGAGGCTTGTGGAGCAGCATCAAGAGCTTCAGCTGCTGGCGATGCCTGCAGGTCGGTAACAGCCACCAAAGCGATAAAAAGACCAATTGAAAAAAGGCTGATTATGGAATGGAAATCCCAGTTAGCCACTACATTATTTTTAATATTTGACACACACATAGGAACAGCAATATCCAATGTAATCCTTGTTTAATAAATTTAATGCCTCCCTGTCGACCATTTAAAGAAATTAGTCGATCGGCAAGCTAACCGTTTTTATTGATTTAACGCCGTCGATGGGCACATATATCGCCAAATTCATACGCTTTTTAGCAATAAGCTCGTCAGTTTATAATACAAGGAAAAAATAGTCACGCAACCATTTGAATTATATCGACTTACTTTAGTAAACATCTGATAGCAAAAAAAATTGGGCAAAGAAACGACCATTAACCAATCGGCATAAAAAAAGCCCCAAATAAGGGACTTTTGTTATATGGTGCGCCTGGAAGGATTCGAACCTCCGACCGCTCGGTTCGTAGCCGAGTACTCTATCCAGCTGAGCTACAGGCGCGTAATTCTGTGGAGCGCGAATTATCGTTTCTTCGCTATCCCACGTCAATGAATAATACTGCAAAACAGCAATTATTCGACAATCTCAGTCCTTGTGATTTTTATAAACCTCTTCCCAGGTTCGTCTCACGGTATTTAAAGCAGGAATACTATGTTCCAAAACTTAAAATAATGGCGGAGAGCGAGGGATTCGAACCCTCGATGAGGCTATAAACCCCATACTCCCTTAGCAGGGGAGCGCCTTCGGCCACTCGGCCAGCTCTCCATATTCGTTAAAACCTTCTCGTTTTCGGATAAAAAGCATCCAAAATAAAAACCGAACCCAGATAGCTATCGCCGGTTTTTTTCAACCGTGCGAAGGATACCTGTGTTCGGTTATCGGGTAAAGCCTTTATTCAACTATATATTACCCTTATTCTCATTTTCGTCATCAGCGGCAATAACAGCACCACTAGTAACACTACCGCCACCTTGTTCAGCTTTGATTCGCTCGTAAATTTCTTCACGATGCACTGAAACATCTTTAGGGGCATTGATTCCTATACGAACCTGATTACCCTTAACACCCAGTACAGTTACTGTTACATCATCACCAATCATCAGCGTTTCACCAACGCGTCTTGTCAATATCAACATTTCCTTTTCTCCATGCTGCCTACCTGTTTAAAAAGCAGATCACTCGAAAATAGCGCGAACCTTTCCGTTAGTTTTCCACTTCTCCCCAAAAAACCTATTTGATACGCTGGGGCAACGTACCGGTCTAAATTTATTACCCTGCCAGACTACTTAGCTGGCCGTCACTATCAAGACCAAAAGCCTCATGCAGACTTCGAACACCCAACTCTAAATACTTTTCATCAACAACCACTGAAACCTTAATTTCTGAAGTCGAGATCATACGGATATTAATATTTTCATCCGCTAGCGTCTGAAACATGGTGTTAGCTATGCCTGCGTGTGAACGCATACCGACACCCACCAGTGATATTTTAACAATTTTATCATCACCGATGACAGCTTTGGCACCCAATTCTACTGAAGTTTTCTTAAGCAATTCATGAGCCACTTCATAATCATTACGATGCACGGTGAAGGTAAAATCGGTACAGCCGTCGGCGCCCACGTTCTGTACGATCATATCGATTTCGATATTAGCGTTAGTAATCGGCCCCAATATCTTCGATGCCACACCAGGCTGATCGGGCACACCGGCCATAGTCAATTGAGCTTCATCACGATTGAACGCAATACCGGAAATTAACGCTTGCTCCACCTTATCATCCTCCAACGCAATCAAAGTACCGCTACCTTCTTCAAAAGAATGTAACACCCTTAATGGGACATTATATTTACCCGCAAATTCAACTGAACGAATCTGCAACACTTTTGAACCCAGGCTAGCCATTTCCAGCATTTCTTCAAAAGTAATATGATCAAGTTTGCGAGCCTTGGGCTCGACGCGTGGATCGGTCGTGTAAACCCCATCCACATCAGTATAAATCTGGCATTCATCAGCCTTCAGCGCAGCGGCAATCGCTACGGCTGTGGTATCTGAACCACCACGACCCAAAGTGGTGATACGACCGTGTTCATCGACCCCCTGAAAACCAGCGACCACGACAACACGCCCTGCATCAAGGTCTTCTCGCATTGCTTCGCACTGCACTTCGCGGATCCTAGCTTTGCCGTGCGTACTGTCCGTCAGCATTTTGATTTGCGTACCCGTATAAGAACGCGCATCACAACCTCTATCAAGCAAGGCCATAGTCAACAGTGCGATTGTAACTTGCTCACCCGTTGAAATAATCACATCTAATTCGCGGGAATGTGGCTTTTCGCTCATTTCGCTAGCAAGCGCAAGCAGTCGATTGGTCTCGCCACTCATCGCAGAAACAGCAACCACGACCTGATCACCCGATTTAGCCAGCGCACAGACTTTATCAGCCACTTTACCGATTTTCTCGATAGAGCCAACTGAAGTTCCGCCGTATTTTTGTACGATTAAAGCCATAGTTGATATAAAGTTATCAATGTAAATTCAATAAGATGAGAGTATATAAGCGAATAATTATAAAGGCAACCAGTACTTACAGGTTTGTTTTCAACCAGGCCTTGGCCGCAGCCAGTGCCTGTGGAATTTTTTCAGGGTGATCACCACCCGCCTGCGCCATATCAGGGCGCCCACCGCCCTTGCCTCCAACCTCAGCGGCAGCGATATTGACCAGATCACCGGCCTTAACTGTTTTTATCAAATCTTTGCTAACACCTGCAATCAGGCGCACTTTACCATCTTCTTCACTGGCCAGGACAATGGCGGATGAGCCAAGCTTGTTTTTCAACTGATCCATCGTGTCGCGTAAGGTCTTGCTATCAGCGCCCTCCAGTTGCACTGCCAGTACCTTCACTCCATTGATATCTTCGGCCTGTGACGAGAGATCACTGCCTGCCTGTGAAGCCAGTTTGGACTTTAATTGCGCGAGTAATTTTTCCTGTTCACGCACCCGGTTCGCCAGCTGATCCACCTTGTTGCCGACGTCATCACGACTGGTTTTGAGCTGATCAGCTATCGCATCGAGCTGAGCTTCACGCTCTTCAGCCCAGGCCAGTGCACCCGCGCCGGTTACCGCTTCGATACGACGAACACCCGAGGCGATACCACTCTCAGCGGTGATCTTGAAAAAGCCTATATCACCCATGCGATTAACGTGTGTACCACCGCATAATTCTGTTGAGAAGCGACCATCAGACTCATCTCCCATCGAGACAACACGCACGACATCGCTATATTTCTCACCGAACAATGCCATCGCACCGGATTTTTTCGCCTCTTCAATGGCCATTTCTTTCACATTAGCTTCTGAGTTATGACGAATCTGCTGATTCACCCTGCGCTCGATCTGGCGTAATTCATTGGCCTTGATCGGTTCAAAATGCGAGAAGTCGAAACGCAAACGCTGAGCATCGCACAACGAACCTTTCTGCTGAACATGATCGCCCAGCACTTCGCGCAAAGCGGCGTGCATCAGATGAGTCGCGGAATGATTACAGCCAACCGCCTGACGGTTATCCTTATCAATTGAGGCCTGAACCGTGTCATCCACAGCCAGACTGCCCGACTCCACAACACCGATATGTAAAATGCTATTACCCTGCTTCTGAGTATCCTGTACGGCAAAGCTGGCGGAGTCCGTTGTTAGCACACCGACATCCCCCACCTGCCCGCCTGACTCCGCATAAAACGGCGACTGATCAAGAATGACAATCGCTTTTTGCCCAGCTTCAACAGAAGAAACTGAATTAGAATCTACAAATAACTCTTTGATATTACTGAATCCGTCCACGTGATCGTAACCTGTAAAATCGGTTTCAGCTTCGACTTCGATATCACGGTTGTAGTCCACACCAAACTGACTGGCGGTGCGCGCACGGTCGCGCTGCTCATCCATGGCGACTTCAAATCCGGCATGATCGACCAGCAAATCCCGCTCACGAGCGATGTCTGCAGTCAGGTCAATCGGGAAGCCATATGTATCATAAAGCTTGAACGCGGTCTCACCAGGAATGGTTTTTCCTTTGAGCCTGGCTATCGCCTCATCGAGTATGCGCATACCCTGATCCAGTGTCTCGGCAAAGCGCTCCTCTTCAAGCTTGAGCACACGCTCTACATTAGCCTGCGCTTCGGCCAGCTCAGGAT
Organism: Gammaproteobacteria bacterium; assembly: GCA_029882355.1. Taxonomy (GTDB): domain Bacteria; phylum Pseudomonadota; class Gammaproteobacteria; order SZUA-229; family SZUA-229; genus LH-M37. Next base: position 2,079 of record JAOUKV010000028.1, on the reverse strand, counting down.
AAGCTTCACCCATCTGATCAACTAACGGCGCGACCAGTTTATGGAAAAACAAACCGGTCATACCCAGCTTATGAGCGTGACGCGCAGCGCGACGAATGATACGACGCAAAACATAACCACGACCTTCATTCGACGGCATTACACCATCGACAATCAAAAAAGCACAGGAACGAATGTGATCAGCGATAACACGCAATGATTTATTGGATAAATCATCAGTATTAGTCGCTTTAGCAGCAGCTTTAATCAAATACTGGAACAGGTCGATGTCGTAGTTGTTGTGCACATTCTGAAGAATGGCCGCCAGGCGTTCCAGCCCCATGCCAGTATCCACCGATGGCGCTGGCAGGTTGTGCAGCTCACCATCACTGCTACGGTTGTACTGCATGAACACCAGATTCCAGATCTCAATATAACGATCACCGTCTTCTTCAGGCGTTCCCGGTGGCCCACCGGCAATATCGGCACCGTGATCATAGAAGATCTCGGTACACGGCCCACAGGGGCCGGTATCACCCATCGACCAGAAATTATCTTTGGCACCAATACGACTAAAACGATCCGGACTGACACCGACATCTTTCAGCCAGATATCAGCGGCTTCATCATCTTCTTCGAAGACCGTCACCCAAAGCCGCTCTTCGGGCAGACCCACCACCTCGGTCAAAAACTCCCAGGCATAGGCAATCGCTTCCTGCTTGAAATAATCGCCAAAACTGAAATTACCCAGCATCTCGAAAAAAGTGTGGTGACGCGCGGTGTAACCGACGTTTTCCAGGTCGTTATGCTTGCCGCCAGCGCGTACGCAGCGCTGACTGGATGTCGCACGCGTATAAGCTCGCTTATCACGACCCAGAAAAACATCCTTGAACTGAACCATACCTGCGTTAGTGAACAGCAATGTAGGATCATTACCGGGCACCAGAGAACTGCTCGAAACGATCTCATGACCTTTATTTTTGAAGAATTCGAGAAATTGCTGACGGAGTTCTGAGCTGGAAGTCATGTTATATTTTACTTTTAATAAGTTAGTTATATTGTTGTTTTTATTCTATTTAACAACTTCATGTATTTGATCTAATGAAAACCCGCGATATTGCAAAAAACGCATACGCCTGGCTTTCTCCTGATAATCTTCGAACTGACTACCATGGTATTTTTTCTGATATTCACGCACTATTGCTTGCCACCAGACATCATCATCAGCCGATAAGTAACGATCGACTATTAGCTCATCTACGCCCCGATCCCTGAGTTCCGAAGCAATGCGAACAGGCCCATATCCCTTCAAGCGACGACTTCGAATATAGGCTTCAGCGTAGCGCTCATCCGACTGCCAGTCGCCCTGCTTTAACTCAAGCAGAGCGGTGGCAATTTCATCGGCTTCAAATTCGCGCTTTGTCAGTTTCTGACGTAGCTCCTCGGCCGAATGCTCGCGCCTGGAAAGCAATCGAACCGCAACATGCTTCGCACTGGATGCCATCCGAGCAGCCATCAATACGACTAAACCTCTTCGGGCATCGACTCGTCAGCGTCCATCACGGCAGCATCTTCAGCCGTAATATCATCAGCAGATTTAGGCTTAGGCAACAACATTTCACGTAGCTTCGCCTCAATCTCATCCGCCTTATCAGGATTCTCCTTAAGGAACTCACGTACCTTCTCTTTACCCTGACCAATGCGATCGCCATTGTAGCTATACCAGGCGCCGGCTTTATCGATGATGTTGTTATCCACACCCATGGCAATCAGCTCGCCCTCGTGTGAAATACCTTCACCGTACAGAATCTCGAAATTGACGATTTTGAACGGGGGCGCAACTTTATTCTTAACCACTTTGACCTTAGTTTCGTTTCCGACAACTTCATCGCCTTTCTTGATAGCGCCGGTGCGACGAATATCCAGACGGACTGAAGCATAGAATTTCAGCGCATTACCACCAGTAGTCGTTTCAGGGCTACCAAACATGACGCCAATCTTCATACGAATCTGATTAATAAAGATCACTAAGGTATTGGAACGCTTGATATTAGCAGTCAGTTTACGCAAGGCCTGTGACATCAAACGCGCCTGCAAGCC
>JAOUKV010000027.1 GCA_029882355.1 Gammaproteobacteria bacterium | reverse complement strand
CACGCCGTGATTTCATCATAATCAATATCTGCACCGGACTCCTCAATCGATTCCTGTATGGCTTCGATGGTTTCTTCGGCGAGATCAACAAATTCTGATTCGTTCATTATGCATCCAGTCTCTTACGCATGATCTGATTAACCTGGCCAGGATTGGCTTTACCGCCAGAAGCTTTCATCACCTGACCGACAAAGAAGCCCATCATTTTATCTTTGCCGCCTTTCAACTCTTCGAACTGGTTTGTATTATTGGCAATAACTTCATCAACCATGGCTTCAATCGCTGAGCTATCGGTAATCTGTTTCAAACCTTTGCTTTCAATGACTTCATCGGCGCTGCCTTCTCCCTGCCACATGGCTTCGAAAACATCTTTGGCGATCTTTCCTGAAATCGTATTGTCTTTGATGCGCAGCAATAAACCGGCGTAAGCTTCGGCATCCACTTTCGAATCAGTAATTTCGATTTCTTCTTTATTCAGCCTTGCTGCTAATTCACCAGTGACCCAATTTGCTGCTAATTTTGCATCGCCGCATTTAGCGTTGACGGTTTCAAAATAATCAGCCAGTTCTCTGGAAGAGGTAATCACATCAGCATCGTAAGAAGAGAGGTCAAATTCTTTAATGTAACGCTGTTTTTTCTGCTCAGGCAGTTCAGGTAATTCTTTTCTGATAGCTTCAACATATGCCTCATCAATCACTACAGGTAACAAATCAGGATCGGGGAAGTAGCGGTAATCATTGGCTTCTTCCTTACTACGCATGGAGCGAGTTTCATTTTTATCCGCATCGTACAATCGTGTTTCCTGAACAACCTTACCGCCATCTTCGATGACATCAATCTGACGTTCAATTTCAATATTGATAGCCTTCTCAACGAAACGGAATGAGTTAATGTTTTTCAACTCGGCACGGGTACCTAATTCTTTTTGACCTTTTGGTCGAACCGAAACATTGGCATCACAGCGGAATGAACCTTCCTGCATGTTGCCGTCACTGATTTCAATGTAACGAACCAGCGAATGAATTTTTCTCATGTAAGCCACAGCTTCTTTTGCCGAACTCATGTCCGGTTCGGAGACAATTTCAATCAAGGGCGTACCGGCACGATTTAGATCGATACCCGTCATGCCATGGTAAGCACCGTGCATAGATTTACCTGCATCTTCTTCGAGATGCGCACGGGTAATTCCGATGCGTTTTGTCTCACCATTTTCCAGTTCGATATCCATATGACCAACACCGACGATGGGATGATCCATCTGCGTGATCTGGTAAGCCTTAGGTGAGTCAGGATAAAAATAGTTTTTCCTGTCGAACACCGAACGCATACCAATTTCAGCATCCACCGCCAAACCAAATTTAACCGCCAGGCGTAATGCTTCTTTATTAAACACAGGCAAAACACCAGGCATAGCCAGATCAACGGCATTCGCCTGCGTGTTGGGTTCAGCGCCATAAGCGGTACTGGAGCCTGAAAATATTTTTGATTTCGTCGCAAGCTGGCAATGAATTTCCAGACCAATCACGACTTCCCAGTTGCTATCGTAACTCATGAGAAATCCTCCGGAATTGCGCGGTGCCAATCTGTATTTTTCTGGTACTGATGCGCCACATTCAACAACTGACTTTCTTTGAAGTAGTTACCGGTAATCTGCAAACCGACTGGCATGCCATTAACAAAACCCGCTGGCACCGACATGCCCGGCAGGCCAGCAAGGTTTACCGCAATGGTGTAAATATCAGACAGGTACATGGAAATCGGATCATCCGATTTCTCACCAATTTTGAACGCAGTATCAGGTGCAGTTGGCCCCATGATGACATCAACTTTTTCAAAAGCGTCTTTAAAGTCATCACTGATTTTATGACGCAGTTGCTGTGATTTCAGATAATAAGCATCGTAATAACCAGATGACAAAGCATAAGTACCGATCATGATGCGACGTTTTACTTCCGCACCAAAACCTTCACCGCGTGAACGAGTGTACAAATCCATTAAATCAACCGGATTCTCGCAACGATAACCGTAACGCACACCATCAAAGCGAGATAAGTTTGCTGAACATTCCGCCGGTGCCACCACGTAATAAACTGGTACCGATAAACCGCTATTCGGTAATTCGATATCAATCAATTCTGCGCCGAGTTTTTTATATTCTCCCAGTGCGCCACGAATGACTTTTTCAACCTCGGCATTCAAGCCTTCACCAAAATATTCTTTGGGTAAACCTATGCGCAAACCTGCCAGAGGTTTATCTAAATCAGCGGTGTAATCAGGCACTTCTTTATCAATACAGGTTGAATCTCTTTCATCAAAACCGGCCATGGCATTCAGCAACAATGCACAGTCTTCTGCGCTTTGCGCCATCGGTCCAGCCTGATCTAGGCTTGATGCAAACGCGATCATACCGAAACGTGAAACACGTCCGTAGGTGGGTTTGATTCCAGTAATGCCACACATAGAGGCAGGCTGGCGAATCGAACCGCCGGTATCGGTACCAGTTGCGGCCGGTGCTAAGCGCGCACCCACTGCCGAGGCTGAACCACCCGATGAACCGCCGGGGACAGTATCGGTATCCCAGGGATTTTTTACCGCGCCGTAGTAACTGGTTTCATTCGATGAACCCATGGCAAATTCATCCATATTGGTTTTACCCAACATGACAACACCCGCTGCTTTCATTTTAGTCACCACGGTTGCATCGTAAGGCGAAATAAAATTATCCAGCATTTTTGAACCACAACTGGTGCGTACACCTTCGGTACAAAAAATATCTTTATGCGCGATGGGCACACCGGTCAATGGACCTGCATCACCATTTTTAATTTTTTCATCTGCTTCTTTTGCCGCATTCAGAGCCAGCTCATCGGTGACAGTGATAAAGCTGTTTAATTTTTCATCGTGAGATTTGATGCGATCAAGAAAATATTGAGTCAGCTCAACACTGCTGACTTCGCCCGCCTGCAACAGAGCCGATAATTCTGCGATGGTTTTTTTATGGTAGTCACTCATTATTCGATCACCTGCGGCACTAAATAAAGACCATCTTCAGTCTTTGGTGCAATCGCCTGAAAGATTTCGCGCTGATTAGTCTCAGTGACCTTGTCTTCGCGCAAGCGCTGAACCGCGTCCATAGGGTGGGACATCGGCAATACCCCTTCGGTATCTACTGCACTCATCTGCTCGACCAGATCGATAATATTTGACAGATTATTTACATAACCAGGCACATCTGCCTCATCAATTTTCAAACGTGCCAGATAGGCAATTTTTTTCACTGCATCCGCATCAAGGGACATTAAAATCACTCCAAAATTATCAATATCATCGCAAGACAACCGATAGCTGCCTGCAAAGAGCGGAAAGTTAGCATAAACCGCGCTTTATCGCACTGTTTTGCTTGCCCGAATCAAACCCTATTGTTAGAGTACGCGCCAGTTTTCACCAAAATCTTCTAAATTAGCCTATATTCAGTAAGTTAATTAGAACAAACGAACAAACGAGTAAAAAATCGATGTTACCTAAGCGCTTTAGAGGTTTATTTTCCAACGACTTATCCATCGATCTGGGTACAGCCAACACGCTGATTTATTCTCGTGGTAAAGGCATAGTGCTAGATGAACCTTCGGTCGTGGCTATCCGACAGGATCGAGGCCCCGGTGGCCCAACCTCTATTGAGGCTTACGGAAAACAAGCCAAAGGCATGCTCGGCCGTACCCCGCAAAATATTATAGCCATCCGCCCTATGCGCGATGGTGTGATCGCTGACTTCAACATCACCGCAAAAATGCTGCAACACTTTATCCGTTCAGTCCATGAAAGCCGCTTCCTACGCCCTAGCCCACGAGTACTAATCTGCGTACCCTGTGGTGCCACCCAGGTTGAACGTCGAGCTATCCGTGAATCTGCCAACGATGCAGGTGCACGCAGTGTTCATTTGATTGAAGAGCCTATGGCTGCCGCGATCGGTGCGGGCATGCCTGTTGATGAAGCTCGCGGCTCCATGGTGCTGGATATTGGTGGTGGTACTTCAGAAGTTGCTGTGATTTCTCTAAACGGCATCGTCTATTCTGCTTCAGCACGAATTGGTGGTGATAAATTTGACGAAGCTATTATCAGTTACGTACGTCGTAACTATGGCATTCTGATTGGTGAATCCACCGCTGAACGCATCAAGCATGAAATCGGCGCGGCCTACCCCGGCAAAGAATTACTGGAACTTGAAGTAAAAGGTCGTAACCTTTCCGAAGGTATACCTCGAAGTTTCTCACTCAACAGCAATGAAATTCTTGAAGCCCTGCAAGAACCTCTGCAAGGTATCGTCCAGGCCGTTAAAACTGCATTAGAGCAGACACCACCTGAACTGGGTGCCGACGTTGCTGAACGCGGTATCGTGCTCACTGGCGGTGGTGCACTGCTGCGTGATATCGATCGCCTGCTGATGGAAGAAACCGGCATGCCCGTGGTTATGGCTGAAGATCCACTTACCTGCGTGGCACGTGGTGGTGGTCGAGTACTGGAATTAATCGACGAGCATGGAATCGACTTCCTCGCACTTGATTAAACACGTGACAGAAAATCCTCTGTCATACTTTCACTATAAACAGTCGGCCTGTCGCTAACCAATGCAAACGCTCTTCCTACAAGGCCCATCAGTCACCCTGCGAGCACTCACCCTGGTTATTGCCAGCATCGGCCTAATGACACTGGATCACCGCTGGGGTCAGATGGAAAATGTCCGCAACGCCATGTCATCTGTACTCTACCCCCTTCAATACACCATCGACCTGCCTATTCGCCTGTATCACTGGGCCGATGAAACGCTGAGCACACATCAAACGCTACTGGAAAACAACCGCAGACTCGAAGACCTGTATCTGGAAAACCGGGTTCGCCTGCAAAAACTGGATATTCTCGAAAAAGAAAACTTACGCCTGCGTGAACTACTACGTGCCACTCCCAAAGTTGCTGAAGAAGTCCTGATTGCCGAAATCATCAATGTTGATGTCGACCCGTATCGACAACTCATCATCATCAACAAAGGCAGCGATGACAAGGTTTATATTTCACAGCCTATCATCGAAGCACAGGGTGTGATTGGTCAAACCGTGCATGTTAGTTCAACATCATCCACCGTCATGCTAATCACCGATGCCAGTCACGCCATACCAGTACAGATAGACCGAACGGGTCTGCGTGCCGTTGCCTTTGGCACCGGAAAAATAGACCAACTCGATTTACGTCACATTCCACACAATGCCGACATCCGCAAAGGCGATACACTGATAACCTCAGGGCTGGGCGGGCGTTTTCCTGCCAACTACCCGGTGGCCGTGATCACCCACATCGAACGCTCACCCGATGAAGCCTTTGTCACAGTAACCGCCGAGCCACTGGCACTGCTAGATCGCAGCCGTGAAGTATTACTGGTCTGGCACAACCAACCACAAACTACCCAAGACATCGATGATGAACGCTAATACCCGCATCGCTGTAATTACTATTATTGGCGCATTCATGCTATCCATGATGCCGCTACCCGACTGGGCACAAGACTTTCGTCCCGACTGGGTAACACTGGTTTTAATTTATTGGACTATGGCCTTACCGGCCAGCATCGGCGTCACCATCGCATGGTGTGCCGGTTTGATGTTAGATGTATCACACGGCGCATTGCTTGGCCAACACGCACTAGGACTGATGCTGGTCATTTATATTATTCACGTACAACATCAGCGATTACGTGTTGCCTCATTAGTGCAACAAGCCATCCTTATTCTCTTTTTGCTTTTGATGAAGCAGGCGATAGTTTTATGGGTGAGCGGCATCATGGGACATGCACCGGATAGCTGGTTATATTTTATGCCATCGCTCAGCAGCGCCTTGCTCTGGCCATGGGTTTATATTATTTTGCGCGATTTGAGAAGAAAGTTTGCGCTTAAAACACATTACTAACGGTTTATATTTTCTTTCTAACAAAGCGGCTTTACTGGAAGTTCCTCTATGAAAAGCCCAATGAAAGCCGCATTATTATCCGCTTTTGTATTTCCAGGTGTTGGTCATCTTTTTTTAAAGAAGTATATTCAAGCCACTATTTTAATAGGTACTTCACTGTCTGCACTTTATTACTTAACTTCAAAGTCTATTGAATTAGCCATGCAAGTAGTCGAAAAAATACAAAATGGTGATATAGCTGCCGATGTTAACGCCATTACAGAGTCACTAACACAACAAGCTGCGGGTAATGAAGCTCAACTACTCGATTTGGCTAGCTACACCATAATGATTTGCTGGATAATTGGTATTTTTGATTCTTATCGAGCAGCATATCTTCGCGATAAAACAACTTAATCAACTGGCACAGTTCGATTAGCTGCCCACATCCGTAATTCACTTATCTGCTCTGCCATTACCACCGACAGGGGGCGAGTCGCTTTAATTTCATCAATCAGGTGTTTCGTGTTCATGCCATCATCTTCTGTGCGTACTGCATACATTGCGCTGACTACCACCTGCTCGATTTCTGCGCCTGAAAAACCATCGCAAGCCTGAGCCACTTCATCCAGATTCACATCATTTATCGCAACTTGACGTTTTTCCATATGAATAGAGAATATCTGTTTACGAATTTCTGCATTGGGTAGATCCACAAAAAATATTTCGTCCAGCCTGCCTTTTCGTATTAGTTCCGGCGGCAGCTCTTCAATATTATTGGCAGTGGCAACGACAAATACATGTGATTTATTTTCTGCTAACCAGGTCAGGAAAGCACCTAATATTCTTTTAGAAGTGCCGTCATCATTTCCACCTGAGATGCCTTTTTCTATTTCATCAATCCACAATACACAGGGAGCCATCACCTCAGCAGTTTTTAATGAAGAGCGTAAATTACTTTCTGACTCACCAATATATTTATCGTACAGTGCAGAAAAATCAAACCGCAATAAAGGTACATTCCAGATACCGGCAATGGCTTTGGCGGCGAGACTTTTGCCACAGCCCTGCACGCCCAACAAAAGCAGGCCTTTGGGGGCATCGATACCGTGTACATTATCCTGCCCATGAAAAACTTTTTCGCGTTGATGTAGCCATGTTTTTAATTTTTTCATACCGCCGACATCACCAAAACGAGCGGTATCAAATTCATACGAAATAACATCATCGCGATTTAATAATTGATACTTAGCTTTCATGACAGCATCGATATCGCTTTCGGTAATGGCATCATCATCAACGATGGCATTTCTGATTAATCGTCTTGAATCCTTGAAGGTCAATCCTTTCAAATTACTGACTATGCGTGATACCGCTTTTTTATCAACTGAAACCTTCTGTCCTGTTTGCTTCTGCCAATTGATAGCTTCTTCATTAACAATATTGATCAGTGCTTTTTCATCGGGCAGACTCAAATCAAAACGCGCGACACTATGATTGAGACTCATCGGCATGTTTATTTTATGACTGATCAACACTAACTTATTGCGGCCACCATCGAATGCCATGGCAATTTCTTTGATGTAGCGTACGTTCTTCGGATCACTAAGATAAGGCTCGAAATCAAGCAGTACAAATATACCTTCTGTATTCGACGATTTAATATGCGCCAACACATCTGAAGGCTCGGAGTTATGGCGCTGCGTACCCAGGTCGATATCAAGTCGTGTTAAACCTTCTGTCACCGACCATTGATAAACCGGTAGTCGGTTACTGACTGCAATGCGCACCAGTAGATTTAACGCACGTTTTTCTTCATGCGATTCAATTTGAAGTATCGGGGTATGACCTAGAATTAACAGTTCAAGATCTTTTTGATCGGGCATATTCTATCCATCTGGTGTTATCGAAACCAACACTATCATAAATTGTGCCGTTCGAATATTCAGAGCAAAAAAAACGGGCTATTAAGCCCGCCACAGTCAGACATCCAGTCTGATCACCAATTATCTTTTAACACTAGTTATTCTTGCGTTGATACGATAACAAACCAGCACCAAGAAACAGGACAAACAGTTGCAGCCCCAGACTCTGTAGTGTCGGATAAATACCCAGCATTTCAACTTTGGGGAAATTAATCATACTGCTGGCTATCATTCCGGCTTCCTGAAAAGCGGCTATGCCCTGACCTGCAAATATCACGGCCAAGATAAATAATAAAACGGCATTGATCTGGAAGAATTGCTTAATCGGTAACCGTGTTCCTACTCGCATTACGACGAAGGCCAGGATTAACAGCAAAGCTAAGGCTGCTAAAACACCTAACAGGAAGCCATGCTGTGAACTACTGCTATCAATCTGCACCCACATGGCTTGATAGAAAAGAACCGTTTCAAACATTTCGCGGTAGACGGCAATAAAAGAAACCGTGGCCAACACCCATAGTGTGCTGTTCTCCATGGCATTATCAATCTTATGCTCGATAAACTTTTTCCACTGCTTACTATTACTGGCACTGTGTAACCAGAAACCGACATAAACCAAAATAGCTGCAGCAAACAGAGCTGCCGCACCTTCGGTTACCTCTCGGCTGGCACCGCTGATTGAAATCAAGTTTTCTGCTACCCACCAGGTAATCACACCCAGTACCACTGCGCTAACCCAGCCTGCGTGAATATATTTCACGGCTTCACGTCGTCCAGTTTTAATCAATGCGGCCATGATAGCGGCAAGTACTAAAATAGCTTCAACGCCTTCACGCAATAAAATGATGAATGAACCAGTGAATGCTGCCGCTGGCGACATCTGCGTTGAACTAATCACATTTTTTGATTCATTTAATAAATCAACCAGGGTTATTTGCACACGTTCCAGTTGCGCCACATCACCTACTTTGGAAAATTCACGGAAGGCAATCATTTCTTTTTCAACTTTCAACTTAAGTGTTTTATCAATGATCACTAATGAGGGCTCGGCCAATTCAAAACCATCGAGATAAGCTGACAGGGCTGCTTTATATGCCGCTTTGTGATCACCGGCACGAGCATGTTCAAGGCTAACCGCCAGCATGGCGATACTGGTATCCAGTGCGGCGTGATCACTGACATCAAGAATAGATGGCTCGTTGCGCAAATAGGCGAGCACAGCTTTGCCATCAATATTGATGTCATTACCAAGCTCTTCTGCTTTTACATAAGACATGCCGGTTAAATTAGGTAATGACTTAAAGTAATCACGCAAATGACCCTGCTGCCACAATAATTTCCCGGCTTCGCGTTGCTCCTGTTTGCCAGAAAAACGACTCACCATAACAGCCAGTGCCCAGCGCTGTTCATCGCTAAGTTGATTGAAAGCCTTCATTGGTGTGCCATCCACGCCCAGTGAAATCGTGTTATACAAATCAAATATACTGCGGGTGTATTGACGTTCCATATCGTGAAAATCACTGGGGGGGATTTCCTGTATGCTGGCCAGAGGACCATCACCGTAACCCATTACACCATGACAGGATGAGCACTCAGATTCATACAAAGCCTGCACATTAGAAAGGTCTGGTGTTTTTTTAGGACCAACCGAAATCTTATAAGTACTGATTAAATCAGTTTTGAGTTGTTGAGTAAGTAAGGTTATCTCGGTACCGATAATTCGGTTTGCGATACCTCTACGAACTCTTTCTGCTTCTTCAACTAAGTTGTTTTTATCTGCATTTTCCGGCATAGCCATAATAAGGTTACGCAGCTCACCAGAAAATTCCTGCATTTCTGCGTATTCAACTTCATTCACAATTTCGCCATTAACAATTGTTGGGGGATAGTCGACACCAATATAATCCAGCATTTGCACAAGGCGCTGAGAGGGGTTGGCCAGAGAAACTGCGGGAGCCATACAAAACATAACCGCTATCAGAAGGGAAAACGGTCGTAAAAATTGTGTCAACATGTAAGTGGGTCTTTTAAGTGTAAATGATAATGATTCGCATTATCCGTAGTGTTAACAACCTTGTCAAGTATCTCACTTCCCTATGTAAGTCTATTCTAAACTAAAACCGGTCTAACTATCTAATTTTACAGGTCTTTTTGAATGAGAATAATTCTCATCTACCCCAGTAACGCCTTTAATCCCGCTAAATGGGAGCGCCCGGTTTCTGGCGTTGATTTAACCTCATGTTTTCCACCCGACCATTCCAGGTCGTCTTTTGGCAGCTCTTCCAGAAAGCGACTAGGCTCGCAGTCTACCTTTTCACCATAGCGTTTACGCACACTCGCCATCGTCATGGTCAGGGTGCGCTGCGCACGGGTAATGCCGACGTAGGCCAGACGCCGCTCTTCTTCGATGCTATCTTGCTGAACGCTGACCAGATGCGGGATTAAATCTTCTTCAAAGCCGACCAGATATACATGCGGGAATTCCAGTCCCTTAGCCGCATGCAGGGTCATCAGCTTGACCGCATCCTGCGGCTTGTCATCTTCCTGGCGTTGCAAGATATCCATCAATGCCAGACGCGACATCAACTCAGCGACACCGGCTTCGGGATCTTTTGTCTGTAAGCGAGATATCCATTCCATCAAATCCATGACATTTTTCCAGCGACGCTCAGCCGTTTCCACATCAGGGCTCTGTTCCAGCAACCAGGTTTCGTAACCCAGATCATCCAGCAGCTGGCTGGTAATCGTCGTCGCCGATTCATCTTCAGCACGATTAGCCAGACGCAACAGCCAGTCACAAAATTGCGTCAGATGTTTGTACGCTGAGGGTGAGACATGACTCTGCACACCGACTTCACCGCAAGCGGTGAGCAAACTCACCTCACGTTTGACTGCGTACTTACTCAACTTTTCCAGCGTCGCCGGGCCAATATTTCTGCGCGGCGTATTGATCACCCGTAAGAAAGCCGCATCGTCATCAGGGTTGGCCAGCAGGCGCAAATAAGAAACCACATCCTTGATTTCGGTGCGCTCGAAAAACGAAATGCCACCACTAACCACATAAGGAATACCCATCGCGCGCAAAAAGGTTTCAAAAATACGCGCCTGAAAATTACCGCGATACAAAATCGCGTAATGTTCATATTTGGTGCCGTTCTGAATTTTGTGCGATTGCAGCTCGATACACACCCGCTCAGCTTCATCCTCGGCGCTATTGCACTGCATCACCCGTATCGGATCGCCGTAACCGAGTTCGCTCCACAGGCGCTTTTCATAAACGTGCGGATTATTTTTGATCAGCTCATTGGCCACCTTGAGGATACGGCTGGTGGAACGATAATTCTGCTCCAGCTTGATCAACTCAAGATTGGGAAAGTCTTTCGCCAGCTGCTCCAGATTTTCAGGGCGCGCACCACGCCAGGCGTAGACCGACTGGTCATCATCGCCCACGGCAGTCAAACACTTACGGCGATCAGCCAGCATTTTCACCAGCTGATACTGCATAGCGTTGGTGTCCTGATACTCATCCACCAGCAGGTAGTGAATTTTGTTCTGCCATGATTCCAGAATATCCGGCCGATTCATAAACAGATGCGCCGTTTGCAGAATCAGGTCATCCAGATCAAAGGCATTATAGGCGTGCAACTGTCGCTGGTATTTCACGTAGAGCCTGGCCATCATCAACTGCTTGTCATCCTCGGCGACGGATGAGGCCTGTTCGGGCATGATGCCATCGTTCTTCCATTGAGAAATTTGTGCCTGCGCCTGACTGGCCAAGTCCAGACCACGATCACCGCCACTGCGCAGCAATTCCTGAAGCGTGGAAATGCTGTCCTGCGTGGCGAACAACGAAAATCCCGCCTTATAATCCAGTGCCGCGTACTCCTTATGCAGGATATTCAAAGCCAGTCGATGGAAAGTCGACACTCTGAGCCCTCTGGACTCTTTCTTTCCGGTGAGCTTTTTCACCCGCTTCTTCATTTCCTCGGCGGCTTTATTGGTAAAAGTCACCGCCGCGATGCGGTTTGCAGCGATACCGCAGGGGCCGATCAGATAAGCAATCTTCTCGGTAATGACACGCGTTTTACCACTGCCTGCGCCCGCCAGCACCAGCATCGGTCCGTCGATGGTATGTACCGCTTTAGCTTGCTGGGGATTTAATTGTGGTTTGTTAGAAGTGTTCAAGGTTACGAGCTCTGAAGTAAGGCGCTCATTGTACCGTCTGGGGAATGATTGTCATTACTGCGTAATGGGGGATTGATTTTTCTGATAATCACCTGATGAATAAAATACTCCAATACAATCACCACCTTAGCTCTGAGCAACTATAATTAAGCCCACTCAAAAAATTAAAATAAATAAGCGTGAAAATAAATACTGAAACCGGCCTGATCGAAAATGTGCAATATATCGCCTCAGCCAACACCGATGAACGGCCTGCACTCGAAGATATTGATCTTGTCGTCATCCATTCCATCAGCCTGCCGCCGGGTGAATACGGTGGCCCGTGGATTGAAAAACTATTTACTAATCAGCTACCTGCTGACGAACACCCCTACTTCAAAGAAATTCATGAATTAAAAGTCTCGTCGCATGTATTAATTCGCAGAGATGGAACTGTGCAACAATTTGTGCCTTTCCATCAACGTGCCTGGCATGCCGGGCAATCCTGTTATCAAGGGCGTGAGGCCTGCAATGACTATTCGATTGGTATCGAGCTGGAAGGCACCGATGATTCTGAGTTTGAAGATGTTCAGTACCAACAACTGGCGGAACTGATCAAAACACTGGATAGCAGCTATGACAGCATTGATAAAAATCGACTCACTGGTCACAGCGATATTGCGCCGGGGCGTAAGACTGATCCTGGTAGTGGGTTTGATTGGGGGAGGCTTAGGGGGTTGTTGACGTAACGTTTTATGGTTTATATGCCTGTGTGTGGGAATGAGACAAAATTTATCGACATTAGTATTCACTCCATTGATCAGATTCCCATATTTTCCTCATCCATTCATCTGCAGTAGGCAATTGGCCGCCTATTTGCGGGTCATATTTTTTAATTATTGAAAATTTACGCTTAAAACACTCCAACATTGATTCATGATAAAGCCGCTTGAAATGTTCTTTATCAACGTTTTTTACTTCGCTGTAATAATCAAAATATTGATGTCCAAAACTGCAATTGACTAAATTATCCGAATACCTAGCCCCTGGATTCCTATGCTTATCCCAAAACCCCGCCTCAAACTTTTCTTTCTGTTTATCCAGATAATCCAGTTTGGTTTCGGTGTAATGATAGATAGTTACATCCTCTTCCTCAGTGATGGTTGGATTCAGGTATATGGGATGCATCACTGAGACACTGGGGTGCCCTCCAAATGGCGACATACCACATGGAGTATCTTCACCAGATTTGGCGACAATAGGGACACGGTTATAAATACTTCGACCACCATGTATTTTGAACCATGGGCTATGCGCCCAATCGCACAATAAAAGAAAATCCTCCGCCGGCTCAGGTGTCTCAATTCTCACAGTCGGCCCAAACGAAGCACAACCAGAATTAAGTAAAACAGCAATTACGGGAATGAGGTATTTCAGTTTATCCATATCAACGGCCATCCTTCTGAAGTGGCGAAAGTATTGCCTGATTGTAACCTTGCAGGGGTTGGAGTCAAATTTGGCACGGTTCCGTGTGAGGACGAGACCTGATAAATTACCCTTGATAATTCAGGACTATCAAAATAACCGAGTAGTGCTATCATTTAAGCAGCTCCACAACAAATATTAAAAATATGGCTCTAATCTCTATCATTCTTAGCCTGATGCTCGACCATAGCTTCCGGCACTGGCATCATCTGCGCGATATCTCGTGGTTTGAACGTTACAGCCGCACCCTCAGCGGCTTCATCAAAACAGATAATGGCTGGATCAAATTAGCCGCTGTGCTGGCAGCCCCAGTACTGGTTCTCGTTGTTTTGCAATTTGCCCTGTTTGATATTCTCTGGGACATCCCTTTTCTTCTGCTCAGCTTCCCGGTTCTATTTTATTGTCTGGGTCCAGATTGCCTGATCAGCGATATCGAAGCTTATCTTGATGCCCGCAGTCTGGGTGATGATGATGAAGCCCTGCACTATGCCAGTGTGCTCACCGGGCGCTCTGCCTCCACCGCACCCGATCAACAAATCACTGATGTCACCCGCGCCATTCTCAGCGCCACCAATGAACGTGTATTCGCGGTGTTATTCTGGTTTGTGCTGCTCGGTCCATTGGGTGCGGTGCTGTACCGCTTTGCGACCAATATCAGCAAACAGGATGATGACAGGACAATGCAAGATACCGCCATTCTGGTTCAATCTGCTATGGCCTGGGCACCGGCACGTTTATTGTCCATCGGATATGCACTCAGCGGCCATTTTGATGGTGCAGTTCATGCCTATCACAACCGCCCCCATGAAGAAAATATTGCGCTGGCCAATTACGATGTTTTAATTAGTACCGGATTGGGTGCTCTCAGCGACCAGGAATGCAGCGATGAAATTTCCTGTATCCGTTCTGCACGTAGCTTGGTTACCCGCTCAATTCTTGTCTGGATTGCGGTGCTGGCGTTGCTGACACTAGGTGGCTGGCTGGGCTAAATACTCAAAGGAATGAAATTATGACCAAAATTGATGTGATTCGACATGGAGAACCCGAAGGCGGTCGCCGTTATCGCGGTTACGGCGTCAACGACCCGCTCACTGAAAAGGGCTGGACGCAGATGTGGGCTTCCATTCCTGAGGAAGTGCCCTGGGATATCATTATTTCCTCACCACTGGCACGCTGCCTGGATTTTGCTCAGGCACTGGCAGAATCAGCTGGCATCCCCTGCATCGTCGAAGATGATATGAAAGAAATTGGTTTCGGTGTCTGGGAAGGTTTAACCCCCGAAGAAATCCTGGCTGATGACAGTGAAGCCTTAAATCATTTCTACGCTGATCCAGTTCACCATCGCCCCGAAGGTGCTGAAGGTCTGGAAGAGTTTTCCAAACGTGTCTGGGATACTTATCTATCGATTGCTGCGGAGCACGAAGGCAAACATATTCTCATAGTCGGCCACGCCGGAGTCGCGCGTGCCGTTGCCGCCAATGTGCTGCACATGTCACTGGATGATGTTTACAGCAGTCTTGGTGTTGAGTATGCGGCAATTATCCGCACCGTGATCAATAAAGGCTCACCACCAAAACTAGTGATACAGGCTTAGGCCAGCGAAGCGGCGCTGATTTTCTTCAGCGTCTCCAGATTCAATCCATTCCTCTCAGCTAAATCCAACGCCCGCGCCAGACGACCCGGTGCACTGCGCCCCATGCACTGATGATTCAAATCACCATTGAAAGCCTTCACCATGCCATCGATCAAAGCATCGACATCGAACTGCTGACCCGTCAAAACCTGCTGTAATTCAATCACCTCCTTAGCGACGTCATTAGCCACATCACGATGATCCGCCCACAACTCACCGACGTTGCCGCCGGTTTGCAGACCGGCGATATTGGTGGTCAGGATATAAACATTTTTCAGCACCAGCTCGAATAACAAAGCTTCGTCACTTTGTAATATATGCGTAGCAATATCAATCGAGGCCAGCGCCTGTGCAACACCACTGGCATGTTTGCCATAAACTGGGGAGGGGATAATGACTTTAGAGTCCATGCCTTTTTTCTTCTCGAACCAGACCGAGATCACCGTCGGCTCGAGATCGTATTGCAACCAGTCATTCGGTAGTAATTCATTCTGCAATAACACCAGTCGATCAGACCATGCTGCTGGCACCTGTTGCAGCACTGGATGCAGATCAGCTTCAGCTACAGCAATCAATACCAGCTCAGGCTCGGCAATTTCATCAGCAACGCTGGCCATGTCCATATTTCTTACTACGGGGAAAACCGGATGCCCCGCACGCAGAAAACCGCGAGCAAAGACACTGCCCATTTCACCCATACCAACTACAACGACTGACTTTCTCATTTTATTAACCCGCTTTTTCAATCCGATTATTCTTTAAACTGCTAGAATTGCGGCAACATTTTAAACAAAATATACAATACATTGAATCTTTCACAGCAAGATAGAAAAAAATTATTACAGGACTGGTTAAATGCCATGCCTGCTTTCGCCTTTTCAGGTGTCGTGCCCGCCTCTGCCGACGCCAGCTTCCGCCGCTATTTTCGCACCACCGACAAAAACACCGGCCAGAGTTACGTGGTCATGGATGCACCACCTGAAAAAGAAGATTGCGAGCCATTTATCAGAGTCAGCAAACTGCTACGCACCGCTGGCGTCAACGCGCCGGATATTATCGAGCAGGATCTCGAACAGGGTTTTTTATTGCTGACCGATCTGGGTGATCAGCCTTATCTCGATCACCTGAGTGAGCAACATGCAGATACCCTGTACAGCGATGCCGTGTCTTCACTGATACACATGCAGAATATCAAAGCCGAAGTCATGGACGAACTACCATTGTACGATGGAAAACGTCTGCTCGACGAAATGGCGTTATTCGAAGAATGGTATTTGAACCGTCATCTCGGCGTGTCATTGAATGACGAACAAAAAATAAAACTGGCCGCCACTTTTGAGCTGCTAATCCAGAGCGCACTCGAACAGCCACAGACTTTTGTGCATCGCGACTATCATTCACGCAATTTAATGCTCACCCAGAAAAACAACCCCGGCATTATCGATTATCAGGACGCCGTCATCGGCCCCTGCACTTATGACCTGGTGTCGTTATTCAAGGACTGTTACATCGAATGGCCACGAGAAAAAATAGAACAATGGCTGGAAGATTATTTATATAAATCCGGTCTGGCTCACGAACCCAATTTTGAAAGAGCACAGTTTATAAAGTGGTTCGATTTTATGGGCGTGCAACGCCACCTCAAAGTACTCGGCATCTTCGCCCGCCTGAATTACCGCGATAGCAAAGCACAATATTTAGACGACCTGCCGCTGACACTTAAATACGTAGTCGATGCCTGCGCACGTTACCAGGAACTCAAACCGTTGCAACAGATACTCGAACAAACCGTATTGATTCACCCCAAAGTAAAACAAGCATGAAAGCCATGATACTCGCCGCCGGTCGAGGTGAACGCCTGCGCCCACTCACCGACAGCACGCCAAAACCTTTGCTCAAAGTCGGCGAAAAAAGTCTCATCGAATATCATCTGTATAAACTCGCACAGGCCGATATCAAAGATGTCATCATCAACACCGCATGGCTAGGTCAACAAATACAACAAAGCCTCGGCAACGGTGAAAAATATAATTTAAATATTCATTATTCCGACGAAGGCGATCAGGCACTGGAAACCGCCGGTGGCATCATCAAAGCTTTACCCTTGCTCGGCGACGAACCTTTTTTAATCATCAACGGCGACATCTTCACCGACTATAATTTCAAACAATTAACAAAATTAGAATTGCAAGGCGAAGCTCATCTGGTCATGGTTGAAAACCCAGACCACAATAAGCAAGGTGATTTCGCACTAAAAAATAACTGGCTAGAAAATTCCGGTGAACCACTTTATACCTACAGCGGTATCGGTATCTACACCAAACAATTTTTCGCTGGCTACCCCGAAGGCGTCACCGCACTCGCGCCAATACTAAAAGAAAAAATAGCCAGAAAAAAAGTCAGCGGCGAATTACACAAAACAGCATGGACAGACGTAGGCACTAAAGAACGCCTGCAACAACTCAACGACCAACCGAATTCTTAAAGAGAAAAAATCATGGCAAAAACTGGCGCTACAGGTTTCACCAGAATTATTAATGCAGCAGGTTACTCGTGGCTAGGCTTCAAAGCCGCCTACAGGCACGAAGCCGCTTTTCGACAGGAACTGTGGTTGTGTATTTTATTAGTGCCTGCCGCTTTGTATTTTGGTGAAACGCTGATGGACAAGGCAATTTTAATCAGTAGTCTGTTGTTTATTTTGATCGTCGAATTAATCAACTCTGCGATTGAAGCTGTGGTTGATCGCGTTGGTGATGAATTACATGAGCTATCGGGTCGGGCTAAGGATATGGGTTCTAGCGCTGTGTTTTTAGCGATTGGAATTGCGGTGGTAGTTTGGGTTGGGGTTTTGTTTTAAAATCTTTTTACCACACAAAAAAATAGACACCTAAAAAGTCACCAACTTCCTGGAAATAAAAGGCCATGAAAAAATGAAGTCAGTTTTCAGGTACAGACACTCCCTACGTCAGCGCTTTATACTAACCGCTACGATGATGCTGGTGCCACTGGCAACGCTGATTGTAATTCAGTATTCAGTGTTCAACAGTACTATCACACATCTTAATAACGTCATTGAGCACAGTTCATTTGAGTTAACCAATATCAAGCAACTGCAGCAGGCAATACACATGGCAGTTATGGCCCCCAATGACTACATAGTCCACGGCAACGTAAATGAGCGTGAAAACTATACAGCATCATCCGACAAGGCCACGGCGACCATCAACAATATGCTCAAAGTTATGGCAGAACATCCGGATGAACTTGATCTGTTAAATCAAGTTGACCAGCTCTGGCGACAGATTGAGCAAAAAGCACTTAACATTCTAGCCACAACAAATCCTGTTGGAAACAATGCAATGGCAGAGGAGATGGAATCACTAGATGCTTTATCCGAGCAGATAGCGCCAATTCTTGAACAAATGTTTAATATTGTTACGCTGGAAATAGCGGAAGAAAGCGAGGATGCAGATCATTTACGCAATATAATGATCATCCTGATCATTGGTGGCACGTCAATAAGTGCACTGATGATCCTGTGGCTTACTAGAACACTGGCAAAAGCTGTAGTAAAACCCATTTGCTGTTTAAAAAACGCAGCTAACCGAGTAGGTGACGGTGATTACAGCACCTGCCTGTCATGGGATCGTCTGGACGAGATTGGTGAGTTGTCAAAGTCTTTTGATGCTATGACAGAGTATCTGGAAAAAGCACACACTAAACTGGAATTATTAGCATGTCAGGATAGCTTGACCGGAATATTAAATCGCCGTGAATTTGACCGCCGGTTTTCTAACGAGCTTAGCCGTGCTGTTAGATACAAACACGACCTGTCTTTAATTATGATTGATATTGATCTTTTCAAACAGGTCAATGATAAGCACGGTCATTTAACAGGTGATTACGTATTGCAAACATTCGCCACACTAGTAGAAAAAACAATCCGTGATATTGATCAATTTTCCCGTTATGGTGGTGAAGAGTTTGTATTGATTCTTCCTGAGGTAGGTAGAGAAGGTGCGCGCATACTGGCAGAACGAATTAGGACGCTGGTTGAAGGTACCAGCTTTGGTGAAGCAGATGGCGAACCTGTTCATATTACAATCAGTGCCGGTATTGCTTGCTATCCAAATAATGGCACATCTGAAAAAGAGATTATTGATAGTGCAGATAAAATGCTTTACCAGGCCAAGCACAGTGGCAGGAACCGTGTTGATTGTGCTGATTAATGTTTTAGCACAACCTACAAAACAATCCCACATAAATACATGGTTTATGTAAGCCTCTATCAGATTACAATAAAGGCTGAAAAATTCTGACCACCTGGCTTATTGGGTTTTTATTTATGATGCATCATCATATCTTTATACTTCAGAAATCTTAATTAAACTTTTAAAGGAAAAATATAATGGCAACTTACGAATGTTCTATATGTGGAATGAGTGTTAACGCAACTTGTGGCAAGTGTGATGCACCGCTGGTTAATGATAACCTGAAACTTGAAGATGGTAGTTCAGTACAGGTTTCTAAATGCCCGAATGGCCATGGAAAAATAAAATCACCTATGTGTTGTGGTCAAGATATGACCTGCGAAACAAAATAATTTTTTATTGCATGGCAAACTACGTGTAACTGATGAATTCTTAATCATCAGTTACACACTGATTTGGTTTCAGCCATTTCATGGAATCAACTGGATAACTTAAAACGCTGCACCAAGTCGCAGATACCATTCTTCATCTCCCCCCATATCCAGGCCTTTGGCATAACCGATGGCTAGCTGCAGCGGCAAATAATAAAACAGAACGGTATCAATATTAAATTCAACTCCGGTACTGCGATAATATTCTGTGGGATCACTAGCTGTATCCCAGGCACTACCTGCTTCGTAAAAAATTGTGGCATGCAGCTGATCTATTCCTAATGGCGGCGCCATGAAGCCACGTTCGATGCGACTGATCGGCAAACGATACTCTAACGAACCGAGTCGCATACGCTGCCCGCTAAGTTGAGGCAAACCCTCCGGATAGCCACGTAAACTAAACTGTCGATGATTGAAAGGTGTATCAAATACAGGGTTAATAATACTGCTAATACTGCTGCTATCGTCCTGAATACCGCCAAGATAAAAAGGCCGAGTTGTATCCGTGCCTTTTGCTTCCGCATAACGTAACGCCAGTGTGTGTTCTCCGCCCAACTGAAAAAACTCACGCCAGTCACCCAGATAAACTTTGCCACTATAGTCGCTGCCGCTGATTTTATCACTGTCTTCAACCACCAGATTAAGCTCGCGTCCGGAAGTTCGACTGATGGATTTTATATGTGATTCGGTTGAATCGTATAACAGTGCCATACCCAAAACATTGTCGGTATATGAACCATTAGGCAACAGTCCAGTTCGCCACCAGACATCCTCATACTGCTCTTTAAATGCGCCAAGATTAAATGACCAGTTACTCTCCATTCTCAACAAGGGGAAGACAATCTCTATTACCTGACTACCGTGGCGGCGTGCCCTCTGCTTGATGTTATTACCATCTAACAAGAAGCTATGTTCTCGTTCCGCCTCGAATTTTATTAGAGGATACAAACCATCATAGATATACTGGAAGGAACCCAGCGGCCATTGATTATCAATATCGTAAGCAAGATCAACGCTATACAGATGCTGTAACAGACTATCTGATCCAGCGGTAACGATACCCAGTTCTTTACGTGCATTATCGATAAACATATGAGGCAACCACCAGCGTGGCCGCAGACTATCCCAGGCTGAATATGCTTCTGCAGAACCTGCGTTATAGATTTCTGGCTGCGATACTGCTTGCCCAGTTGACCCATTGATCGCTTCCACTAATGGTTCTTTGATCTGTTGCTTTTTATCCAGTTTAAAAACATCGGTTCCATCAGCGGTGTATCCAAGGTAGTAAATATCGCCGTTATCAGATTCAACCGGTGACATTGCGCCAGTGATGACATTAGTTAAACTGACTGACTGACCTGTATCCAGATCCTTACGACGAATGTTATAAATCCCTGCATGTTCAGAGGTAAACAGGATCGACTTTCCATCCGTTGAATATTGTGGATGGCCTTCTATGGCGGCATCACTGGTCAACAGACGCCATGTTTTGCTGTTGATATTAAATTGCTCAAGATTCCAGCCGGTTTGTTGCCGCCAGACTGACGCAACCAGTTCCTCGCCATCAGTTGAGACATCCATCGCACCAATGACTTCCCAGGGCTTACCACGCCAAAGGACACTTTTCACCTGACCATCAAGGTCAAGTAGATGTAATTCATTTTTTCCGGCCTTATTATGAACGGCAATAATCTCACTACCATCTGCTGACCAGCTGGCATTTCGATAGCGTGCACATTCTGTTAGCTGCTCAAGCTCATCACCTTCAAGATCAACTCGATATATATCGTAGTAAACGGCTGCATTGTGGCAATGTTCTGGTTGCAGCAGTAATACACCGGCCTGTGGATGTACATCCAGACGGCTACCCATATTCACTTCCCGTAGTCGGTGAATTTCAGACTGCTGATCAATCATCATAAGGCTGGCGTGTTCTTTACCGTTATATGAAATGTAATAGGCTTTTCCGTCAGGCGTAACTCGTAGTGGACCGGTAAAGTAACCGTCTGTGGTCAGGCGCTCGCCTTCTATGATGCCTTTCTTTTTAACAGCATCAATTTGTGGTTGATATTTTTTCTGTAAATATATTTCAAACTCATGCCAAAGGACCGATAGATCTTTGGCATAAATTTCCTCCGCATTATTATTAATATAAAAAGGTATAAGATTATTAGAATAATTTTCGATCAGGGCGTCTATTTTTTCAGCGCCATAGGTCTCTGCCAGAAACTGGTAAAAATGCACACCGTAGAGATAGGCCGCTGTTCCTGTTGGCCATGTCGCCATGGGCTGATTAAGCTGCCTTATTGGCTTGATTCCATTTAACACCTCAGTACGCATCATGGCGTCATACAGACTACTCTGACCACGGCCTATACCTCGATTTTCATCGGTTTCGATATAAGTCGCATAACCTTCGGTCATCCAACGCGGCTGGAACATATTAGGGAAAAGCAGAAAATTTCGGCCAAAGATTGCACGCAAAAATCTCGGCCCCTTCCTTGCTTTATCCAGATGCAGGATATGTGTGTACTCGTGGGTGAACAACAACTCCATCCAGCCAGCATGATCTTCCAGGCCAGAAAGATCATCAGGTGGAGAGGCGAACAGCATAATCCAGTTACCGGGATAGGTATTTGCCATGCCATTGGATGAATCATATTCATCTGTCAGCACCAGATTTACTGGCTCTTCTGGTGTCCAGTTTAATTGCTCGCTCAGGTCTGTATGGATGCGTTCGGCCAGTGACAGCGTCTCACGCGCCATTTCCTCAAGACCATCGTGATAATGCAGATGAAAATGCGGACTGTGAATGCTGTACCAGTTCAGACGTGAATCATGCGCATAACCGGCAAACACACTACTGGATAATAAACATAGCAATACCAATAATGTGCGTTGCAGATTTACTCGCATAAGCTCTGTAATACTTCTGACGTCCATGCGCTTCCCGTTTCAAATTTATGAAAATTAACCGCTAAGATACTATATCAACATATAAGTAAAAAACAGGGCTTATGGACTGATAGCTATGCCGGTATTAATACGAAGATTAGGCCTCGCCAATCGAATCAACCAGCTCATAAACGGTTACAATAAAGACAGATCATTTTTAATCCTCTTTCGAACGACAGACTTATGAATAACGGTAACCTCAAACAAACCATACGAGTGCAACGTGAGAAGCTAACGGCAATGCTTTCTGAAGAAATGCATACGCTGGCTTTGCAATGCATCTCCTTACTCAATGACCGAGAAGCACTGGATTTATTATTGTCTGAAGCCCTGCCCAAACTGTCTTTTTGTAAACACCTCTACGTACTAAATGCTGATGGTATACAAACAACCGATAACATCACCCAAAGCGGTAAAGATGAATCACATTTCGGCCGTGACCGAATGGATCGACCTTATATGGAAGGCATCATAGGCATCACCGATTTTAAATTATCGGACGCTTATATCAGCCGCAATAAAAAACGCCCGTCATTCACAGCGGTACAGGTTATCAATAATCAGGCGGGGGAACGACTTGGCTTTCTGTGTGCTGATTTTGACCTAAGAGAGTTACCGGGTATCAAGGAAATTTATCAGGAACCCAATAACTGGCGACAGATAAAAGGCGACCCCGCTATTCGTAGCTCGGTGTTTCAGCAACAACGCGTTGATAGTCAGATGGACAAACATCTTGATCAGGTAATACCCCTCATTAGCGAATTAATGAGTGAGCACGGTGTGTTTCACGGCAAACTACATTTTTCCAGTAGTCGTGCCACAATCTGGCTGATTGAAGACCCGTTCAGTTACCGAATTTTAAATTTTGATGAGCTGATTGATCCGGGCACCTGCCTTGCTTATCCACAACATGCTTATCATGAAAGGGCCATCGTGCCTGCTGACAATATCATGCCAATATTCGAACTATTTCGCCGTTTACGTTTTGCCGATGAAAATGTTTACTTAAGAGCTGGTTCATTGAACCTTATCAACGGCATGGTCGGTCTGAATTTTTCATGTGATGGTTCACACTATATGCGTTTCGATGAATTTCTTGAAAAGGATATGGATTTCTGGTTTGGTAC
Organism: Gammaproteobacteria bacterium; assembly: GCA_029882355.1. Lineage (GTDB taxonomy): Bacteria > Pseudomonadota > Gammaproteobacteria > SZUA-229 > SZUA-229 > LH-M37. The sequence goes on along the minus strand of JAOUKV010000027.1, from coordinate 13,997 downwards.
AGAATAAAATTTAAAACAATTTATGATTAATAGAAGTCCTATTGGTATTTTTGACTCGGGTATAGGTGGCTTATCAATAGCGCGTCGAATTCGAGAAATACTGCCTAACGAGAACCTGCTGTATATAGCGGATTCAGCGCATGCGCCCTATGGTGAAAAATCGGAGTCGTATATTTATCAACGGTCATCCTCAATCGTTGATTTTTTATTAGAACATAATGCCAAGGTGGTTGTTATTGCCTGTAACACTGCCACCGTATCATCCATACAAAAACTTCGTACTAACTATTCAGTTCCCATTATTGGCGTTGAACCCGGTGTCAAACCTGCGGCATTTAAAACACGGAGCGGTATTATTGGTGTCCTGGCAACAACACAAACACTCAAAAGCAATTCATTTAATGCTTTAGCCGATAGCTTTTCTAGCCATGTAAAAATAGAAGTTCAGCCTTGCCCGGGTTTGATGGAGCAAGTTGAAGTGCTAAACCTTGATGACGATAAGACCGAACAGCTAATTAAAAAATATGTCACTCCTCTATTAGCCAGAGGAGCTGACAATATTGTACTTGGCTGCACCCATTACGCTTTTTTAGTGCCACTCATAAGAAAAATAGCAGGTCCAAATGTTGAAATTATAAACACCGACCTTGCCGTTGCTAACGAGACAGCCCGGCGTCTGGGAACGGCTAATTTACTGACAACAAGCACAATACCAGGTAATGATGAATTCTGGAGTAGCGGTTCAACACATGTGGCACAAAAACAAATTAGCCTGTTATGGGGAGAACCTGTCAAGGTTTTACAGATATAGCAGAGGCAAGCTCAGAATCTTTCAACAAAATACATAAACCGACAAATTATATTGTCAAAATCACCCCATCACGTATAAATACTTCTATATTCTTATTAACCTTGTAAAAATCATCACATTACTCGAAGAATAAATTTAATGTCCGCTCTAAACAATCGTAGAAACAGCACACGCCATGATCAACAGGAAGTATTAAGCCTGACTATTATATCTAGCTCGCTAAATCCTGAACTACTGGGTAAAAAAATTGATGCTTCTACCGTTGATGTTTCCGCAACGGGCCTACGAATTAAGGTAGATAGCATATTACCAGCTGATAGCACTATCAACATGTCAATACAACTCAAGCACGATCCCGGTGAATTTTTTTTAACCGGTAAGGTACGCTGGTGTCGTGAAATCAAGGAGGCTGGTATCTATCAGGCTGGCATTATGCTTCTGGGAATAATTAACACCGCAACTGACTACGAACGCTGGCGGAGAATCGTTAAATAAATCTAGCTAAAATTCAGAAAATGATATTCTGCTTAATTTAGTACAACACCCTTTTGACGAGTACGATGACCTGCAACATCATGCAGGCCACCCACTCGACCAGGCTCAACAGATTTCTGTGAGCGGTTCATCCTGATAGAAAAATCAAACATACTGACAATAAACAACAGTAGCTAGAACAAGCCCTGTTTATTATTTACAGATATTGGTTGCTAACGACGCTCATTTCGTTGCTGATCCGCTTCCTCTTCTTCAGCTTCCAGTCTGCGAGCATCTCTTTGCGGCACTACTACTTCCTGCCTGCGAGCATCTCTTTGCGGCACTACTGCTTCCTGCCTGCGAGCGTCTCTTTGCGGTACCGCTGCTTCCTGCCTGCGAACAGCTCTTTGCGGTACTGCTGCTTCTTCTCTGCGACTGTCTCTTCGCTGCGGCACTGATCCCAATCTACGTCTTTCTCTATGCTTAACCATCGCTTGCTGTCTGCGGCTGTCTCTTTGCTGGCGACTTTCGTTCTGGCGATAATTATTCTCTTGCAGACGTCTGGTCTCTATACGTGCCAGTCGGTCTCTTCTATTCTGTTTCCAGTTTTTCTGCTTTTTATCTAGTCTGGCCTGATTTTTAACCTGATTTATTTTCTGACCAAGAGTATTAAAAAGTTGATTTTCGTATGAGCCTACAGAAACACACAAACTATCATTAATCCCCTTGTTAGTTGTGTACCTGTTATTTCTTCCATCAATTTTCCATGAGGCTGAACCGTCAACATCTAATGTCAGGGATGTTTTTCTTTTACCAAGTCGTGTTAACTGGTAACTATATGTTGTTATTACATCTTCTGTAATCACCCTATCCCGTCTACTCTCATAAGTACCACAATCGAGGTCATGATCAAATTCTGAATATTTATCGACAACTAACTGGCCTTCTGCTTCATTAATGTAAACAAGATTGTATTCGTCTTCATCCACATTAATAAGAATCGCATCCCATACATCATTAAATTTTTCTGAATAGACAGTTCTTGTTCTTACATTATTGCTTAATTCTGGTGCAATATAGTTCGCTAACCTATTCCGAGAATTTGCATGCTCTCTTGATAAATCTACACCAAGTGCATTGCTGACCTGAAGCATAGATACAAGCATTAGTGTCGGTACAATTAATAGCTTTTTCACTAAATTCATCTTTTTACTCCTAAATAAAAAAGAATATCTCATCTAAATAATACAAATAATTTAATTTCATAATAACGGATTTATATCTATCGACTAAGATTGCTACAGATGGTCCCCGGTAACAGGGCGCCATGCATCGACTAAATGACCAAAATGTTTCACCTTTGCAGCGACCTCCGTTTTGTTTTCTTCATGAAGCAACCATTCCTGAACTTTTTCAGCTTCTTCATGTGTCAGTTCTTTATTTATGAAACACACAGGGCCTCTGCTAAAAGTAACATTAAAACTGGCCGTGTGATAAGAATCATCAAGCTTTGCTGCAATATCACGGTCGTGAGTTTTGACCAGTTCGATAATCGACTGTAACTCAGTTGGCAATAAATGTATTTCCGGCAGTGTAGACACGGTAATTACTCCTAAATTTCTGTTTATCAAAGATTATCATGATTCTCTGAAACAAACGTAAAACCACACAATATGAACATAATACTCAAATTACACGTCACAAGTGTTGTCAAAATTGCCTGATAGTGTATAAATAAGCACCTATTGTAAGGAAAATATTCGATATATAGCATAAAACCGAGCAATTTTAATATTGTTCCACGATGAGAATAATCAATACTATGTCAGAAGAAATTAACCGTCGCGTTGATAAACGCATTAATCAGCAAGAAGCATTAAAACTGAGCATTATCTTTTCTTCAGAGAACCCTGGATTGCTCGGTAAAACCTTAAAGGGTTCTACCATTGATATTTCTGCATCGGGTCTGCAAATTACTCTGGGAACGGCTTTGCCGCCCGACAGCACCATCGATATGTCGATCACGCTCAAAGATGATCCGGAGAAATACTTTCTATCTGGAAAAGTACGCTGGTGCCGTAATGCTGAAGACGAAGAAGGTATGTATCATGTAGGTATTGTTCTTCAGGACTTAATCAATACCGAAACAGACTACAAACGCTGGCGAAAAAGCTTTAAACAATAAAGGCTAAACACACAAAAACTATTTCCAGCGTTGATCTGGAAATAGTTTTTTTCACGTGGTGAACCTAATCAGGTTTAAGCGCGTGCTGCCCACTTCCAAGAAACACGATGGCCACAGCACAAAATAGATAAAAGCCCTGCAATTCAAGCCTCCAGCCACCATGTTGTGTCAGGCTGAAAATATCACCGCTGTGCGACAGAAAGATGGCAAATACCATATTAATGATAATAACCATGGCGCTGTAGCGCGTAAAAATACCCAGCACAATCAACGCTGGCGCGAGTAATTCTCCCAAATAGACGCCATTAGCCAGAATCGAAGGCAAACCGGAACTGGCCAGGTTACCTGCTATATATTCAACGATACTGGGACTCTGAAATTTTGACACGCCATGAAATAGCATCAAAACCCCCAGAGTTAGACGCAGAATCAATTTACCTAAGTCCTCATTTTCCAAAAAATCATTCATACTCATTCCCTCTTTATTTTTTTAGATATAAAACTCACTGTTAAAGATTAATATTTATTCACAAAAGCCGTGTCTTTGCTAATCATATCATCTATATTTATCACCTAACCAGTTAACAAAAGAATAATAAATAATGAGCAACGTCAGTTTACTTATGCCAAAAAATCAGCGTCCTGTCTGGATTGAAGGTCTGGATGAAATCGATAGCGATATCATCGATATGGTCGACATTCCTTTACTGGGTATGATCACAGCCGGTCAGCCGATTGAACGTGTCGAACAGAATGAGCGAGTTAAAGTCCCCGCCAATATGGTGCGTAAAAACACCTATGCACTGAAAGTCACTGGTCACTCTATGATTGATGACAACATTCAGGACGGCGACACGATTATCGTTGAAAAACGCGAGTGGGCTGAAAATGGACAGTCTGTGGTCGCGCTTATCAATGGTGAACAGGTTACACTGAAAAAATTCTATATCGAGGCTGATGGTATACGTCTGCAGCCTGCCAATCCGGAGATGGAAGCAATTCACCTCAGGAATGAAGAAGTGCAGGTTTTGGGTATAGTCACCGGTGTAATCAGAAATTTAGAAGCCTGATCACACCGTCTTTCACTTATGCTGGTTTTACTCTGAAAATACCGGCATCCACCGAAACCACGGCAACACGCTGACCTGCAGGTAAGCTTTCGACGCCCGTTGTCGTATCCAGCTCAATTTTCCAATCGACTCCTGAATAACGATGATTGCCTGTGTTCACCAGGCTAATATCATGTTGCAGGACAAACTCATAACCAATCAAATCACTGCTGTGACTCCGGGTTGGGGCATTATTATCCTGCAACTTACTCATCGGTTTCCATAACAGCACGCTAACAATACCGGTTGATATACCGCAGCCGGCGACGCCTGCTATCCAGGTTTCGGGCAGGATGCCCGCGCTCATCAACAAACCGGTCAGTAACGCGCCGATACCCGCGAACAGGAAGATGATGGTGCTAAAACCAAATATCAGCGCTTCTGACGCCAATAACAAAAAACCTAAAGCTATCCAGAAACCGGATTGGTGCATTTGAATATATTCGATCATGAAGCGCTTCCCTTATTCAGCGAATTAATAATCGTCATCGCCTCAGCCACAACATTGGCCGCACCGGTTTTCTCATCGCTGAGCAGGACCACAGAAGATTCTTTAGCAATAGCCGCTTTGGCAGCAATGGCCTGTGCAGCCAGATCCAGTTGAATCGCTTTCTGGCCTTTTTCCTCAATCGCAATATTACCGACCACTTCCAATGCTTTAGCTTTGGCATCGGCGACGGCAATAATCGCCTGAGCCTCACCCTCGGCACGCAGAATCTGCTCTTCCTTATCCGCCTGCGCTGCCAGTACGATAGCCGCTTTCTGGCCCTCAGCCACATTAATCGCCGACTGGCGTTCACCCTCTGATTCCAGAATCGACGCACGCTTTTCACGTTCGGCTTTCATCTGGCGCTCCATGGCCTCGAGCACGGTACGCGGGGGTTCGATATCCTTGATTTCATAACGCAGCACCTGCACACCCCAGGGGCCAGCGGCTTCATTAATCGAGGCCACAATATTGATATTCAAGACCTCACGTTCCTCGAAAGTCTTATCGAGTTCGATCTTGCCGATCTCGCTACGCATGGTGGTTTGCGCCAACTGGGTCACCGCGTAAACATAATTATCGACACCGTAAGAGGCCTTGTAGGGATCGAGCACCTTGAGGTACAAAACGCCATCAACTACCAGAGAAATGTTATCGCGGGTAATTGCTGCCTGACTGGGTACATCAAAGGCCTGCTCTTTCAGTGAACGGTCGTAGGCAATTTTATCGAAGAACGGCAGCAGAAAATTCAGCCCGGCAATCATGGTCTTGTTGTATTTACCAAACCGCTCAACCACGTAGGCGCGATTCTGCGGCACGAACTTGATCGAGGTTTTGGCTAATACAATCGCCAGAATCGCAAAGCCAACCCAAAAATTAAAAATCAGACCGAAAAGATCTTCCATACCATATCTCCATCATTATCTTGTTTAAATAACACCAAATTTGCGCCAAGAATAACGGAAACCCCTAGCTTTGTCATTGAATCTCACCATCGCGCTTGCATCTTTTGTCCACCCCCCCATAATACGCCTGCCCGTATTACCTTAATTACCCCATGAGCCAGAAAGCCCTACAACCCTATTTCCAGCAGCTGGAACTCTGCATGCTGAAAGACCGTCAGGGCTTTTTCAGACGGCTGCGCAAATTGCAGAAAAATAGCAAGGAACAGGGCTTTAACAAATCATTAGAAAAACTGGCGGCTGAGCTGGAACAATCCACCGGGCGGGCCAGGCTACGCCAGCAACAAAGTCCGGCACTCAGCTTTCCTGAAGAATTACCCATTAGCCAGAAGCGTGATGAAATTCTGGAAATAATCAAAGCCAATCAGGTCACCATTCTCTGTGGTGAAACTGGCTCGGGTAAAACCACGCAGTTACCTAAAATATGTTTGCAACTGGGTTTAGGCTCACGCGGTTTAATTGCTCACACCCAACCCCGGCGACTGGCTGCACGCTCGGTAGCCGCACGTATCGCCGAAGAGTTAAAAACTGAACTGGGTCAGCAGGTAGGTTTCAAGGTTCGCTTTAGCGACCAGACCAGCGAGAACAGTTATATTAAACTAATGACTGATGGTATTTTGCTGGCGGAATGTCATCACGATCCTTATCTAAATCAGTACGACACCATCATTATTGACGAAGCGCACGAACGCAGCCTCAATATTGATTTTCTTCTGGGTTATATAAAACAACTGATACAGAAGCGTCGTGACCTGAAAGTTATCATCACTTCAGCGACCATTGACCCCGAGCGTTTTTCAAAACACTTCAACGATGCACCCATCATCAACGTTTCCGGCCGCACTTACCCCGTTGAGGTTTTGTATCGCCCACTGCATAAATATGACGATGAAGAAGACAACGACTCCAAAGATATACAGCAGGGTATTGTTGATGCGGTGCAGGAAGTCACCAAAATAGATCGTGGCGATATTCTGGTTTTCCTATCTGGTGAGCGCGATATTCGCGAAACCACCGAGGCACTAAGAAAAGAAAATTTGCAGCGCACTGAAGTATTACCGCTATTGGCTCGCCTGTCAGCCAGTGAACAAAACAAGATTTTCAAAGGCTCCAGTCAACGCCGCATTATTCTTGCGACCAATGTGGCAGAGACATCTCTCACCGTACCCGGCATTAAATACGTTATCGATACCGGACTGGCACGCATTTCACGATACTCATGGCGCAGTAAAATTCAGCGCCTGCCGATTGAGAAAATATCACAGGCTTCGGCCAATCAACGCAAAGGACGTTGTGGCCGTATTTCAGAAGGCATATGCATTCGTCTATACGATGAGGCTGATTTCAACGCCCGCGCTGAATTCACCCCACCCGAAATTCAGAGGACTAATCTGGCGGCGGTTATTTTGCAGATGGAAAATCTGCAGCTGGGACATATCGATGACTTTCCTTTTGTCGAAGCGCCCGATGACCGTTTAGTCAGCGATGGTTACAAACTGCTGTTCGAACTGGGCGCCATCAACAAAAAACACCAGCTCACGGCTATTGGCAAAAAACTGGCACGACTGCCTATCGATCCCAAACTGGGTCGCATGTTGATTGAAGCTGACAAAGAATCTTCGCTCAATGAAGTATTAATCATTATTTCAGCACTGGCGACACAGGACCCCAGAGAGCGGCCCATGTCGAAACAACAGGCCGCCGACCAGAAACATCAGCCATGGAAAGATATAAAATCTGATTTCATTTTTTATCTCAATCTCTGGGATGAATTTCATGCCCAGAAAAAACTGCTCTCCAGCAACCAGCTACGCAAATGGTGCAAACAAAACTTCCTGTCATGGATGCGTATTCGCGAATGGATCGACACGCACCGGCAAATCAAAAAAATGTTGCTGGAATTAAACATCCGCCACAACAAAAATGCGGCCGACTACGATGCTATACATCGCGCCCTGTTAACCGGGCTGCTCGGTAATTTGGGTTTAAAGGATGACAACAAGGAATATCTGGGTGCGCGTAATAAAAAGTTTCATATTTTCCCGGGCTCAGGTTTATTTAAAAGCGCGCCAAAGTGGATCATGGCAGCTGAGATTGTTGAGACCTCCCGTGTCTACGCACGTACCAATGCAAAAATAGAACCCGAATGGATCGAGCAGAAAGCTGGGCATTTAATAAAACGCAGTTACAGCAACCCACACTGGGAAAAGAAACCCGCACAGGTGGTTGCCTCAGAACAGACCAGTTTTTATGGCCTGATTATCAATCCCGATAAGAACGTTAATTTCGGAAAGATCGACCCCAAACTATCACGTGAAATTTTTATTCAATCCGCACTGGTGCAACAGGACTTCAACTGCAAAGCTGAATTTTTTATTCATAATCAGAAACTGATCGCACAGCTAGAAAAACTCGAAGCCAAATCACGCCGTCAGGATATCCTGGTCGATGATGTCATCCTGTTCAAGTTTTACGATGAACAGATTCCCGAGCATATTCACAACGGTGTTTTGTTCGAAACCTGGCTGAAGCAGTGCAGCAAAGATGATCCCGAAGCATTAAAACGCCTGCTGCTCACCAGGGAAAACCTGATGCAGCAGGATGCCAGCCACATCAGCAGTGAGCAGTTCCCTGACCATCTCAACATGAACGGCATCAGCTACCCGCTCGACTACCACTTTGACCTCAACCACCAGCGCGATGGCATCACCCTGATCACACCACTGGCTGCATTACAGGCCATCAACGCACAATATTGCGAATGGCTGGTGCCCGGTATGCTGCGCGAGAAAATAATTGCCCTGATCCGCTCACTGCCAAAATCCATCCGGCGCAATTTTGTGCCCGCGCCCAATTTCGCCGACGCCTGCATGGAGGCACTGGAGACATCTAACTCACCGCTCACTACCGCGATGAGCAAACAGCTTAAAAAAATGACGGGCGTGGAAATACCTTACGATGCCTGGCGCACAGAACTCATCGATAGCCATCTGTTTATGAATTTTCGAATTATTGATAACAGGGGAAAAACCATCGAAGAAGGCCGCGACCTGCCCGCATTAAAAGAGCAGCTAGCTGGTGGAGATATTTTAAATCACAGTGGCGACCAGATCACACCTGATTCGCAGGACATAAGCCAGAGCGCAAAAAAAACCGCCCATGAAGTGGAACAGGATGAGGTCGGTGCAGAGGCCATTGACCTGCTCGGACAGACATTCGAGATCAAACAACACGGCCTGAAATTAAATACCTACCCTGCACTGGTAAAAAAAGGCAAACAAGTTTCTGTTCGCCTGCTCAATTCAAAACCACAGGCTGAAGAAGAAACAACAAAAGGCCTGAGACAATTATTCATCAATGCCCTGCCCGCACAGATCAAGCACCTGAAAAATAATATTCCAGATATCCAGAAACTGTGTCTCAAATACACCGACCTTGGTCGCTGTGATGAACTGAAACTCGACATCATCCATGTCGTCATTGACCAGTGCTTTATGCAAACCACAATAAAGACCCAGGATGAATTTAAAACAGCACTCGAAGCGGGACGTGGCGACTTGATGGACACCGCCACCGAATGGTGCAAGCTACTTTCAAACATCCTCGATCAATATAAAGTCATAAAGAAAACCCTGAAAAACCCACCACTCTCTCTACTCGATATTGTCACCGACGTACAAAATCAACTGGCTTACTTATTTCCGGATCACTTTTTAACCAAAATTGATAAGCAGCATCTCAAGCACTATCCACGTTATCTAACCGCCATCAACAAACGCATGGAAAAAGCACCGGGTGATATTAACCGCGACCGCCAGCATCGTTTACAGGTTTCTAATTTATGGGAAGCGTACCTAAAACGACACAACACACTTGAGAAGCAGCATATAGTTTCTGAGCAACTGGAAAACTACCGCTGGATGCTGGAAGAATATCGTGTGTCATTGTTTGCGCAGGAATTGAAAACGCAATATCCTGTTTCTGAAAAAAGGCTGAAGAGTTATTGGAGTGGGATTGAGGATGGGTGACAATCCGACTTTCTGCCTATCCCCTTTAGGTAATTACTCAAATCATCACTAGAAATCAACTGTAACCGCGTCTCTGCGAAGCTTTTAATGCAAGATTCAACACGACTTACATACCATTTACGCACATTCTCAGGCACACCGTAATCGACTGTTTTTGCTATGTATTTGTCCCAGTAACGGGCAATTGCATCATCCATAATTGTTAATTCCTTGTATGAAGTAATTATTTCCTGTAAAACAAGTTAATAATTTAAACAAGGCAGTAAATCGTCAAGGGATAGACAGAAATCTACCTATCCCCGAAAAACCGGTCTTCTGTCTAATACACTGTTATGTGAAAAAGGAATTAGCGTGAACGAACACAGAGATGCTAGTAATCGACTTACGTTCGACTTTGATAGAATTGAATCACGCTCATATTCAAAAATAACAAAAGCCGTAGTAAGCCATTTTAAGTTGGTGCCTGACAATAAATTAACTGAAGGACTGGATGAAATATTTCAAGATTATAAATCGGGTGATTCAGTTGTAGGGCTAGAGTGGGATAATTGGTCAGGCTATATAGTAAATGCAAAAAACACTAAATCTGAACAACTAGTAAAAGAAATAGCAGCTTTTATTAATGAAAACTACGAAAAAAGCACATAACAAGGCGCTTAAGCGGGACAAACAAAAGGCTAGCGCCTTTTGTTTCCCCCTTAGCTTAATCGTTAGCCTTCAAGGAAATTAATATGGCTTTAACAATAGGAGCAATATTGTACTTAACTTATGGAGTCATATTTCTCTCGTTATCTTTTACTGACTATGCATCAAATACTGCTTTTATCGTAGTGGCTGTTATATTCTCTTTATTATATTTTTCGTTTGGCTATGCCGCTTTGAAAGTCCGCACTAATTCCTTTTCTAAGAAACAAACTTTTGTAATAGTAACTGGAATATTTTGGGGAGCTGTTACTGGTATTGGCGGATGGGAAGCGGGTCTTGTTCTCAGTCCTCCTCTTTTGTCATCTTTATATGGTATAAAAGACATCTGGTGGAAGCCGTATAGTGGCTAACAAATCAATCAAGTTCGCCCACAAAAGGCGTGGGCTGGGACTAGGCGATAAAACCCGCCTAGCCCCTTATTTCAAACGTTAAGCAGTTAAATCACCTCATTCGGAGTAAATAATTATGCCAAGAACACCAAGATGGACTAAGGGAAAAGTACAAAATGGTGTCATCGAATTTAAATTAACTTCATGGAAATATTTCTCTGATTTCATAAATCAAATATTACTTGATTACACAACTTACATATTTAGAGGTCACTCTGAAATCAAGTGGAAATTGGAACCAACATTAGATCGGATAATTAAGAGGCCAGAGTCGCCGAAAAGAGAGGCACACTTAAATGCCTTTAGATACGAAACAAGAGGAAGAAGAGGCTCTAATCCACCGGGAATGAATTCCGCGAATGACTGGTGGGCTTTGGGGCAGCATCATGGTCTACATACTCCGTTATTAGATTGGACAGAATCACCATTTGTAGCTCTTTATTTTGCAGCATCGGAAGCACATAAATCCAAATCAAGAAACCTGACAGTTTTCGCTCTTTCACAAGATTCAATTGGGTATTTAAATGACATTATTAACGATGATGATGAAATCGAACTTGTAAACAATCTTAAGCCAACAGTTAAGATTGTACGCCCACAAAGTGATGAAAACAGCCGGCTAGTTAGTCAGCGTGGGCTATTTACTAGAGGACCGAATAATATTGATTTAGAAACTTGGGTTAGAGAATATGATGATGAAAAAATTGGTTATTCTCTAATAAAGATATCTTTGCCATCTACAGGTATTCAAGATTGTCTACGTTATTTAAATCGTATGAATATAAATCATTCAACACTTTTCCCCGACCTCACTGGAGCATCAGAGCACTGCAATAAACATCTGACAATAAATAAGTATTAAAATGCTTAACAAATCAGTCAAGCAGACGGTCTAACCAAATATGTGTTTCCTGAAATATAATCATGCCGCTGCTTACCTCAAACGTTAGGTTTATGAAAAAAACCATCATTACAATAATTACATGGGCATTACTAATTTTACTTACAAGTGAAATTACTCGCTTATCTTTCAATCAAATATATTTTCCATTTATAGATCCTGAAAATACTTCATATGATGAAGGGCCTATACCTTATCTAATGCTTTTATCAATTTATATTATTTCGTTTTCATTAGCAGGCTATATTATGTCATGGCAAATGAAAGATTTTGAAAAATCAATAAGTATTTCAATGTCTATAGGTGTTGTTTGGTTGGCATTAGAAGCCACCTTTTATGTGCCCGTATTTTTTCTTATGCCTAATCACCCACTTATGCACGACTATATATTTACATTTATAGGAGCTTTAACCCCACCTCTGTTTTGTTCATTTGGTAGCTATTTATACTGTAAACGTATCTTTAAAAAAGATAGCGCTTCTTAACAAAATGAAAAACAAACCTAACAAATCAATCAAGTTCGCCCACAAAACAACCTGTGGGCTGGGACTCGGCATAAAGCGCCGAGCCCCTTATTTCAAACGTTATGAGTTCAAAGGAAATGATTAAGAGCATAATTTCAAAATTATTTGGCAACAACACAAATCAATATACACCTTTACTCACAGGCAAAGTAAGGCCGCCAAATGTGCCTAATAACTGGATTGGAACAGCCTTGCCACAAAACCAAGGTTGGGCATGGACTAATCCAGAAAACCGCGGCGACTGCGTACGAATATACGCGGGAGATGAGCCATTTGTGGTAGTAACTCAAGATGGTATGGTTATAGGCAGAGATGGTAAGCCAACTGGAGAGCGGATAGATGACTAAGGCGATGACTCATAACAAATCGTTCGTGTGGGACGCTCCGCTTCGCTACGCCGCCCCACAACTCAAACGTTAGGTTATAAAAAATGGATGTTACATTTATAGTTGGGGCGTTATTCATATTTAGCATTTTATATACAATTGTAATTCTTATAATTAGGCTGCGACATAAACCAACGCCAGAAAGGCTTATTAAAGATATAGATCGCCAGATAGTTGCTAACACTGTTCCAGCGTACATGTTAATTGAAAGGCTTGAAGAAGCGCTAAAGGAAGAATATCCTGACCATCCTTTATTAATACAAAAAATACATGAACTAAAAACTACAGCCCCGCCAAGCCAACAAAGTCATAAATTACTTTTTGGCATATTATCTATTGGTATCGGCCTATTAGGTTTAATTCAGCTGTACTTCTATTTTATAGGTCAGGCTAATTTATATGGTTTTGTTCTTGGTGTTGCTTTTATTATCGGCTCTTATTTAATTTACAGGCAATACAGGGTGCTTTAGTATGTATATCAAACAAAAAAACCTAACAAATAAATCAAGCCGGACGGTGATAAAGCGAGTGGCTTCGGATACATCCAGTGCCGCCGCTTATTAAAAACGTTAGGGGAATAATTCACATGGAAATTACTGCTAATCTAATTCGTGGCAAATATGGGCTAGCTAAAACATTTTGGCTACTTTGGTTTTTCCCATCAATTTTGTTCGGCATTCTGCTAGATCCTGAGATATATTTTCCTTTCATTATTTCTCTTAACCAAAAAAGTTACTATTTAGCAATGTCTTTTTCTTTTTTCATACCTGTCTTGTTTTATCTTTTCAATATCGTTATGGCAGTTGCTAACTGGAATGCAGCCAATCATTATGAAGGTTTTAAAGCATGGCCATTATTAACCAAAGTCTATATAGTCATATCATTACTAGCTCTTAGCTATGGCACATATATTGCCTTTGCTTAAATGGTACATTATGCAAATTACTAATAAACCCCTAACATGGCGCTCAAGTTCGCCACAAAAAACGTGGCAGGACTCGGCATAAAGCGCCGAGCCTCTTAGCTAGAACGTTAG
>JAOUKV010000042.1 GCA_029882355.1 Gammaproteobacteria bacterium | reverse complement strand
GACGTAACAGCATCCCAGGTCGAACTCGTTGAAAAGCGCGACGTCATCGCGTTGCAGGAAGACGAGGCGATATATAAAGCACTGGTTTTGGGAGTGCGGGATTATGTCTATAAAAATGGCTTTATCGGCGTGGTTATCGGCTTGTCCGGTGGTGTTGATTCAGCACTGACGCTGGCGATTGCTGTCGATGCGCTGGGCGCTGATCACGTGCAAACGGTGATGATGCCGACCAAATACACGGCTGATATGAGTTTTGAGGATGCCAAAGCTGAGGCCGAGATACTGGGTGTACAGTACGATATTATTCCCATCGAATCGGTGTTTGAGGAGTTTCTTAGTTTGCTGGAAGGTGTTTTCGCTGGCAAAGAACCGGATGCCACAGAGGAGAACATTCAGGCGCGCTGCCGTGGCGTGATGCTGATGGCCATTTCCAACAAGACAGGTCGAATGCTGCTGACAACCGGTAACAAAAGCGAAACGGCGGTGGGTTACACCACGCTTTATGGCGATATGTCCGGTGGTTTCGCACCGTTGAAAGACGTCAGTAAAACCCGCGTTTATCGGCTGTGTCGTTACCGTAATTCGCTGAGCAATGTGATTCCAGAGCGCGTTCTGACCAGGCCGCCTTCTGCCGAGCTGCGCGAGGAACAGTGTGATCAGGACTTTTTGCCGGATTACGATGTGCTGGATCGTATCCTGGAGCTGTCGGTGGAACAGGATATGCCGATGAAAGAGGTTATAGCGATGGGTCTGGACAGGGCGGTTGTTGAGCAGGTTACCACCATGGTGCAGCGTAATGAATATAAGCGTCGCCAGGCTGCTCCCGGTGTACGCATAACGCGTCGTGCCTTTGGCCGCGATCGACGTTATCCTATTACTTCAGGGTACCGTCGAAACTAATTCAAGTTGCGTGCAATTGCAGGGGGCTTGCCTAGCTTTTCATCAGGTAATGGATTTTGGATATTATTATCTGGTTCATTCAGACTAAGTACACGTCCAGCATCGGCAGCCAGATCATGGAGGCCCAGCTGTTTGTAACCCTCCACCATTATTTCCAGCGCTCGATGACTCCAGCTAGAATCCTGATAGCGTTCGATGACGTTTTTGGCACGGTTGATCGCCGATAACCATGTTTCACGTTTAATATAAAACTCAGCAATTTCGATTTCTTTTTGCGCCATTTTATTACGTAAAAAAATCATTCGTTGGTGTGAATCACCTGCGTAATGACTGTCGGGATAAAGACGTACCAGAGTGGAAAAATCGTTATAGGCTTGTTGCATCACCGAAGCATCGTGGCGAGCGTGGTCGCGTGGGAACCAGTCATCCAGAAAACCTGTGCCACGATTGAAGCTCACCAAGCCTTTCAAATAATAGGCATAATCGATGTGTGGGTCTCTGGGGTGCAGCCGCATAAAACGGTCAACGGCGCTAATGGCTGACTCAGGTTCCTCAAATTTGTAATAGGCATAAGCGACGTCCAGCTGTGCCTGTTTGGCGTAAGGGTCAAAAGGAAAACGTGCTTCCAGTGTTTCCAGACTTTTAATGGCAGACTGAAATTCACCTGATTCCAGCGAAGATCTAGCATCGTCATAAAATTCCTTGGCAGTCCATTCAGCAGTGGGGTCAACTTCGATAGTGCTGCAGGCTGACAATGCGATGGATATTAAAAGCAATAATGGGCGTGCGAAGTAGTTTAGGCGGTGTTTATACATAATCAGGCGATCAATATTGTCAGTTGTTATATGTTATCCGTTAGAATGGGGCATTATAACTAAGTTCCTGGTGAAGCAGTGATTTTCTCTACCCATGCCTGAAATTCAAACAACAATTACTATTCCCGAAGAGTTAACCGGACAACGACTTGACGTCGTGCTCGCCGAGCTGGTGCCTGATTATTCCCGTAATCGTTTAAAGCAGTGGCTGCTAGATGGTCAGATTTTGCTCGATGGTCAGCAAGCCAAGCCGAAAACCAAGGTCTATGGTGAACAGCAGCTGGAGCTGAATATTCATGTCGCCGATATCGGTGATGAATGCCTGGCTGAAGATATTCCCCTGAATATCGTTTATCAGGATGAATCGCTCATTGTCATCAACAAGCCCGCCGGTTTGGTTGTGCATCCCGCGGTCGGCAATCGCCAGGGCACCTTGCAAAATGCACTGTTGTTTTTTGATAAAACTCTGGCCGATGTGCCGCGCGCCGGTATTGTGCATCGTCTGGATAAGGATACCAGTGGTCTGATGGTGGTCGCACGAACACTGGCATCGCATAAATATCTGGTTGAACAAATACAGCAGCGTGATGTGCATCGCGAATACCAGACTCTGGTGCATGGTGTGATGACCGGTGGCGGTACAGTCGATCAGCCGATTGGCCGTCACGCGCATGATCGTATTCGCATGACGGTGAGAGAAGATGGTCGACCTTCGGTAACACACTATAGAGTGTTGGATCGTTTCCGCCTCTACACCCATCTTCATGTCGAGCTGGAAACCGGGCGTACGCACCAGATTCGCGTGCATATGCAACATCTACGGCATTCGATGGTTGGCGATCCTGTGTATTCAGGACGATCACGTCTGCCCGCAGGTGCAAGTGAAGATTTTCTTAATATACTGAATAATTTTAAGCGTCAGGCATTGCACGCCTGGCGGTTGAGTTTGAATCATCCAGAGACGGGTGAACTGATGCAATGGGAAGCACCTTTGCCGGAAGACATGGTGCAGCTGATCGCGGCGATGAAACAAGACATGGAACAGCATGGCTGATGTGGGCTGCATTTGTCCTGACTGGCCTGCGCCAGAAACAGTGCATGCCTTCACCACTACCCGAAAAAATGGTTATAGCGTTGGTTCTTACGCCAGTCTGAATCTGGCGCAGCACGTCGAAGATGATCATGCCATAGTCGAGCGTAATCGTGACCGACTGATCGAAGATTTCAATCTGCCATCACAACCTCTCTGGCTACAGCAAACGCACAGTAATACCGTGATTGTCGCAGATGATTACCAAAACGCTACATCACCTCCCGAAGCTGATGCATCCTGGACATCAACCCCAAATGTAGTCTGTGCGGTTTTAACCGCCGATTGCCTGCCGGTATTTTTTACCAATAAACAGGGTGACCGCGTCGCCGCAACGCACGCAGGTTGGCGTGGTGTTTTGAATGGCATTATCACTTCGAGCTTTCTTGCTACCGGAATAGCAGCCACAGATTGTTTAGTTTGGCTGGGTCCTGCCATCGGCGCAGGGCACTTCGAAGTTGGTATTGATGTCTATGAATTATTCATCCGGAAATATCCAGAAAATATCACCGCTTTTGTGCAAAAAGATGATCAGCACTGGTTATGCGACATTTACCAGCTCGCCAGAATTGAATGTCAACAGCTAGGTATCCATTCGATCTATGGTGGTGGACTTTGTACTTATTCCGATGAGGAAAATTTTTATTCATTTCGTCGTGATGGTGCTCGAACTGGACGCATGGCGAGCTTGATTTGGCTGAGTAAGTAAATATAAATATCCTGCTATAAGGTATTGAAATATCAGTAGCTGACACCACATAAGTCCCATACTAGAATTTAATTGAGGCTTCCTTATGAGAATGGATCGTTTAACCAGCAAATTTCAAAGTGCTCTTGCCGATGCGCAATCGCTTGCGGTGGGTCGGGATCACGCATTTATTGAACCTGTCCACCTGATGTCAGCGCTGCTTGAGCAGGATGGCAGTACGGTTCGTCACCTGCTCACCGGTACCGGTGTCAATGTTGATGTGCTGACCAGCAAGCTCGATCAGGAGCTGGATAACATGGCGCACATTGAGGGTCATCAGGGAGATATACAAATTTCCAATGATATGAATCGCCTGCTCAATTTGACCGATAAGCTGGCGCAAAAACGTAAAGATCAGTATATCTCCAGTGAATTATTTATGTTGGCGGCAGCAGACGACAAAAGTCGTCTGGGTGATTTATTGCGCACTGCAGGTGCCAATAGTGCTGCGCTGGAAAAAGCGATTGACGAAGTTCGTGGTGGTCAGAGTGTGGATGATCCTAATGCCGAAGAACAACGTCAGGCGCTGGAAAAATATACCGTTGACCTCACCGAGCGCGCGCAACAGGGCAAACTTGATCCGGTGATTGGTCGTGATGAAGAAATTCGCCGCACTATTCAGGTATTGCAACGTAGAACTAAAAACAACCCCGTACTTATTGGTGAGCCTGGCGTGGGTAAAACCGCCATTGTCGAAGGTCTGGCGCAACGTATTATCAATGGTGAAGTGCCAGACGGAATAAAAAACAAACGTGTTCTGTCGCTCGATATGGGTGCCTTGATCGCTGGTGCAAAATTCCGTGGTGAGTTTGAAGAACGTTTGAAGGCAGTATTGAATGATCTGTCAAAGCAGGAAGGTCAGGTGATTTTATTCATCGACGAATTACACACCATGGTCGGTGCCGGCAAGGCCGAAGGTTCGATGGATGCTGGTAATATGTTGAAACCTGCGCTGGCGCGTGGTGAGCTGCATTGTGTCGGCGCCACCACGCTGGATGAATATCGCCAGTACATAGAAAAAGATGCTGCGCTGGAAAGACGTTTCCAGAAAGTGTTAGTTGAAGAGCCCAGCGTCGAAGATACCGTGGCGATTCTTCGTGGTTTAAAAGAACGATATGAAATTCATCATGGCGTCGATATCACTGATCCTGCTATCGTTGCAGCGGCCACTTTGTCGCACCGTTATATTAGTGATCGTCAGTTACCGGATAAGGCGATTGATTTGATCGATGAAGCGGCTAGTCGCATTCGTATGGAAATCGATTCCAAACCCGAGGTCATGGATCGACTCGATCGCAGAATTATTCAGCTGAAGATTGAACGTGAAGCCTTGAAAAAAGATACTGATAAAGCCACTCAGCAGCGTTTGAAAAATCTGGAAGAAGAACTAGGTAATCTGGAAAAAGAATACAGTGATCTGGAAGAACAATGGATGTCAGAAAAACTGGCGGTACAGGGTTCAAAAAATGTTAAGGAAGAACTGGAACGGGCACGTCAGGAATTGGAAATTGCAGGCCGAGCGGGTGATTTGAGTCGCATGTCTGAATTACAATATGGCCGAATTCCTGAGCTGGAAAAACAACTGGAACAGGTCGCGCAGGCCGAAGAGAAAGCACCCGTTGAAAACCAGTTATTACGCACACAGGTAACAGGTGATGAAATTGCTGAAGTCGTTGCTCGCTGGACAGGAATTCCTGTTAGTAAAATGATGGAAGGTGAGCAGGGAAAATTGCTGCGTATGGAAGAAGAGCTGGAGAAACAGGTGGTCGGTCAGGACGAAGCAGTTATAGCGGTGTCGAATGCTATCCGCCGTTCACGTGCAGGTTTGTCTGATCCGAGTAAACCGAATGGCTCGTTTATGTTCTTCGGCCCCACCGGTGTCGGTAAAACAGAATTAACCAAAGCACTGGCCAACTTCATGTTTGATACGGAAGAAGCCATGGTGCGTCTGGATATGTCTGAGTTCATGGAGAAGCATTCCGTCGCACGTTTAATTGGCGCGCCTCCGGGTTATGTCGGTTATGACGAAGGTGGTTACCTGACTGAAGCGGTACGACGCAGACCTTATTCGGTTGTGTTGTTGGATGAAATCGAAAAAGCGCATCCAGATGTATTTAATGTCTTGCTGCAAGTGCTCGATGATGGTCGCCTGACCGATAGCCAGGGTCGCACTGTCGATTTCAGAAATACCGTTATTATCATGACTTCGAATCTGGGTTCACATCAGATTCAGGAATTATCGGGCAGTGGTAATTATGAAGAAATGAAAAAGGCGGTGATGGACATTGTCGGCCAACACTTTAGACCTGAATTTATCAACCGTGTCGATGAAACTGTGGTCTTCCATCCCCTGGGCCGTGAACAGATACGCACAATTGCGAAAATACAAATCGAACATTTACGACAACGTCTGCACGATCAGGATATTGCTATTGAAATATCTGAAGCCGCACTGGATAAAATTGGCGAAACCGGTTTCGATCCGGTCTATGGTGCACGCCCACTTAAACGAGCGATTCAGCAGTATCTGGAGAATCCATTAGCTCAGCAATTGCTACTGGGTGAATATATGGCAGGAGATATTATTGAGGTTGATGTTAAAGAAGGAGCATTAAAATTCACCAGGGTTCAGCCAGTGAAGGCGGTTGTGTAAGATTCGTTAAGGTAGTATAAAAAAGGCGGGCATGTGTCCGTCTTTTTTATTGTAAAATTTCAACACTTACTGCTACAGCCAGTTGTTATTAGTGTCTTGAGTAACAATCGATCCGTCAAACACCTTCTAAATAGCTATATAAATAGGACGGGGAGATCATTTCGCAACATGCTTTATGGCTGCATGATATCCTAGCGTTGAATTGTATCCACCATGTGCGTCTGATGGTGTGTTTTAATTACTGCTCTCACAGTTATACTATACGGTCAGTTTGAAGCTGTCAGAATGCATTTTAATAGTTTTTGTGTGATGCTACCCCTGCGATTATATGTTTCATATGTCGTGGCTAATCGAGAAAAATGTTAAGGTGTAAGACGTCAGCTAAATTAATTTTGGAAGGCTTGGTTGTTGTTAATATAGATACTTATTTACTTAGTGAGTTGAATCTGTCAGCCTATTAACAACTTGAGAGAAGAAATTCGATTTATTTAATAAATATTTTTTATAGTATTTGACTGAAAATAAGTCAATACGTAACTATGATGTTCATAGGTATTTCCGGCAATATTAGACAACATTGAGCCATTATGGAACAAGATATATACGAAGAAATGGCAAGGTTGGAAAGTAACCACTGGTGGTTTGTAGCACGCCGAGCATACCTGCTGGAGTTAATCAACAAATACTTTCCCATTGATACAAAACATCGAGTTTGTGAAATTGGTTGTGGCACAGATGGATATCTACAAATGCTGGCACAACTTGGCAGTGTCGATGCAGTGGAATTGAATGAACCAAGCTAGACTACTAGCTAAATCAAAAAACATAGAAAATGTTACAGGTTTATACAGCGGTTATTTACCCGATGGTATTCTTTTATTAGAGCAATATGATGGCGTTTTCTCTCTTGATGTAATTGATCATATTGAAAATGGCTTTGAAGCGGTTATAGGGTTAAAAAACCTGCTTGCTAAAGATGGGGTGCTAATTGTTACTGTCCCTGCTTATCAGTGGCTCTGGTCGGCAAACGATGACGCAAATCACCACTTTCGTCGTTACACAAAAAAGTCATTTTCAAGACTGCTAGAAGCTGCAGGATTCAAGATACGTTATACCTCTTACTTCAATAGCATTTTATTCCCTCTAGCAGTTTTAAAACGTATTATAGAAAATTTTTTGCCTAAGAAATCGATAGGAGATGCTTGGGAAGTGAAAATGCCTTCTTCGTGGGTCAATACGCTGCTGAAAAAACTGTTTGAACTGGAGTGTCTCTGGGCAGGAAAACTTTCAATCCCATTTGGCTTGTCTGTAGTCATTGTGGCTGAATTAAAAGAAAAGTAGCGAGCTATGAATCATAATAATAACCATGTAACGCTTAGCACAGTAACACCAGTTTACTGTGGTGCTGACTATCTGCAAAAACTTGTTGAAGAAATAGCCACTGTTCGTCAGCGATGGATTGACCAGGAAAGCCCAGTCTTTTTAACAGAGGCCATTTTTGTTGATGATAATTCGATCGATTCATCCAGCAGGGTACTGGAAAATATTAACAATCAATACGAATGGGTGAAAGTTATCACCTTATCAAGAAACTTCGGACAGCATTCAGCTACCGTTGCCGGGATTTGCCACTCTTCGTCCGACTGTGTTGTAACACTTGATGAAGATCTACAACATAAACCAGACCAAATTGAATTGCTACTTAAATCAGTAATCAATGAATCTGTTGACGTGGTGTATGCCAGACCAAAAGCTCCGGTACATGGAGACAGTTGGCGTGATCTTTCCTCAAAGATGGTAAAGCGAATACTTGCCAGAATGACCTCAACACCACAAATCAAAATGTTCAATAGTTTCCGTCTAATACGCGGAGCTATTGCAAGAGCAGCTGCGAGTTCAAGCAGTAGTCAAACATATTTAGATCTGGCCATATCATGGTTCACAAAATCGGCAATTCCTATACACGTTGATATGCAGGATGATCGTTATCAAAACGAAAAGAAAAGTGGCTATGGATTAAGAAAGTTGATCAAGCATGCGCATCATTTTATTGTCAGTGCTGAAATAGATGTTGCATCAACAGGCTTGATATTAGGTGCGGCCGCTATTCTTATTGCTATATTGATAGGCTCTACGGTAATCATACAGAGGCTATTTTTCCCAGAGTTGATTGCATCCACAGGATGGGCATCATTAATGGCTATCATTACGTTCATTGGTGGTGTGACCATCGCAATCCTATGTGTAGCTTTAGAATATATCAGCATTATATTGCTTAATCAGTTTGGTAAACCAATCTTTTTCTCAGTTGATCGATCAAAAGACTCGGTTCTCAAAAATTGGTTTGAGAAAAACTAAACACTTTATGAGTGCTGCAGCTTTTAATCTGTATAAACTGAAAAATACATGCTGTGTTGTAGTGGGTCTAGGTTTAATTGGGCAATCGATCACCGATTATCTCGGACTTTATGGCGAACGACTTAAATCTGGAACCCAGAGTTTTTCATGGGATAGTTCTGATGATATTGAAAAATCTATTAATAACCTTATACAAAGCTCAGGACGTGAACGGTTTGAACTGATATGGAGTGGAGGCATGCCGGGTTTTCTGTTGCGGATGATGAAATGGAAAAAGAATACAAAGTTTTTTCAATCGTCATTAAAAATATTACAATAGAGCATGGAGAAAATCTCTCGATAAACTTTATGAGTAGCGCAGGCGGTATTTATGAAGGTACTGAAAACGTTAATAGAATTGATGAAGTTTGCCTAGTCAGGCCCTATGGTATATGGAAGTTAAAACAGGAGGAGTAAATTTTATCTCTGAAGATACCGGCGCGTGTCTATCGGGTATCATCGGCTTATGGATTTGCTCATGGAACAACTCGGCTCGGTTTAATCGATAACCTGATTCAGTCTGCTCTTACGAAAAAGAATACTCTGATCTATGCAAGTCCATCCACATTGAGGGATTATATATTTACCAAAGATATAGCACGATTGGTTATCGAAAGTATCTTAAATTGCCGACCGAGCATCATACAGATTACAGCTAGTGGTAGACCTGTAAGTGTATATATGCTGATAAACTCAATAACACAGCTACTCAGAAAACGAGTGAATGTTACTTATTCTACCTGTAACCTAAACAGCAAAAATATCGTGTTTCCTTCCCAACTATTGCCTAAAAATATGACAATCACATCAATGGAAGAAAGTATAAAATTAATAACGATGAATCGTTTTTTCTCATAATTTAGAATGGCGTTGGCAAAATCCTGAATGTCATATATAAATACTGCTTGATGAATATATTCACTTATTGATTGAGTTTAGGTCGTAAAAATGACTTGCAGGCGTATTGATATGGAACAATTGACTCTAAAGGAATGCCGTTATTATAGTTAGCTTGTT
>JAOUKV010000026.1 GCA_029882355.1 Gammaproteobacteria bacterium | reverse complement strand
CTGTACCGGGGACAGATTAACGCTGATATACAGTGATTCGTGCTCAGGAAAATGTTCATTAAATAATTTTATCTGCCTGCACGACTCCTGTAACACCCAGAAACCAATTTCATTAATCAATCCAGTTTCTTCTGCAATAGGCACAAATTCATCCGGAGGCACCAGTCCCCTCTCCGGGTTATTCCAGCGCAATAATGATTCAAAACCAATAATCCGATTATGCTTTGTTGAAACGATAGGTTGCAGGTGAATGCAAAACTCCTTCCGTTCCAGGGCACGGCGCAGTTCATTTTCGATGCTTAATGTCCTAACCGCCAACGCGTGCATTGCTTCATCAAAAATTTCTGTATGGCCATTGCCTTTTTGTTTCGCCCGATACATAGCGATATCCGCATCACGCAGTAAATCACTGCGTGAATCGTAGGTAACCAGGCCGGGAACAATTCCAATGCTGGTTGATGTAAAAACTTCATGCCGTTCTAATTGCAATGGATTAACCAGTTCCTGATGTATACGACTGGCGGTATGATAGGCATCACTAATATCCTCTATATCATCCAGTAAAATTGCAAATTCATCGCCACCCAGTCTTGCTACTGTATCTATCTGACGTACACAATGTTGCAGCCGCTCAGCCACATGGTTCAGCACCTGATCACCTACCGCATGGCCAAGACTATCATTAATATTTTTAAATCGGTCGAGATCAAGAAACAGTACCGCGTACACGTAAGAGGGATGGCGTTTTGTATGTTTGATGCAGTGATCCAGACGATCGATAAATAATGCCCTGTTTGGCAGTCCTGTCAATTCATCGAAATACGCATAATGCTGAAGTTTTTCTTCGTTCTGATGTTGCTTAAACATATTACCCAGAGTATTAGCTATCATACCCAGAAAATATATTTCTTCGTCATTCTGTTCATGACAATGATTCAGGTACAGATTAAGAACACCTACCAGTTTGCCTTCAGAATTAATCGGAATACAATAATGACCGTGCTCTTTCATGCCATCATAATTCACCGTGTGCTCTTCATTAAGGCATGAAGTGAATAAAACCTCTTTTGAAATAGCGGCTTTTCCGCACAGGCACTCACCATATTTTACCTGCGCACATTTTTCCTGTATCTGATCTGACACACCACGCTGCGCTGCCATGGTTAAACTTTCTGTGCCTTCATTAGCAGTAAATATCATGCCTGTACCCTGCAATGTCAGCCATGGCGTAGACAGAATCACATCCAGAGATTGCTCAAGTTTTTCCTTGAAAGCTACGGAACGCGTCGAGATCTCAAGCACAGAAGAAATAACACGCTGTGAATGATAGTCGTTATTGATCTGTTCCGCCGCCTTCTTTTGCTCGCTCATGTCCCGAATGAACGAGCTAAAAGCCCGTTCACCATTAACCGTTATCGGTGCTATCGTAAGCTCTACTGGAAATTCGCTACCATCCTTTTTCAGTGCAGAGACTTCCACGCGCGTACCCGACACTTTCCCCACACCTGTACTAAGAAAGTTTTGCATACCTTCCAGGTGCTGCTTGCGATATTGTTGCGGAATGATCAGGTCTGCGAGGCTCTTACCCAGAGTCTCTGCCGCTGACCAGCCAAAAATAACCTCGGCCTGTTGATTCCAGCCGGTAACTGTATCCATTGCATCTATAGTAATAACAGCATCCAGCGTGGTACTAAGAATGTCCCTTGTGCGCGTTTCATTTTCTCGTAATGCCATATAGGCATAATTACTTTCCTCAACACCCTGACTTAACTTACGACTACCAAACAGAATACCCATTATGCCAAGAGCCCATAAAACACCATGACCTATGCCTATCTGTGTTATTTTTTTATCCGCAGTCTGCTCAAGTATTAATAGCGGCACAGACACACTAACGCCACCAGCAACATCGCCTTTCTGGTAACCCTGCTGCTCATGACAGGCAAGACATTTTTCGCCCATTATCATCACGTGAATCAGACGTAAATAAGGTTCACCATCAATGGCTGAAACTTCTGTAATTTCTTTTGTACCATCTTCAAATGATTTTAGTGCCAGTGCTTCCCATGGGTCAGGCGCATTACCGGGGTTGAGTGGCCGCAGACTGCTGATATGCCCCTGTGTTTCACTGTTTTTTTGTGCCATCTCATTGAACATTCGCACCATCAATGCAGGATTGATCAACGTAAGCACGCGTCCGGATGGCGTGGTTACATCACGCTCGGGAATATAATCGATATAGGGGTCAGGCTGAGTTTCTTCGGTGACCGGCACATAGACACCGCCGTGTTTTGTTGCCCACTGGCGAAAGGTTAAATCTTTGAAAAAGCTAGCTCTTAACTCAGAACCTGCCTGATCCATTATTAGAGAGCGAACCTGCTGATCATTCCAGAAGAACGAGGCAACTATCGACAATGACCAGATAGCGATCATTACCCACATCCAAATACTTATTCTTATCTGGTTAGATTCTATTGCGTGTTCCTTCACCACTAACTGCGAAGGTGTTTTTGAGTCTTGCACTTTCATCTGAAACTAATTTGCATTTATGCAAATCTACTACTCCTTTCCGTAGAATTACGCTATTAAATAAAAACCGCGCAAATAATAACAGATAAATCCTACTTTATGAGAACCTAATATTTTTTAGAAAGATACCCAAACAAATAAATACGTTTCACATCAAAGCGCCAACATAAGAACAGCAAAGAATATAAGAATTTTATTAAATTATAATCTACGAATATTTCCCTGTTTAATCCCTTCCTAAGCACCCAATTTGGTTGCCAGAGTACATTGATAAATTGCCTTATGCACATCACCCATGCTGACCATACCGACCAGCTCATCACCTACTGCCACAGGAATACGACGAAATTTTCTACCGCACATCATTGAAGCGGCCTGCAGGATATGCATATCTGGCTTAATCGTAATCACTGTAGGAGTCATGACATCTTTTACCCTCACGTGTATGACATTGCCATATTGACTCATCTGCTCATCGTAATTAACCGCAGCCATATTACCCATCAAATCTTCAAGCCTGGGAAACATTTTACCCAGAATATCGCTCTCAGATACCGTACCTACCAGCCTGCCATCATCAACGACAGGGATTCCGCTGTAGCGATAGATACACATCAGTGAAACCACTTCACCCAGTTTTTTATCGGAAGTTACTGTACGTAGGTTGGTTGTCATTATGTCTTTAACTAACATGAGGAATCCTCTAATTATTTATACATCAGATATAAGAATCTGACCGCTCTTCATGTTATCAGGAAACACATAAAATATACCTATCTAAATCAAGTCCAACGATCTACTCAAACAAAATTCAATGTATAAATACTTACTCTGTCTCTATATATTTATAAAGGTACTCTGAGATCCTCTGCGGTAACCAGAATACCGGCTGACGCAAGCTACCAGCAATAAAACCAATATGTCCGCCATGCTCACTTAGCTCCAGCTCTACCGACTCCGACAGTGCCGATTCATCTGGCACGCTATCCCGCTGCATAAATGGATCGTCCAATGCGTGTATCATCAGGGTTGGTTTTTTTATGTCTTTCAAATACTGGCGTGCACTACTTCTAGCATAATAATCATGCACATCCTTAAAACCATGCAGTGGCGCAGTAACTCGATCATCAAATTGCCAGAAGGTTTTTATATTTTTTATTTCATTTCTACTGAGGCCTATTAATTTATCAAAATCAAATTTTTCAGCTTTATTCCGCAATTTTTGATTCAACAGTTTTATTAAATGCCATTGATAGATTCTCGACAACCCCTTAGTTAATTTTTTTGCACATAAATTTAGCTGCACTGGCGCACATACACTGACAGCAGCTTTTAGCGGTGACTGGTCACCATATTCAGCCTGTAGCTTTAACAACATATTTCCGCCTAATGAAATACCTACGGCAGCCAGTGCTGAATCAGGATAGGTTTGTTTTAACCAACCCAGTAAATAACGCGCATCTTCTGTTTCGCCACTGTGATACGAGCGCGCCAATCGGTTTGGTCGACGTGAACAACCACGGAAATGCATTAACAAAGCGACCCAGCCCTGTTGATGTAGTGCCTGCATAATTGTTTTCGCATAATGAGAATCTATAGAACCTTCCAGCCCATGAAACAAAACAATAATGGGTCGCCCATCCTTCGGCTCTCCCAGCCAGCTTAGATCAAGAAAGTCACCATCAGCAAGCTCAAGTGTCTGTTGACGACATTGGTCATTACCTGCTTTTTTCAATATAAAGGGCAACAAGGTTTGCACATGTGGATTAGATAGACCAGATGCCGGTCGGAACTGACTTTGTATAATCATAAAAATAAAATAAACATTTTAATGTGCGCCCTACTATATACGATTAAGTGGTTTACATGGATCACCATACTTTGCGCGTAAGTCAATTATAAATACAATAGATTCAGAGTATGCCTTATAATCACTTAACTTCACTAGTTCTACCACGGAGGCGGTGGGCACTTTGTATTAAATGAGAAAAATATGACCACTGACTATAAATACTTAGATAAGCCCACACTGTCTAACCCTAAGTTATATGTAATCTGCGGCCTTCTCATACTCACTATTTTCTTCATCGACTTACAAATACCCTTAGGCGTAGCTGGTGGCGTGCCATACATTGTGGTCATTTTAGTTGCACTCTGGTCATCACAACTACGTTTTGTTATTTATCTGGCTATTATTTGTTCAATGATGACTTTGCTGGGTTTTTATTATTCACCTTCAGGCGGTGAATTATGGCAGGTTATTTTCAACAGGTTTTTAGCATTATTTGCTATCTGGATAACGGCAGTCCTTGTCTTGAAATGGAAGATACACGAACAGGAAATACACTCTTTCCAGAAAAAAATCGAACAGGAAAAAGACGCCATATATCAGGCAACAATTTATGGAGCACAACATATAACCAACAATTTATTGAATGAACTTAAGCTGGTGGAAATTGAAATAAAAAATCATCCTGAATTTGATCAGGAAATATTCTCTATGTTTAATGATATGCAGGCAAATGCCACGACTCTAATGCGCGAGCTTTCTAGCGTGGACAAGATTGATGATCTAACCATAAGGCACTCAATCTACCCAAAGTAAGATATCTGGAATGACGGTTTTTATGGTATGAAAAATTGCCCTGCAATCAATCACCAGAACATTCGCCTAAAATTAAACGATACTGACCTCCGTCAATAATTATTTTATAAATAACCGCGTAAAATTTGTATAATCCTACTGGTATTAATTATTAATCATTTCAGATTTAGGGAGTAGCAATGAACACACGATTGAAATTATTGATTGCAGGACTACTATTACTCTTCTCATCATCTAGTTTCGCCTGGTGGGGTAATAATGGTTGGGGGAACAATGGCTGGAATAGCTGGCCAGCGTGGACGCCTATGTATTGGGCGGAAGAAGTATTTGATAACAATGATTACTACGGCTATCCCGGCTACGGTGGTTATCCTGGCTACGGTGGTTATCCTGGCTACGGTGGTTATCCCGGCTACGGTGGTTATCCCGGCTACGGTGGTTATCCTGGCTACGGTGGTTATCCTGGCTACGGTGGTTATCCCGGCTACGGTGGTGGTTATCCCGGCTGGGGATGGTAACAATATCGACTGACTACAGGCCCTCTTTTTAGAGGGCCTTTTTTATTGTTCTGCCAATTAACTAACCTTCGCGTATGCGCTCCAAGCGCTCTTGCTCTTCAGCAAAAGCAGCTTTAATTTCCTGCATCACCACATCGATATCAGCCTCTTCGGTGCTTTCTTCAAACTGCCCTGTTAACTCAACATCCGGGTGTAATTCACCATCTTCATACAGCGCCCACATTTCTTTAGCATATTTGCTACCCAACAATTCTGGCGCGAACTGACCATAATAGTTGGTCATATTGTTAACGTCACGCTCAAGCATGGCGAAAGCATTGTTATTGGCCGCAGCATCAACCACCTGAGGCAGGTCGATAATCACAGGACCATAATCATCGACCAGCACATTAAATTCTGACAGGTCGCCATGCACCAACCCGGCGCAGAGCATACGCATGACGGATTTCATGACGATGGCATGGTCCTCAATCGCC
Source organism: Gammaproteobacteria bacterium (assembly GCA_029882355.1). GTDB lineage: Bacteria > Pseudomonadota > Gammaproteobacteria > SZUA-229 > SZUA-229 > LH-M37. Next base: position 33,272 of record JAOUKV010000026.1, on the reverse strand, counting down.
AGCTCTGGCGTCATGGAAACATCATTCAAACGCGGCGCAACCTGACCTTCATCATCGGTAATTAACTCCATGAGCAGAACACCATCAAAACAGCCGTACGGTTTGGGCACACGCACACCCGCATTGGCCAGACGATAGAGCGCGTCCACTTCAGTATTCTGCCATGCCTCTTCCTGCTGATCACGGCCGAATTTGGAACCTTTCTCTATGGCACGGGTACGGCGACTATTTTTCCCCTTGCGGCCTTCCTGATACTGCACCGCCTTTTTAAAACTACGTTTGTACGCTTCCTTGTAGATTTTGGCACAGCGAATCTCTTTACCACAGCGCACCACATAGACTGTCGCTTCTTTGCCACTCATCAGTTGGCGAAGAACTTCATCGACCAGACCATCATCAATCAGCGGCTGTATTCGTTTCGGGAATCTCATGGCGTCTTTTTACATTAGTTGAGCGTAATATGAAACAAGGCGTTATAAAAATAGCTCATTATTTTAAACAATCTCGTACCAGAAGAATTCCAGACTTTCCAGGCATCGTAATCCACCAACAATTACTACCTCATATTTATCAGCGTTCATTCGTTATTATCTATCGCCAACTTCTCATATTCATTTTGAATTTCACTGAAACGATCAGTTTCAATAATCTTAATGCCGATATCAGTATATTTTTTTATCTCTTTGACAGCGTTAATGGTATACGCCACCCACTGCCACGAACCCACCCATAAAGCACCTTCATTATCAGGACAAAAGTCTGTATCCACAAAAAGAAACTCAGGCGATAGTCTCTCAGCCATAATTTGATTCGAATGGGACCAATCAGGCAATACCCAGCCGAGAGGTATATTATATTTCTCGCGGGCATACACCAGGGCATCGTAGTCAAAGGATATCAAGACTGACTGCTCTTCAATTGGCCCTAATGAGCCCATTACCAGATCGACAAACTTATTACCAAAACAGGCAAGACTCTCCTGTTTCATCTCAATGAAAGCAATAACCTTTGGCCAGTTTTTTAATAGATCAGAAAACTGTGACAGAGTCGCAATGCGACAATGATCAAATCTATCAGAGAACTTTTCTGGATAACCTGCAGGTATATCTTTGAATGCAACATAAGTGCTGTGAGTTACAGTGATATTTTTAGCCGTCATCTTTTGAAGATTTTCATCATGGCTTAGTACTACAACACTATCAGCTGTAAGCTGGACATCCGCTTCTATATATACCGCGCCAGACTGAAGCACATAGGTAAAACTCTCCAGACTATTTTCAGGCAATGACTCTGGCTGCCCTCGGTGACCTACAAAAAAAAATTTATCTGCCATGTTAATTTACGATTACTCATCCGTTTTCTTAAAACGAATATTTCTTCTCGCCTGGGCGAGATTATTCTGATAAGCAATGGCATCGCCGTATTCAGAAAAATAAATATATTTATCATGTGCATCAAGCACCTTATGAGCATGCTTTATCGGACACCAATACTGCTCGGTTGATGACGCAATCTCGCGCGCATAAGCAAGTAGACCACTCACATATCCACAGTACACGCAATTGAATTTTTCTATGACATTAAGATAAGCGAGCTTATGTCTGTCTATTACAATATAGCTAGACCGTGAAACAAGTGGTATACCGTACAATCTGAAACAGACTGCCTGATACAGCCCCAAACTCAGATCAAGCAAACACCATACAGGTATAACACCATAAATAAATGGTACTGATAATACATTCTGAGGACGACTACTAATCAACCAGCGCAGTAGACCTGTTTTATATTTACGGTGCACTTCCATCACAGCGCGTTCAAATTCTATGCGTTTCCCATTAATTTTATAGGCCGCATCTGCCTTCTGTTTTAATAAAAGCGTACCAAGCTCCTGTTCCAGCTCATCAATCTTTTTTAACACACTGCGGATATTATCATTCATAAACAACTTCCTTAAAGTCAATATTTTCAATCAGCCTATTAAATATCAGATCAATCAAAAATCTCTTCCAACTTAATCAACATTAAAATATCCAATCCTGCCATTACGACATTCCAGCAGTACTGCGCCAGTTTTATTGTTACTTAGTATATTTTGTAGCTGGTCGAGTGTATGCACTTCTTCTTCGTTTGCTTTTACAATCAACTCACCGACCGGCCATTCAATCTCATCCGCCTGCGTGCCCTGATGAATATGCGTTACCGCCAGCATCGGTTTTTCCTGCTCAATGGTTTGTATCATATCAATTTGCGCATTGGCATCGATTTGTCGCATGGCTTCAATAATTTCATAACTCAATTCCTGAATGATCATGCCAAAAACTTCAATGTATTTTCTTTCATCAATGATGGGCCGAGAAATAACTCCTTTTTCAGGATTGCGCATCGCCTTTGCGCAGGTCGTTCTGGTTTCTCCATTTCTAAAATAAACCACCTCTACATCGTCTCCGATGGGGATTAGCTTCATTACATCATAATTATTTTTATGCCTGAAGTGACCCTCTTTGCCAATGACGATACCATGTCGATCAAATTCAACACCGTTAATTGAAAGAATAACATCACGCGCCCGAATACCTGCGGCCTCTAGAAAGCCATTCGCCATCACCTGCGCAACGATCAAACCTTTTGCTTCTGATTGTTTTAACAGCGCATTGAAATGATCAGAATTTTTTTGCAGCTTACCGCCAATACCCGCAAAATGCGGCTCATTTTGTTTCAACAAGTTTTCAATAATGATTTTTACAAAACCAGCCGGCGTTATAAATCCAATATTTTCAGCATCGATCATTACCGCCGTATTCAGACCAACCACCTTGCCATTTTTGCTAACGCTAGGTCCGCCTGAGTTACCAGGATTAATCGCCGCATTAGTAACAAATCGTTCAGTGGTATATTCTGAGCCGGATATGAAGTTGGTGATTTCACCACCCGACATATTGGGTTCAACCATACCCATCGGATAGCCAATGGCTTTAATTTCTTCCCCACGTGCAGGACTTGAACCCTGCCAGAGTTCCAGATACTCAATATCTCTGACTGCCAGTTTTTTAAATCGCTGCAACTCTTCATCGGTCAATTTGATTAAGGCGACATCCGGTTCAAGTTTTTTTACCAGCCCCACCAGTTCAGCTTCAAATCTTTCCTCACTGGTCAGCATTGAGCTTACTTCAATCTTATTGGCGTTTCTTACCACATGTGCATTAGTGACAATATAACCTTCAATTCCATTGTATTTAACAAAAAAACCCGAACCTAACCAAACACCTGGTATTTTAATTGCCGGGTTCATCACTGACTGTATATCTTCTTCGATGTAGCCCTCTACCTGAATTTGAACCACGCCGTTCATCATCTCACGAGCAACATCAGTTAGATCATTTTTCTTTTTTGACATGTTTTTATTATAGAGCTGAAAAGCTGACAAATGTGTTATTTATTTTTGCCTCAGTATACGGTATAAACTACAGCCCTACTTAACATGTAGAAACCATGAGAGTAGAGTTACAGCACTAGCTATGCAGATGATACCTAATATGGAACGACAGGCTCTTGATATGCAACCACTATTACTATTCCTTTTACTACTGGTCAACACTAGCCTGTGTTTTTCCTATGAATGGATACCTGACCGCCGCAAAGACCAGAACCCCTCACAACCTGCTTACATGGTAGTGCCGCTACCCTACAGTAAACCGGGTATTGGTGAAGGCTTACTCTTAATAGCCACGGCTTCAAACGTTGCCAGGTCAACGGCAGACATTACCGCCCTTTTAGTTACTGGTGATGCAGGCGGAAGCATTCTCAATGGCTCTGAAATACCATTGTATTCTGATATATTATTTTTTGATTTTTATCTACAGAATATTGACCGAGCCCTGGTCAACAATTACTCGATCCGTGGAATTGGTAATACCAGTGCAGATGACTACACACTTCTAGATGCCAGCGTTGCCAATACGACAAATATTGAACTCAATTTAACTTTTTATGAACGAAGGCTTAATTTATATTATTCCAAAAGTAATTCTGAATACCAGATTGATGCAATCAGGGATAACAACGGTGTCATTATTACCAACTTTGGACAGCCTTTTACCGGCTCTGATTCCAGTGATAGCTTGCGAGGTTCCATCGATCTTACTGATGACTATCTCGACCCCAGAAAAGGTTTCAGGTTTGATATCGCTTACCAGAATAATATAGCTGACAACCCCAACGAACCTGATTTTTATACGCTTGATTATAATGTTCTGGGTTATGTGCCTATGGGCAAACTCGACACACTGGTATTGAATTATTACCAGTCGGACGCACACGTACAGCGACAGGGCAATATAGACCCGACCAGCATTCGTACAGAATTAGCTCTCAATTGCTTACCTACAGATACTGCATGCTTAACCGCTGAGCAGGAACTGGTCGATAATTTTATTAATGCCAGAACAAACGGCACTTCATCAGACCTTGGTGGTGATTTACGCCTACGTTCTTTTCCACAGGGCCGCTATCAGGGCGCACATACCGCATTTGTTGGTGCGGAGTACCGCTGGAATTTCAAACAGGAAGCCAAACCATTTGATTATTACATCTGGAAAGATGTTCGTACTGCTTTACAGATTGCTTTCTTCGCTGAGATTGGCACCGTATCCGAAACTTCAGGACAACTTTGGGATGAGACGCGGTATAGTTTCGGCACAGGTTTTCGTTTAATCGCGGCTTCAGGTGCCGTCTATCGGGCCGATATTGCTACCGGTAAAGAGGGCACTGAACTGATTATGATTTTTGAATACCCGTGGTAGTAAATTAATAATACAAGACAATGATGTGGATGAATTAAATTTTTGGTTAGTCGGTGGTGGCCTTGCAGTGGGTGCTGTATTTGCCGTCATTGTTCAACGTTTCCGTTTTTGTTTAGTTGCGGCAACCAGTAATTTATTACTCATTAAAGATTATCGCCAGGCCATGGCTTTTGCTACCGCCTTACTTGTGGCAATTACCGGCACCCAGTTATTAGAAATCACAGGCATTGCTGCCATTGCCGACTCAACCTATCGCAACAATACGCTGGACTGGTTTGGCGCAACCTTTGGCGGTTTTATTTTTGGTATTGGCTCAACATTAGCCGGTGGTTGTGTAGCACGTACACTTGTCAGAACAATGGAAGGTAGTATTCATTCACTAATTGCCCTGCTTTCATTTACTATCGTCGCAGCCATTACCCAGTTTGGCTTTCTTGAGGCGTTTCGTATTGAGCTGACCAACGCCACCGCCATTAAATTGAGCACGGATGCGGGCATCGCCTCACTATTATCTTTATCACCATGGCTAGTGTTGGCTGTCGTTGTTGCAGTTTTACTGGTTTTTATTATTAACAGCTGGAAGCATAGCCCCGATGCGATCATGCTCATCGTTGGCATCATCATTGGCCTGTTAGTTGTTTGCAGTTGGTATGTTACCGGCGTCTTAGCTCAAGATGTTTTTAATTCCAGCAGACCTTCGTCGATAACCATGTCAGGGCCTTTAGCTCGTTTTGGTTATATGCTTATTTCAGGTCGTATATCGGATTTATCTTTTTCTATTTTATTTGTAATAAGTACGGCCGTGGTTTGCCTGCTGCTCGCGGTAACTAGCAGAGAATTTAAAATTACTACCCCAGGACAAGGCATGACTAAAGTGGCGCTGCTCGGCGGTGCCTTAATGGGCTTTGGCGCAATCATGGCTTATGGTTGCAATATTGGTCAGGGCTTGAGTGGTATCTCTACCCTTTCAATGGAATCATTACTTGCTGTTATTAGTATGGTAACGGGCATCAGTATTACTACTAAATGGATGGAAAAATACGCTTAGTCGATAAGCATAAATTTACTAATTCAGTGACAGACTAACCTGTACACGAAGTCCGCCCAATTTAGGCGAACGATCAAGTAGTAGGCTGCCATCATAAATCTCAACAATTTCTTTGACGATAGCTAAACCCAGGCCATGCCCAGGCAACGATTCATCTATACGGTGGCCACGTTCGGTGAGCGTGTTCAGCTCCTGTTCTGAAACACCAGCACCATCATCTTCGACAACAATGTGAATAGCATCGTTTTTCTCTATTGAACAGCGCACCTTTGCCTGCGCCCACTTGGCAGCATTGTCGAGCAGGTTACCCAGCAATTCCAGCAAATCATGTCGGTCAACATTTGTTAAATTTTGTTCTGGATATTCACAATCAAACTTAATTTTTTTGTCGTGGTAGATGCGCTCTAACACTGTAATCAACACGGTCAATTCTTCGGCGGGATTAAAACGTTGTCCAGCACTGCCGGCACCGGCCAGTCGGGCGCGACTCAGTTCATGTTCGATTTGTTGTTGCAGCGCGGTGGTGTGTTGATGCAACTCCTGTTTCAACGTATCCGGCGTTTCTTTATCATCGGCTAGTTGTGTTAATAAATTCAGCGGGCCTTTTAATGCGTGCGCGAGATTGCCCAGAGCATTACGCGAACGATCAAGTCGTCTGCCCATGACCATTAACAAACGATTCACTTCTACTACCAACGGTTGCACTTCCAGTGGCACGGCTTCGGTGAGCTGATCGATATCGCCGCGTTCCAGTTGTTCGATTTCGCGACCGAGTTTTCGCAGCGGTGCAAATGAATCGCGCACAATACGGCGCTGAATAAATAAAATTAGGAATAAAAAAATCACCGTCAAAATCAGTAACAAAATCGCGTTTTCTAAAAGTCGTTGTTGTAATAAAGAAAGATCTTCGGCGACCATTATGGTGATGTTCTGCCCGGCCTTACGATAGCCTCCCGCCCAGAGTAATAAGGGTTGTTCGGAGGGGCCGGTAATACGACGTACACGCTGCTCACCGGCGACGAGTTTTTCACTGCTTAGCTCAACATCCCAGAGTGATCGCGAACGTATAACATCATCTTTTTCGGTTGCTATATAAAAGTAATGCCCGGATAGTGGTTGGCGATAAATCGCTGCAATCGAACCTTCGGCCATCGTGGCTTTGCCTTCTGCATCGAATTGAAGCGCGGCTAATAAACCTTCACCATCGTGTTGCAGACGCGAGACTACAAGATCATCGACCAGTCGCTGATTTTGATCAACGATCAGCCAGCCGATCAAAGCCATCAATAGAATTAGGCTCAGGCCCAGTCCAATATTGAGTCGCTTCGTTAAAGAGTTCACGGTGTCTCTCCACCAAAAATATAACCCTGCCCACGGCGCGTTTCTATCAGTGTTTTACCAATCTTCTGCCGCAGTCGTTTTATATAGGCTTCGATGACATTGCTATCGCGATCGGCATCGCCTTCGTAAACGTGTTCGGTGAGTCGGGATTTGGAAAGTAACTTGCCGGGGTTGATCATCATGTAGCGCAGCAATCGAAATTCGGTGCCGGTGAGCTCGACGGTTTCGCCACTGTCCAGCATCACACATTGGCGATCTTCGTCGAGAATTAATCCGGCCACAGAAAGTTGCGGCTGACTGCGTTCCTGTGCCCGACGCAATAACGCATCCAGGCGGGCGAGCAACTCTTCCTGATGAAAAGGTTTTCCCAGATAATCATCGGCACCGGCTTTCAGGCCATCGACTCGTTCATGCCATGCATCACGCGCGGTGAGCACAATAACCGGCAGCGTACTGCCCGCCTTGCGCCAGTTCTGCAACACTTCCAGGCCCGGCCGCCCCGGCAAACCCAGATCGAGAATCACCGCATCATAAGCCTCTTCTTCACCCTGAAACTGGCCGTCGATGCCATTATCGACTAAATCGACCGCATAACCGGCACGACGTAAATCCTGCCGCAAGCGAGGGCCTAGAATGGCGTCATCCTCTACCAGCAACAGTCGCATCAATCGTCCTCATCCCTAAGAGCTTCACCGGTTTTTGCGTCGAACAGCAATTCCCGCACCAGACCCTTTTCATCGACCAGTTCCAGTTCGTAAACTAAACGCCCCGACTTTTTTTCCAGCTCAGCTTCCAGCAAACGTAGCTTGCCCTTTTCGCCAGCGACAATTTTTTGCAGCAACTGTTCCAGCGCAATGATCTCACCACTTTTCACCAGCTCACGCGCGCGTTCGTGATCTTCATCGGCCCAGACATTTGAGCCGATGAAGAAGCTAAGCAATAGTGCTGTTTGCAGGTAATATTTCATTCCAACTTTCTAGTCTTCCCAGCGACCAACACCGGGAATGGTAACCTCATGTTCGTTATAAGAACCAGCTTCAGCGCGCGTATGGCAGGCTTCACATTTACTATAACTGCCTACTTCCTTGTTACCCACAACGTAACGTCGAGGAATCTCATCATGCTTACGCTGAAAGTATAGAGTATCACTAATACGCAATGGAATTTCACCCTGCCTCAGCGAACCCATAATCCGTTTCGAACGTTTATAGTTACTCTTATCGGCTGAATTGGCCAGCAGATAATCGAGTATTTTTTTGTTCGCCTCTGCGCCAAGTTCGGCATTATCACCAAAGTGATCTTCCAGACCCGTCATCATTTTGCGCCATGATTTCTCCGGCAACAAACCCGGCTGAAAAGCAAAGTGACAACTGCCACATTCCTCACGATAGACCGGGTTCGCTACCGGCGCGACATCCAGCTTTGATTGTTTGAACCAGCTACGAACACCTTTATGCTCATCGTCGTCACCATAAACTGCGCCAGAAAAAAGCACAGCCGATGCCGCGGCAACAGCAACTACAGTCACTAATTTTTTGTAAATATTCATCATCTATACTCCTGATTTCTGTATATAAAGAAGAAAGTCGCCTTTCTCCTGCGCACTACATTCACGGCCAAGCGTCCACTTGCAATTACGCATAAACCACTTCTCGATTTTTTTTGTATCACTTAAGCGTTCAGCATTAATACTCGGTGCCATTGGCTTAATCGGCTTTTGAGTTTTGACGTGTTTCCCGTCACTTCTCAGATTATTCGTGTGACAACTGCTACAACGACGCTCGACTGGAGCCTGCGCATTGTTATGAGTTTCGGCCCACATACGCTGACCAGCTTCAGCGCTAAAAGGCCCTGCACCGGCATCGCTATAAACTTTCAACATGGCATCCACCGCCGGACTGGCACTGGCCGACTGCGCAAGTAACAGCACACTAGCCGTCATTACTGTTGTTAATATTTTCATCATTCATTCCTCTCTATTGAATTCTATTCAGCCTTCTTCTTGCCGTTGATCATCGAGCGCACCAGATTCTCACCGTGCTGCAAACTAGCCAGCACCACACCGACCACATGAAACACCACCAGAAACAAGGTGAAATTGGCAAAGAACTCATGCAGCTCTTCAAATACATCGCCTAGAAACTTAGGAGCATGGGCAAACAAACCAGCCAATGGCCCCGCCATTTCTTCAGCGCCATAAACCGACAGCCCGGTCAGCACCGTCATCACCAAACTCAACAACAAAGCCAACACCATTGCACCACCGGCCGGGTTATGCCCGATGTAACGCTTAGGGTGAAAACTTGCCATATCCTTTATATAAGCTAACACCTCACGTGGCGGCCGCACAAAGTCGCTGAAGCGAGCATGTCGCGTACCAATCAATCCCCAGAGCAGTCGAAATACAATCAGCCCTGCGATCGTGTAACCAGCAAAAACATGAATATCCAGCCAGTCATCTTCAGTTAGATAAACAATAAAAAATGCACTCGCCAGCGACCAGTGAAAAATCCGTACTAGTGGATCCCATACCTTGATTTGATTTATAGTGTTCATATCGTACTCCCATATTCTTTGAGGTAAGAGTACAAAGCGAGTGTGAATTGAAACTGAAAATTGGAGGGTTTTTTATTGGTAAGCAGATAGGCAAAAATCAAAACTGCCTCTGTTATGTTCTTTTAGCTAGTACATTAATAACTGCTTATATTTAATCGTTTTTTGCGCTTAAATATTGAAATAGGTAGACTTAGAAGGCAATCTACAAATTACGTAATATGTATAAACAATAATGATGTAATTCCAATGAGAATTATCAGGAATCGAAGAACATGACAGACAATCAAAATGACAAGTATATTTCCTATACCAGGATGGCATGGGCTATTTATTGCCTGATCACCGTTATCATTATCGTTGTATTAGTACTATTTGTCGCTCAGGACAATGAAGAAATGTTTTTCTACGGCATAATGCCTGCTGCTGCAGCTTATGTTTTTCGCCCAATGAACAAACCCTTTAGCAAACTCATTTTTAAGTACACTGGTGCTTCTCATCCCACAGAGCAAGATGAGCCACCACAGACCTAACAAAACGCTTCACATAACACCCTGAGCTAGCATGCTAGATTTTGAAGCCTCCCCCTGATTATTAGATGTTGATTAATGCATATCAAAAAAAGATCTGTTGGTGAAATAGAAGGATTTATAAATGTCAGCTTTAGTCCAGCGAAGGTCCCAACACAAAATCAACCGCTTCGAACCCTCTTTCTTCCAGTAAATCTAAAACGTCATCCCAGCTATAGTCTGAGCTCTCTTCGACTTTTGCAATTAAGCCAGTGACGTAACGGTAGGCTTCGTGCTCCTCTATGTCTTCTGGTATTTGTATCAGGCGAATGTCCGCAGCTTTGTTTGCGGGCAGTATCATTAGATTATTACTCATTTAATTCTCCAGTATTTTTTGTATGGGTAAGGCAGGCGAAACGTGTGAGTGCTACTGTACCTAATATAACTGAAATCGCTCTATTTACGGTAGGGCAAATATGAATAAAAAAAGGCCGCTAATAAAGCGGCCCTTTTATCTGTTTTAAATTAACGATTAGGTTTATTTAATAAACAGCATTTCACGGTACTTAGGTAGTGGCCATAGCTCATCAGCGACTTCTGTCTCCAGTACGTCAGCATGTACACGCACTTCATCCATCAGGCCACGAATCACATAAGCGCAGTGCTGCATATGCTTTTCTGTATTTGAGAAATTTTCTTTCTCCATAGCTGCACTTAATTTTTCAACCGCTGCCATCATTGCATTGGCTTCAGCCGCAACATTTTTCGCTACTGAATTGTCAAATTCAATACCCATTTCTACCAGACTTGAACTTGTGCTCGATAGCTCGAACAGATATTGAACAGCAGCAGGGTATATCGTTGTTTTAGCCATATCAACAACCAGCTTGGCTTCAACTTCGATAGAAAGAATGTATTGCTCTGCATAAACTTCATAGCGACTTTCCAGTTCAACAGGGGTTAATACACCGGTTTTTTTGAAAAGTTCTTTTACTGATTTTTCGCGTAATGCTGGTAGCGCATCTGCAGTTGTTGGTATGTTCTTTAAGCCACGTTCTTCAACGGCGGCTTTGTGCCATTCTTCTGAATAACCATCACCACCAAATACTGCATTACCATGTTCACCCATAAGCTCTTTCAAAACCGCAAATACGGCATCAGCCTGATCTGCGCCTTTTTTCTTCAATTTTGCTTCCAGTTTGTCAGCAATCCAGTTAAGCGAATCAGCTAGCATGGTATTCATCGCAACTAATGGACCTGATACAGACTGCGATGAACCTACCGCACGGAATTCAAAACGATTACCGGTGAAGGCAAAGGGTGAAGTACGGTTACGATCACCAGGATCACGTTCAAAATGAAGAATCTGAGAAAGACCAGATTTCATCAAACCACCAGTTTTACTGGTAGCCAGTTTGCCATCTTTGATATCCTGGAATACTTTTTCCAGCTGATCGCCCAGATAAACAGAAAGAATTGCTGGGGGCGCTTCGTTAGCACCCAGACGGTGGTCATTTGATGCAGATGCAATCACAGCACGCAACAAAGGACCGTGCAAATGAACGCCGCGAATAACAGCACCGCAGAATAACAGGAAGTTCAGATTGTCATGCGGTGTGCTACCTGGATCAAGCAAATTACCCTGTGTTGAGTTACCGACTGACCAGTTAACGTGTTTGCCGGAGCCATTAACACCTGCAAATGGTTTCTCATGTAACAGACAGATGAAACCATGTTTCTTTGCTGTAGATTTCAGTAAAGTCATCATCATTTGTTGATGATCAGCTGCTACATTGGCTGCCTCAAAGTAAGGTGCAATTTCAAACTGCCCTGGTGCGACTTCGTTGTGGTGTGTTTTAGCAGGGATACCTAGACGGTACAACTGATCTTCAAGATCCTGCATGTAAACCTGAACACGTGCCGGAATAGCGCCGAAGTAATGGTCATCAAACTGCTGGCCTTTAGCAGGTGCTGCACCAAATAGGGTACGTCCCGCCAATAACAGGTCTGGACGACTGTTGGCAAAGTTAGAATCAACCAGGAAATATTCCTGCTCAGCACCACAGCTTGAGTTAAGTGGTGCAATTTCGGTTTCGCCCATTACAGAAAGTAATCTCTGACCTGCCTTGTTCATGGCATCGTTAGAACGTAATAGTGGAATTTTTTTATCAAGCGCTTCGCCTGTCCATGACATAAACACACAAGGGATCATCAATGTTGAGCCGTTATCAGTGTGCATGATGTAAACAGGGCTGGTTGGATCCCAGGCAGTGTAACCACGCGCCGCATTAGTCATACGGATACTGCCATTAGGGAATGATGAGCCATCTGGTTCGCCCTTAATCAGCAGACTGCCGGTGAATTCAGTAATCGCAGCACCATCAGAATTGGTAACCATAAAACCATCATGCTTTTCAGCCGTGATGTTAGTCATCGGGTAGAAAATGTGTGAGAAGAACTTAACGCCTTTTGAAATAGCCCATTCCTTCATCGCCGCAGCAACGATATCTGCAGTAGCTGCATCCAACTGCGCACCTGTCTGCACTGTATTTTTTATAGCCTTAAAGGCATTCTTGGAAAGCGACTCTTCCATTTTTGCCAGGTTGAAGACGTCGCATGCCCAGATCTTAGAAAGTGGCTCAGGCGTTTCTACAGGTGTTGGTTCGCGGTTGGTGATTTGATAAATTGCCTGCACGCGAGATTCATTTCCACTCATTACGTTTTCCTCAAAATTATATTACTAAATTAAAATGTACTATCAGTATTATTTGTCTAACAAAAAACTACCGATGATAAGCTGCCGTTGCCGGAAAATAGCTTTGTTTCTCAAACGTTATATCTAATAATACGTTGATTCATGATAGCGTTATTATATGTCAGAACAGATCAATGCAAATATCGAACCAGTTTTTTTTGTGGTTTCATATTGTACAACCAGGCTGAAACTGATTAGAAAAAGCATCAAATGGCCGCTATTCGACATAAAGCGCACTTTTTTAATTTTTTTGGTTACGCTTCACCTATAAACGCCGCACTCAATTGGTGCGCACACGCACCAATTGAGTGCGGAAAAAAGTGTGTTTTTTGACTTATACAAGAGTGCAGTATGACACAAACTGATTTGACCGAAGTAACCTGCTCAACCTGCCAGGCGAGCTGCTGCCGTCTTGAGGTATTCTTACTGACTGAAACGGGCGTACCTGAACATTTTATCGCCACCGATGAATGGGGCGGAAGAACCATGCTGCGACTGGATGATGGCTGGTGTGCTGCCCTTAATAGAAATAACATGGATTGTATGATTTACCAGAAGCGCCCACTGGTCTGCCGTGAATTTACCACCGGTTCATATGAATGCCTGATCGAACGCACAAGGCCGTAAAATTTGTTTTTATGGAAAAACGATATTAACCAGAAGGTACAATGAATTGATCAAACATACCCCCAACTCTCGCTGTCTTTTATAATGAATCTTGAAAGCATCATTTTTGATCTTGGCGTTATCATTATTGGTGCCGCCGTGCTTGGCACACTATTTCTGTATGCTAAACAGCCGATTATTATTGCCTACATCGCCATTGGTGTTGTTGCAGGACCTAGTGGCTTTGCTCTTATCCAGACCACTGGTCATATTGAGCAAATATCTCATCTCGGCGTTATTCTTCTACTCTTCCTCATTGGTCTTAATCTCCAACCAGAAAGACTGATAGGTTTATTCAAGGAAACTTCTCTGCTTACACTTTTCACCTCTCTATCATTCGGACTTGTTTCTATTATGTTCGGCCTGCTTATTGATTTTGACCTGAATAGCTCACTCATTTTTGGCGCTGCTATGATGTTTTCAAGCACGGTTATAGGGCTGAAGCTAATACCCACAACAACGCTTCATCACAAACGCACTGGCGAGATTATGACCAGCGTACTTTTGCTTCAGGACATTCTTGCCATCCTTGTTATTCTTTTTATTACAGGCGATAGCAGCAATAATGTCTGGGTTACTTTTATTGTTCTCATCGCCAAACTTGCTGCTTTATGTTTACTAGCTTTTCTTGGTGTGCGTTTTGTTATGACACCTCTATTGCAGAAATTTGATGTTATTCAGGAATACACTTTTGTTGCGACGCTGGCCTGGTGTTTGTTGTGGGCTGAGGTTGCCTACGCACTTGGGCTTTCATACGAGCTCGGTGCTTTTGTTGCTGGAATTTCTATCGGCTCATGCATTGTCGCCAGGTCTATCGCCGAGCATCTCAAGCCTTTAAGAGAGTTCTTTTTGATTCTTTTCTTTTTTGCTGTTGGTGCATCACTTCATTTTAATCTGGATATTAAGCTGCTGATTGCGGCAATTTTATTTGGCGCACTCCTGGTTCCCTTTAAAGCTCTACTATTTCGTTTCGCCTTCAAACGCGCGGGTGAATCTGAAAAACTATCCACTGAACTTGCAGCACGTCTGGCTCAATCTAGTGAATTCTCTCTGCTAATAGTTTTCTCGGCTTTATCGATGGGTGTATTATCGGGTGACAGCGCCATGGTGATTCAAATAGCCACCATTGTCTCGTTCATTATTTCTACTTATTGGGTAGTGCTGAAACACCCAACGACCATTGCTGGAGATTCGGCACTTCGTCAGGATTAATTAATGACAATGATTGCGGCTGAGCCAATGTCCCTGTGAGGTAATGTGTAAGGCCATGCCGTAGCCCAGATGAAATTAAACGGAACCCGTGAACAGTTTTTATGTTATGTAATAAAGTTATTTAATAATGGAGACTGGTGCTGGTTTTTCTTGATTTATTTGCCGCCCTCTCTCGCAACTGGAGAAAAGGCGGTGATTAGTTATTGCTGTGTGTTGCTACCCACAGAACACGGCTAGTTGTAATTTTTGCCATGGGACATCTGACTGATTCAGCTGTGAAATATTAGCGGTGAGTTGTTCACCGCGATCCATCATTTGGCTGATGGCAGTATTCTGAATGCTGGGGATGTGGCCTATCATATGGCTACGCCAGTGAACTTCAACAGCATGTTTATCAAAAGCGTTTTGTGGTGCGCGTTTCAAGGTGAGTGTGTCGCCGAGTTTGAATTCGGAGTACAGCTGCACTCCAACGTGATATTGGAAACCTGACACTTTGGATTGCTGGATCAGTAGTGATTTGGGTTTGGACTGGCTGCGAGCATAACTGGCGGTAACAGTGCTGCTGCCAGCCAGACCGAGTAGTGCAGTTATAAAGCTTCTTCTTTTCATTGTAATCGTCTCCTTTTTCTCACAAAATTAATCTCAGTTTTATTTAAACACTACAAATCAGCGGACGTTTATCATTCCACGGTCTTGCCTGCTCTAGCTGGGCAGCCACTTGTATCAGTGTTGCTTCGTCATTGTTACGCCCGACCATTTGTACGCCTACCGGTATGCCGTCAGGCGTCCAGTGCATGGGCACGGTCATTGCCGGTTGGCCGGAGATGTTAAATGGGAACATAAAGACAGCATCGGCCCCCATGATGCGGTTATATTCCAGGTGATCGGTCATGTTCATGTCGTAGTAGCCGAGTGCGCGTGGCAAGTTGGGCATGACGGGAGTGAGATAGATATCATACTGGTCGATCTCTGAGGCTATCTGTCGTGAGGCCATTTTTACTGCCTCGATATCCTGGGAGTGTTGCACCCCGCTAAGGCTACCGCCGTATTGCAGCATCGACCAGATAACGCCCGAGACTTCATCCTCTCTTACCTCGTGGCCGACAAACTGCTTAAGTACGTCGAAGTTATCGGCGGTGGCCACAGCGGTCATACGGGTATAGCTTTCCCAGAACTGCGTCGCATTAAAACTCATGTCATAGACTTCGACATCATGGCCCAGCTCTGCCAGAAGTGCTGCGGTTTGTGTGACAGCAGCAACGACTTCTGGGTCTACCGGTAGTCCCTCGGGTGTCTGGGTGGTGAAACCAACGCGTAATTTACCCGGATTCTTTCTCGTCTGCTCCAAAAAAAAGCCCGACTCGCGTTCGGGTGCGGCAAAGGAGTCACCTGGCAGCGTGCCATAAATGGCATCAAAGTAGGCGGCACTATCGCGCACGGTGCGGGAGACACAGAGAAACTGTGCTGCACCATGCCAGTAGTCAGCCCAGACGGGGGCGAAAGTGGAGCTACCACGTGAGGGTTTTAGACCCACCAGGCCATTATTCGATGCCGGTACGCGTATCGAGCCTGCGCCATCTGAACCCTCGGCCAATGGCACCATGCGGCTGGCAACCGCCACCGATGATCCACCCGAAGAACCACCTGCGGTAATACCTTCTTTCCACGGATTATTAGTGGCACCGTACATTTCCGGTTCGGTTGTAATGGCCCAGCCAAACTCCGGCGCATTACTCTTGCCAACCAGGATAAATCCGGCCTTTTTAATACGGGTGACAATCTCGAGATCGAGCGGTGCAACGAAGTCTTTAAGATACTCACAGCTGTTGGTGGTCGGCTGCCCATTCCACATGGTCGCTAATTCTTTTGCCAAATAAGGAACACCCTTGAACAGGCCATCCGGCAGCGGCCCCTGCGCGGTTTCGCGTGCAAAATCGTAGGCCTTGTGAATTACGGCGTTAAGTTGTGGATTGACCTGTTCGATTCGGCGTATTGATTCGTCGACAAGCTCAAGTGCACTGACCTCACCCTGGCGTACCAACTTACCTAACCCCAAAGCATCTTCGGTTGCGTATAAATCTTCTATATTTTTTGACATGGCTCGTCCCTCTTGCGTTGATAGTTTGACCTTAACAGAAAAGAAATAGGTTCAGACTCGGCGAGAACGTGCCTGGTTGTTTTTTTCCAAACAGCGACTTTTTAGACTCATCCACAATGCACCCTCCCCAATAACCCTGTGCTTTTTAATGTACAAGCATTTTGACTTCATAACCATAGCCAATGCAAGTGTTTATTCACCTAGCGCTCCACGCGGGAGCCTGGAACTATGCATTGCTAACCAGGCAGCAAAACTGCTTTCACCTGATTAACACCTTTTTATGCAGCCTTCTTGCTGCTTTTTTTGCTTATATTTTTCTAAACTATATTTAATTAAGCCCACTCTTTGTTGATAATAACAACGTATTATTCTTATTTGATAATTTGTAGCCCAAATATGAAGACAAATAAAATTAGCTGCATCATTCTTGCCGGTGGTGAAGGTAAACGCATGAATGGCAATGACAAAGGCCTGATCGAATTCAACAGCAAGCCTCTCATTGCCCACGTTATTAATTCATTACAGAATCAGGTCGATGATTTTGTTATCAGTGCTAACCGTAATGTTGAGCACTACCAACAGTTTTCACCAGATGTGATTCCAGATGGCTGCGAAAAACACGGCCCACTTTCTGGCATTGCGGCTGCTCTTTCCACCTGTAAACACGAACAGGTTCTGGTGATTCCTTGTGATATGCCATTTTTACCTTATGACCTTGTTAAGACACTAATCACTAATTTTGAACATAGTGATATCGCCATTGTTGAAGTACAAGAACGTTTACAGCTGGTTTTTTTGATGAAAAAATCACTACTCACTTCAGTGCAAGATCATCTTACTTCTGGCAAACATAAACTCATGCAATGGGTAGGCGATTGCTCTCATACCACTGTAGATTTTACTGCTTCTGCTGATGCCTTCCGCAATATCAATTCTATTCAGGATATTAATAACCTTTAAAAACCGTGTTCATTTCCTACTTGCGCATTCGCCCTGCGGGCATCAAAATCAGCGCATGTCATTATCCCTAGAACAACGCACCAATGAAATTAACCGAGTTACCTGGTGGGGCATCTTCGTTAATCTGATTTTGGCTGTTACCAAGCTCATCGGTGGCACTCTCGGCCAATCTCAATCACTGATTGCGGATGGTTTACATTCACTTTCCGATCTTGCCAGTGATGCGATGGTACTGGTTGCAGCTAAACACGCTGGCGAAGAGGCTGATGATGACCACCCTTACGGGCACGGTCGCTTCGAAACACTCGCGACAGTTGGTCTTGGTCTTTTTTTAATCCTAGTTGGACTGGGTATCGCCTTTGACGCCGCGCACCGTGTTTTTGATGAGGAGATCAAAGCCGTCCCACACTACTTCACACTGGTTATTGCGCTTTTTTCTATTCTGAGCAACGAGGCTCTGTACCACTTTACCCACCGTGTAGGACTGCGCATCAATTCGAAAATGTTGATTGCCAATGCCTGGCACCACCGTACCGATGCTATCTCATCGATCGTTGTACTCGCCGGTATTGCCGGTGCACAGATGGGCGTGCCCGTTCTCGACCCCATCGCTGCCATCCTCGTTGCGCTAATGATCGTTAAAATTGGTTATGATCTTAGCTATCACAGTGTTCGAGAACTGGTCGATACCGCGCTTGAACCTGAAATGGTTGAACAAATTAAAGCCAAAATTCTCGAAAATGAAGATGTACTTGAAATGCATATGCTGCGTACCCGCCGTATGGGTCACACTTCACTTGTCGATGTACATATTCTGGTACAACCCAAATTGAGCGTTTCTGAGGGTCATCATATTTCAGAGGATGTCGAAAAATCACTGATCAATTCTTTCGATGATATCAATGATGTCACCGTACACATCGATCCTGAAAACGATGAGCAGGAGGCTCGTTGTCGAAACTTACCGCTACGTAGCGAATTAATTATTGCACTAAACAGCGAATGGTCTCAAATTCCTGAACTTAAGGGTATTGATGATATTACTCTGCATTACCTGGAAGGCCAGATTACGGTTGAGGCGACAATCCCATTATCTATCCTTAAATCTCTAAGTGATGCTGAAAATATTCAGGCCAAATTCAAACAGGCTAGTCTTGCGGTTGGCTGTGTTGGTGAAGCTGATTTAAGGTTCCACTGAGTTAATACACCTCCTTATAGTTGTAATTGCAGCATAAATTCACTGACGTACCCCTTTCCATTTTTGGCGCATATCATGCAGAATACCAGGCTGAACCCAGGTATCTCTGATTAAACCTGTGAGTATTACTCGTTTAACCAGAGGTTCCTTCTTTCTATCACCGCCAGCTCCATTGGCGGACACAAATCCAATATTCCAGGAGTAAAACCATGTCTGCATCTGACGTTTTAAATATGATTGAGAAATACGATGTTAAATTCGTTGATTTCCGCTTCACTGATACACAGGGCAAAGAACAACACGTTTCTGTACCATCACATACCATCGACGAAGACGTTCTACTCGAAGGTAAAATGTTCGACGGTTCATCTATCGCTGGCTGGAAAGGCATTAACGAATCGGACATGATTTTGATGCCAGATTGCGACACACAGGTCATCGACCCATTCACCGAAGAAGTGACCATGAACCTGCGTTGTGACATTATCGAACCTTCTGATATGCAAGGCTACAACCGTGACCCACGTTCTATCGCTAAACGTGCTGAAGCTTATTTGAACTCAACTGGTATCGGCGACACCGCTTACTTTGGTCCTGAAAATGAATTTTTCGTCTTCGACAGCGTGCAGTGGACAGATGAAATGGGCGGCGTTTCTTACAAGATCGGCTCTGAAGAAGCAGCCTGGAACACGGGCGCTGAATACGACGGTAACAACATGGGACACCGCCCTGGCGTCAAAGGCGGTTACTTCCCGGTTCCTCCTATCGATTCATTGCAGGACCTGCGCTCAACCATGTGTCTGACGGCCGAAGAAATGGGTTGCCCCACTGAAGTTCATCACCACGAAGTGGGCACGGCGGGTCAGTGTGAAATAGGCACGGTATTTAACACGTTGGTTAAGAAAGCTGACGAAGTCCAGATTTTCAAATACGTGGTACACAACGTGGCACACGCCTATGGCAAGACCGCGACCTTCATGCCCAAACCAATGGTAGGCGACAACGGTAATGGTATGCACGTTCATGCCTCTATTGCTAAAAATGGTGAAAATATTTTTGCCGGCGACCTGTACGGCGGCCTGTCAGAAACGGCTTTATTCTTCATCGGCGGCATAATCAAACACGCTAAAGCGATTAACGCTTTTTCTAATGCATCAACCAACAGCTACAAACGTCTGGTTCCCGGTTTTGAAGCACCGGTTATGCTGGCTTATTCAGCACGTAATCGCTCTGCGTCTATTCGCATTCCTCACGTTAGCAGCCCTAAAGGTCGTCGTGTTGAAGTTCGCTTCCCCGACTCAACTGCTAACCCTTATTTGTGTTTTTCTGCAATTCTGATGGCAGGCCTCGACGGCATCCAGAAGAAAATGCACCCTGGTGATGCTGGAGATAAAGACCTGTACGACCTTCCTCCTGAAGAAGAAGCAAAAATCCCACAGGTTGCCTTCTCTTTTGACGAAGCATTAAAAGCTCTAGATGAAGACCGTGAATTCTTAACTGCTGGTGGTGTATTCGATAATGATGTTATCGATGCATTTATCGCGCTTAAAAATGAGGAAGTACAGCGCTACCGTTGTGCGGTTCATCCTTGTGAGTTTGATATGTACTACAGCGTTTAATTTAAAGAGCTAGTTATATCTTAAAAATACCTCATCCTCAGGATGGGGTATTTTTTTGTGCGCAAACAGGTATTTAGGTCTATGATCTGATCATGAAATATTTTATATCGCTTATTTTGCTGCTCGTTTCACTTTCTATTCAAGCCGAAATCTACCGTGGCGTTGATGAAGAGGGCGAGGTCTTCTATTCGGATAAAGAATTACCTAACTCTGAGCTGATACCAACACCAACACCCAATGCCATTAGCATGCCCAAGCCTGAACCCAAAAAGCCTGCAGCAGAAGTAAAACAAGAGAACCAATATAAATCCTTTCGTATTGTGAGCCCGGCAAATGATGCCACCTTTAAAGATAACGCCGGTAACCTTACAGTCAGCCTGTCAATTGAGCCTGATCTAAATACTGAAAAAGGCGACCATATCCGGTTTTCCATCGATAATCGAGTCGTGATTGCTAAATCCACCACTCTAATTACACAAGTTCCCAATGTTGATCGCGGCACCCACTCACTGAAGGCCGAGTTAGTGAGTAAATCAGGAAAAACCCTTCTGAGCAGCTCTGTTAAGTTTCATATGAAACGTTTTTCAATCCTCCATTCACCTTAAGCCAAAACCTATAGTAAAAAATTCAAACTAGCGCCTTCCATCCCGCATTGCACCATGTCGGTGCGCCATGCTATAACTACTCGCCTGTATTACCTTAAATTCAGGGCGCCAACTTAGCACCATCCAATACCAACCCATTAAGATACTGATTTTATTAGATATAATCATTCTGTAATTTATTTTACTCGCTGCTAATTATTGGTTCAATACTTGCTTAACCTATAGACAATGACTCAAATTACACAACAATCAGTCCAGACTATTCTCGAAAACTTGCATTCCGCCGTGCTTGTTATCAATCAGCAACTATGTATCGAATATATGAATCCGTCCGCAGAAATGATGTTCCAGATAAGTCGTGCCCGCGCAAAACTGCGCCCCTTACATGAGTTGATTATTGATGAATCCGAATTTTTTTCTCGTATCAACAGCGCATTAATAACACAGCACCCTTTTTCTGCCTATGAAGAAGATCTTGCTGTGCGAACAGGTCAATCACTGCCCGTGGACTACATGGCATCGCCTATTGAATACGACAAACGCGGACATTTCCTGTTACTCGAATTCGTCGGACGTGGCCGACATCGTAAACTTGCGCAGGAAAAACACCTGCTCAATCAAAGCGAGGCCAGCCGTAATCTTTTAAGAGGACTCGCTCACGAAATTAAAAATCCTTTAGGCGGTATACGTGGTGCTGCCCAGTTATTAGAAAGGAAGTTCAGTAATGATCAGGATCGTGAATTCACCCACGTTATCATTCGTGAAGCCGACCGTTTGAAGAAGCTGGTCGACAGAATGCTGGGACCACGGGACATACCCAATAAAAGCGATCTCAATATTCACCAAATATTGGAGCACGTTCGAAGTCTGGTGCAGGTTGAAGCCAGCACCATTAAATTTTCTGCAGACTACGATCCCAGTCTGCCTGATATTTATGGTGATGAGTCGATGATTATTCAGGCCATTCTTAACATTACGCGTAATGCCATCAAAGAGGTATCAAACGATGGTGAGATCACTTTTCGAACCCGTCCTTTGAGAAATTACACCATTGGTGACAACTCTTATCCTCTAATTGCAAAAATCGACATCATCGATGACGGCCCAGGCATTCCTGACGATCTCAAGGAAAGTCTTTTTCTGCCTATGGTCACCGGCCATGCAGAAGGTACTGGTCTTGGCCTGTCCATTGCTCAAACATTGATCAATCAACATAACGGCCTGATTGAATTTACCAGTACACCAGGACACACCGTTTTCACTTTATTATTACCACTCCACACCAGCACCGAGTAAGCACTATGACCAATGCACAACAGATATGGATTATTGATGACGATGACTCGATTCGATGGGTATTGCAAAAGGCGCTCGAACAAGCAGGCATGGAGGTCACCAGTTTTAATAAAGCTGACGGAATTCTTGATCGACTCAAACAATCAGAACCAGACACTATCATTACTGATGTGCGCATGCCGGGTATGGATGGATTAACATTACTTTCAGCGTTGTCAGAATCTTACCCTGAAATTCCTGTCATTATTATGACTGCACACTCTGATCTGGACAGTGCAGTTTCAGCTTTTAAAGGTGGTGCATTTGAGTACCTGCCCAAGCCTTTTGATATCGATGATGCTATTTCACTAGCACAACGTGCCTGTGCTCGACGACATGAATCACACAGTGAAATACTGGCAACACAACCGCTTCCAGAAATTATTGGTGAAGCACCAGCTATGCAGGAAGTATTTCGTGCAATTGGTCGACTTTCAAAATCTAACGTTAATGTATTAATTACTGGCGAGTCTGGCACCGGTAAAGAACTGGTTGCACTTTCCCTGCACAAGCACAGCCCCCGCTCTGAACGCGAATTTATTGCTCTAAATACCGCAGCTATTCCCAAAGACCTGCTTGAATCAGAATTGTTTGGCCATGAACGCGGCGCTTTTACCGGCGCACAGGCACAACGCAAGGGCCGTTTTGAACAGGCTGATGGTGGCACTTTATTTCTTGATGAAATTGGCGATATGCCTTCCGAGTTACAGACGCGTTTATTACGCGTACTCGCCGATGGCATATTTTATCGGGTCGGTGGCCACACACCAATTAAAGTTGATGTACGTATTATCGCTGCCACACATCAAAATCTTGAGCAGCGTGTTAAAGAAGGCCTATTCCGTGAAGACCTTTATCATCGACTCAATGTTATACGCATTCATTTACCCGCACTGCGGGAAAGACGTGAAGATATTCCTGCTTTGCTCAATCTTTTTTTGCACAGAGCTACCAAAGATCTGGGTATTGAATCTAAACAACTGTTACCTGAAGTCGAAGACTATTTATCCACACTTGAGTGGACGGGTAACGTACGCCAGCTGGAAAACACCTGTCACTGGTTAGCGGTAATGACATCAGGCAAAATAATTCATCTTTCAGATTTACCCGATGACTTACATGCTGATAAACAAACTACATCTTCGTCCAGTAGCAGCTGGCAACAAAGTATTTCATCCTATGCAGAAAATGCTATGAACTCAGGCAAAGAAAAAATAGCTAATGAAATTATTCCTGCTGTCGAACGACTATTGATTGAAGCTGCACTAAAACAAACACGCGGAAAAAAACAGGAAGCAGCAATATTATTAGGCTGGGGTAGAAATACTCTGACGCGAAAAATTAAGGAATTAAATATTTAAGCTGGTATTACTTGATCGATACATTGCATATATGCATCTTCAAGCTCATCTGTTTTATATTTTTCTTTTAACTCTTCTGTGCTACCAACATACATCAGTTTGCCGTTATGCAAAACAGCTATTCGATCTGCAAGTTCATCGACATCGGCGAGCACATGCGAACTAAAAAAAACCGAAGCTCCCTGCCGTTTTTTATTCTGCAATTCTTTTTTAAACAACACTCTGGCTTTTGGATCCAGGCCACTCATTGGCTCATCAAGCATAAGCAACTTTTTATCACTCAATAAACATGCCGCTAGACCCAGTTTTTGTGTCATACCTTTAGATAGATTACTGACAGATGACTGCATCGCTATTTTGTCCAGTTCCAGAACCTCAAGCATATTATTGATCGCAGTTTCATCACACTGCACACCCTGTAGTTCAAGCATATAACATATAAAATCTTTTCCCTTAAGATGTGGAGGTGGTGAGAATCGGTCTGGTAAATACGCTAAATTTTTCCTTGAAGAAACCTGTCGATGCGTTTCACCAAATATTTCAATCTCACCGCCATCAATAGCAACAAGATCCAGCATAGCTTTAATCATGGTGGACTTGCCACTGCCATTCATGCCCACAAGTCCAAAAAACTCCCCCTGATTTATTGACAGGTTGATGCCATCGAGCACTTTTTTTGATGCGTACGACTTACACAGATTTTTACATTCGATCATGTTCATGAACCATAATGCTACTTTGTTAAAAGATAGGCAAAAAAAGAGCCCGTTAACTGGGCTCTTTTTATATCATATTGTTGTGATGCAATTAGAAGTTTCTGAACACTGCCGCACAATTGTCACTGGGTACTTGTAATTGATAAGCCGTAACATTAATACATGCAGCTGATGCCGCAGCATCCCAGATCGCAGCACCATTACCTATCTGCATCAAACCTGTAGTTGCTGCGCCATCATCAATCTTTCTATCCAGTTCAGCAAGCACATCAACAGGGATACCTTGACCTGTGATTAGCTCATGAGCATTCGCTGCTCCAGCAACCTGTCCTTCTGCGCCGTGGAAAATACTCATCCCGGTACCAAAGCCATTATCTGGACATGTTGTAACAGTACAGACATATTCATTACCTGCCGCAATTGCTACACCATCATATCCGCCAGTAATATATCCCGCTGCCTCCAGATGAACCCATACAAGCCCTCTTTCGGCTGGATTATCTGCTCCCGCAACATCTCCTACTCGTCCATTACCATCACCACCAGCAGGCGCTCCTGGCAAATTCACCGTCGATCTTGCATTTAGATAATCACCAGGAAAAGCCCTATAACGATCCTGAAAACTAAACCAGGCAGCCGTAATACCATCGACACTATTATTCAAAGAACGTACACGTGCAGTGTTGATCAATTCCTGCCCTTTCAGAACACCACCCAGCAACAGACCGATAATCACCAACACAATAGCAATTTCTATCAAGGTAAAACCTTTCTGGCTGTTTAACTGCTTTCTCATCTGTTGGTGCATACTCATAACCCTGATTCTCTGTATTTTATAATTTTAATTAAACTTACTTTCTAATATTGCAATTGTCGTGCCAAGTAACAGCGTGGCGCTGGAATACGGTTTTTTCAATAATTAGCGGATTAAATTAACCTTCTTTGTCGAAATATCAACAGTTTACACCTACTTTGTCGATTTTTCCTCCAGTTCACGTATTTTTTCTGCCAGAAAACGTAATTCGTAGGGGTCGCTTATTTCACCGCCTTCAAGCAGTGCACCAACCAGTACTTTAGCAGTTTCAATTTCACCCATGTCTTCCAGCAAGATAAAATGCATATCCCGTGCCCAGTAAGGCACATTTTTTGCCGTGGCTTTCTCATTCAGCGCACGCGCATATTCGAGCGCCAGCGGCATATCTTTCAGGCTGTGTTTGGCGATGGTCGCCGCATGCGCCAGCCAGCGCCAGTGCCGGTTCGGTTCTTCGTTGAATTTTTTGTAGATGTAATCCATCATCAAACGCTGCTTGTGTTTATCACTAATGCGGCCATAAACCCTGGCTGCGACCAGCAAAGGATAAGAGCCTCTGGGATCAAGCTCCATGATGGTGTCCAGCCACTGCGTGATACGGACATAATCGAGCTGATGAAACGAAAGACTGACACCGGGCTGATTATCAAATGCCT
The DNA here is from genome assembly GCA_029882355.1 of Gammaproteobacteria bacterium. GTDB lineage: Bacteria > Pseudomonadota > Gammaproteobacteria > SZUA-229 > SZUA-229 > LH-M37. The sequence continues at coordinate 7,027 of JAOUKV010000026.1, read as the reverse complement.
GCAACCACAAATTCAATAATTTTGACATAGTAATGGGCTCATTCAATGAAACCATCTTGTAGGCATCTACTGACATTGGTATCGGTAGATCTTCGGCCTGCGCTACCTCTACTTTCTGCTGGCTGTGCCAAAGCAGTTGCAGCACCAAAGCAATTATCACAAGCAGACTTATGGATACCGGTACATCCCTAAGTGGTCGGTCTTTATTGAGCAGCCCAGCCAGCATCAAAAGTTTTTCCGGTAAAAATCAAACAGGGCAACTGAAGACAAAAGAGCAAGGTATATCATCGTCTGAACCAGTACAGGCAATAACTGCGACCAATCTGCAGAACCATATACCAGCCATTCGGTTTGCGTATAACGGCTCAAATTTGGCAATACCCATGTCATCATGCCAACAAATCCATCGATAAATTTTTGACCAATCCCATCATTAGAAATAATGGGATGTTGCGACATTAGGTATAAGGTATTCATAACACGCGATGCAAGATAAACAAGAAACACACCAGTTAATGCTGCCGGGGTTTGTTTGAAAGTAAACAGCATGACCAAAGCTAAAGCTACCACCAAAACCAGTTCGAGCATTAACGATATCATCCAGATTAAAACTTGTTCAAACGGCGCATATATCATCAACAACAAAGCAAAAACTATTGCCATTAAAACTGCGAGCTGGATATAACCCAATAATTTGCCTAAATAATAACTACTTCGCCTGATCGACATCGCCAGGATCATTTCCAGCGTTTTATCCTGAAGCTCACGTAAACTACTAGAGACCACAAATAATGCAATTAACAATACCGCACTCAACCTAAGAAATACTGCCAACACGGCTAATTGTGTCGCTTTGTGTTCAGCAATGGCCAAATCACCGACAAATTCAACCAGTACAAAGCCTATAATCATCATTAAAACGGATAACCACAACAATCGATTACGCATCGACTCAATTATGGTAAATTTCGATATGGTTAGCACTTGAGAAAACATGGAACTCTATACCTTATGATAATTTTCAATAAACAATCTCTAGCGCAATTGTAGGCAAAACACCATGCCATTGCTATCCGCCAAAAAACTTTCAAATTACGAGCATCAATTACTGGGATTAATGTTATTCAGTTTATTGATGGCTATATTCATAGGCTCAGAAAACACCCTGTCATACAGTTTTCTAATTACCCACTTTGGCCTGTTTCTATTATGGCAGCCTATCTTAAAACAGGAACAAAGTTTTAACTGGCTTAATCTTGGGCTACTAGCAGGCTTTGTGCTCACATTCATCATATGGTTCAACCTGTGGTTGAGCGTATTCTGGATGCTGTTATTACTCAGCCTGCTCACAGGTCGAGTCTTCGCTCGTGGCATTGGTAGAGCGGCTTATGGTCTTGCTGTTGTCGTTCTTTTTCTTGAACTAGTACTTATTATTAATCCTACGTTATTCAACTTATCTGGGTTATCAAAAAATTTAAAAGTACTCACCGAACTTGTCTTACTATGTCTACCATTATTTCTTGTATTTATTCCTTCTAGAAAAATACAGCCTTCACACATTGATTTTATACGCGGCTTTTCTATTGTCATTCTTACTCTGTTTTTATGCATGGGAAGCGTACTCACCACATTTACATCCAAAATTCCCTACTTACAATCGCTGGTCATTACAATTTTAATTGCTGCACTGTTTTTATATGCTACTGCCATACTATGGAGACCACGCGCAGGCTTCTCCGGTTTCGCGCAATTATGGGAAAGATATTTACTCAATATTGGCGGACCATTTGAAGAATGGCTGTCAAGACTTGCTGCCATCGAAGCCAATACTGATATTAAACCTGAAAACTTTCTGCAAGCCAGTATTAACCATTTAATCGCACGATCATGGATTAGCGGCATATACTGGCATGAAAATAATCACTCACATTCATCTGGCAATAAAACTCCTCACTTTACAGTTTTTACAGATGACAAACTCAATATTACCTTATACGCACACAGCCCTATCGGCCCTGCACTTTTACTACACACAAAACTATTATTGGGTGTATTAAGTTTTTATTACAAAGCAAAACTTCAGGAACAGCAACTCATAAAACAGGCACATCTCCGTGCTATTTATGAAACAGGCTCCAAGCTTACCCATGATGTAAAAAACATTTTACAGTCGACACAGACCATGACGCAAATTGTGCTCGACAAAGATACACGCCTTGAAGATGTACAAATTATTTTGCAGCAACAACTGCCACTTTTAACGCAACGATTAAAAGCTACCATTGATAAACTTTCTGACCCTACTCAGGAGCAATCAAAAACATCATCTATCTCAACCTGGTGGAACCAACTCAAGGTACGTTATAACCGACGTAACATCGATTTCATAGACAAGCTGGAATGCGACCTTAATATCCCTGCTGATGTTTATGACAGCATCATCGAAAACCTGCTGGAGAATGCCCGCAGCAAACGCATACTTGATCCCAATATTGAAATTATTGTACGACTAGAATGCCGTGATAATCACGTAAGACTAACCGTACTCGATACAGGCAAGGCTATAGCTGAACAAATAGCAGCGATAATATTCACCACCCCTCTCGATTCAGAAAATGGTTTTGGTATTGGCTTATATCAATGCCAGCAACAAGCCAAACGTCACAACATTGAATTGGAGCTATATGAAAATGCGGAAAGGCATGTTTGTTTTAAGCTGGAGCAGCAGGTGACGTGCTAGGGAAGTGCACCTGCTTCAACCATTTTGGCTTTTAGTTCGTATTCGGAAATCCAGATTACGATGTCGTCGAACTCACCACCTGCAATACCTGAATCAACTGTAGTCTCAGACCTTGTGTAATAAAATTGATCATCATCAGTATTATTTGCCTCATCAATATTTACAGCGGGCACAGCAACTCGTGCTACATTATTTTCACTAATACCACCGTAGCCATTTTTGCCTTGTGACAAGATAATGGCAACAACATTATCTGCGAGTATTTTTGATACAGATCCATCTGCATTAGCTAGAAAGTCTGGCTCTTGAATATCTGCAAAGCCATTCACGCTTGTTAGAGTAAACGGTGCACCCGAATTCGCATAGATATCTTGTACGGCATAACGATACCGTGTACCCCAGGCATCGCTACGCCCCAGACCTAAAGTCACCCACGGCACATTACCTGCTGCTTGAGATTCTTTACATGCACCGCCAACGATGAAATCAGCCACACCATCATTTAGATCTGCTGCAAGACAAGTACCTACTCCCCCAGCTATATCACAATCTGGGCAGGGCAAATTACCGTTCACAAATGCATAGGCTATCATTGCTTGCTTTATATCTTCTAGTTCATTAGCTGTTTCACTTTTTCTTGTGTTTTCAATTCGTGAAGATAACGTACCAATAAAACCGCCTAATAAAATACCTACAATAACCAACACGATAGCTAGCTCAACAAGGGTGAAACCTTGTTGCTGATATCTAGTTTTCATAATCATGGTGCAATTACCCATACATAATCCTCTGTTTCAGCTGCATCAAAAACAAAATCACCATCATTATTTTCATTCTCAAAATAATCTGCCATACCTGCTGCTGCATTTCTAACCTGCCCCGCCAAAGCGCGACCAGCAAAGATAATTAAAGCTCTTTTATTGTCTATTGGCAGATCTGTATTATTAACCGTCATACATTCTACAGCTGGTGCTACCACAGCAGGTGGAGGCGTAACGCAGTTTGCAGCTGGAATCCCTGGCAGTGGTAATGGAACTGCCTTAGTATAAGAATACTGATAGTAGGTATTCATGTGCCAACCCTCACTCTGCACCCATAATGGAAGACTAATTCCAGCGGCACATCCCGTATTCCAATTTACAGGCAAAGCCGTACCAACTGGCAGAACACCTTGCTGAGATAATGCCACGCTATTAAATGGTCCAACACCAGTAGCATCAAATAACGCTGCCTCAGGGTAATCATTGCAGATTGCAAAGTAATTATTAATTACGTTACCGATCTCTCCTGATACACGTTTGTGTATCAGGTCCATGATTTCACCGTAGGTAATCACAATGAACTGATCATTAACAATTACATTACCGGCCCCATCCGTTATTTCACCCTCAATAAACCCATCTAAAGAGCCATGCTGAAATGAGGCATTATCTTCTGCGCTAGCCACATGAATATCTAGATAATGTATAGCAGCATTTACATTCGCCGCAGATCTATTCTGAACAACACCATCATCTCTCGTAAGCGCCTCGCCAGGCGCAATAATGACAGCAACAATAGCATCTAGCGATGTTCCATCATATATCATATTATTACTGCTATCTTTAACTGTTATCGTACCAGTAGTCGCAGTATTTATTTTATTTACTGTGGGACTATTGCTGTAATCATAATTATCAGAGACCGCATACCATAACTTTTCATTATCACTATCCCTTAAATCGCCTACACCCAATGTTACCCAAGGTAGTCGACCCACATTAGGCACTCCTCCTGTCTTACAGTTATTTACTAATGACACCCCTGTATCATTCAAGTCTGGACAAGGCAAATATCCTGGCCCACGATTTGCTGGTGTAATTTCTGGATAATTTACTGCATACGATAGCAATGCCTGCTTAGCTTTCTTGAGTGCAATTCTAGTTTTTTTTACTTGCTCGGCTTTAACCTGATTAAGCGAAAGCCCAGACAACGAATAAGTAACAAACGCTAAAATAATAAGAATTACCAGAACCAGCAATGCCAACCCCTGCTGATTTTTTGATGTTTGAACTAAAGCTCCGGCAGCCATTCTTATGCCTATAGTTGAGGACTAATCGCCAACATCAGAAACCCCAGCATCTTCTGACCACATCTCACCAGGTTTGAGATTAATTTTCTGGCCATCAATCATCACCGGGATTTTATTGTTTGACTTGATTGATTTTGAATAAACTTTGACACCATCTACCATTGAGTTATCAAGCGTAGATTTACCATTGACCCAAACCACACTTTTTCCATTAGTACGTTTTACCATGCCATTGATCACTATACTGGATGGAGCACTCAATGACTGATCTCCTGATGAAATATTGCCCTGTCGAACGCCTTCTATATCTTGCCTTTCCTGCTGACTGGTAAACAATGTTCTCATTGACTGTTCACTGTACTCCTGTGCAGCTAATGTTAATGGTGCACATAAAGACAAAATAAATAATACTTGTTTCCAATTATTCATTTTATTTTTTCGCCTCATTAACTATCGACCTTATGGTGTACCAGCCCAGCTCACAATGCGCACTCATATTTTCGCCATTTTTTAATATTTTTTCCGTTTTTTCAATATTGCATTTATCAACTGTGAAAAGACCTTGTGCTTTATCTTCGAGAGCATTCAAGATTGCGAACAAATCACCTTCATGCGCCATTTTCATATCAATGATCATATTGCTACGAAAGACCTTTAAGCCCTGCGCCTGATGCTGGCCAGTCTTATCTACAAGAAGGTGCTGGCTTGCCACATTATATTTTACCGATGACATGCCTCTCGCATTAGCTGTTGACTGTATCGTTTCCAGCCAGTTCAATCTGTTTTCTTCTCCAACAATGTTTTTCTTTAACAAAGCTTTGTAGCGACTCTCGTACTCATCCAGTACTTCATTACTTTCTTTTGCGGCATCAATCTTATTCTTCCATATTCTCATGCTTCTCTTTTCAGATTCACGAGCATCATAAGCATGTTCCAGATAGGAGCTTGAGACTGCAATGATAATTATTGAGAAAACCATGACTAATGAAAAAAGAATCAGCGGTAGTTTTATTAATGGATGAATATTCAGCTTATTCATCACCCACCTCCTTCATTATCACTTTCAACGCAAACTTACCTGTATCTTTCCTTGTTACATCATTTACACTCAGACCGCTTTCATCCGTAAATGCTTTTTCAGGGCGCACTTCCACCGGCATTTCAATTGCTTCTACATTCTTAATTCTTTTGTGCTGACTTAATGCGGCAACAATCCTGTTGACCTGAGAAACTGAACCTCGGTAATCTTTGTCAGATACAGCGATTCGCCCATGAACAATACCAATATGCCTGACTGGATTTTCAATGGTGACGTCCAGACTTCCTGTTTTGACCTGCTGGCCATCTACTGCATCGTTATACTGCTGAGCTGACCACTCGATTTTATCTATACGATCAACACCTAAACCCTGCTGCGACAAGATATTGCTAAGCTCAATCATAAAATCTAACGGTGAAGTTTTACCATGCTTGTAAATTCGATCCGATAACTCTACTGCAGACTTGGTTAATCGTGCATGGTCATAGACTGCTTCATATTGCTCAAAATCATTTTTGTATATACTTTCAAATTTTTTACTTTGCTCAGACAATAAATCCTTTGAATGCTCATGTTCAATTGCACTCGACAAATTTGACTCTGTTATAAGTAGCGCTGACAAGGCCAGCATAAGACTGACCGCCTTTAATATCTTTGATGCCAGTAAATAATAATACTGACTATACTCTTTGGCCTTACCATAATGCGCTTGCAGTGCATTCTGCTTTGCGCATAGCGATGTAAAAAGCCCATCTGCAAATTTCCCTGACAGCCCTGTTAAACCCGCTTTAGATTGAAGGTCAGTAATTGTATGTATCGTTATTTTATTCAGCGCATTTGTTTTGAAGGCATTATCCAGTGAAGCCATCTGGTGCTGGGAACCAATTACGTGTAAATGCACTATTTCGTTAGCATCAATCAATCTTTGATTACGTAAAAATGTAACTGTCCTCTCAACTTCAGGCGCTGCGTATTCCCCTATACTGCCAGAGTCTTTTTCATCCAGATTAATTACCGACTGCCGACTAGATAACATTTTTCCGTCCCTGAAAAATGTCTGTCTTAAATTACTACTGACCTGTTGACTAACCAGCAAAACTGCACTGTGCTTCTCATTTAAGAGCGGCAACAGGTTTTTACTTATCAACGGCAAAGTCCATATACCTGTTAATGGAAT
>JAOUKV010000058.1 GCA_029882355.1 Gammaproteobacteria bacterium | reverse complement strand
AAAATATATCGACAAATGCAGTTGAGAAGCCGCAGTCAGACTCAAATTATTTTACTATTTTTATTAATATTAAAATAATTCGAGTCTGAGCTCTTTATAATTGAAGACGGACCAACTTTTCTAAGTTGCTTAGCGCCTAAAGCAATGCGCGCACGCAACAAACGAGCATTAGAAATCTGACAATTTTTGCGTTTCGAGAATACCCCTTTTGAGTAATCTTCAGAGAGAATTCAGGTAATTATTGTAGGCTGTTGTTTCTTCACTTCTGGGAATTACCCTTGCACCTTCTGCCGAACTGAACCGTGCGACACTATAGTCGTTTAGATAGTGATCCAGGAATGTGCATGATTGGTCATCAATACATAGGTATGAATCCGGCATTTAAATTTCTCCGCAGATTGGTACAAATCTTCAAGATATCGCAGGTAATCCTCCTCCTCATAGAAACAAGGCTCGCGATTATTGCCACGTTGGATAACGTGTTGAGGCATTCCAATAAGATTAAAGCGGGGCTTGCGTGGCATCGTCCATCTCCTTATGATACTTGCCGTTGATTGCTTGTCTGTTGGTATATCAGCTGCCAGCTATATTAGAAACAATTGCTCTCTGACCCGGTTTTTTTTTAACTCGAAAACTGGCTTACCACGTTTTTGCAAATTTAATATAGCCTAAGCTTTAACTATTGCGCTTTGCTAAACTTACACAGTCTGCGCCGCCATTCTTTGTCTGCCAGAAAAGACCAACTCGCAGGATCTTCATAAATGCACTTTTCAAAAAAGCTGACATAATGTTGTACCGACTGATCTATATCATTGGTCACAAGAGGCTCGCCAAAAATTGCCTTGATAGTTTTACCTTGCGACATAAAATAGACTGGCACTTGAGGCACCTGGAGTTTAATCGCAATCTTCGCTGCCCAGGGTGAAAAGCCAACCTTATGATTAAATATCTCAGCCTCTATTCGACCCTCAGAATTATCAATTTTATCCAGCGTCGTTGCGACAACTTTCTTCTTTTTCAGCACAGTAAACATGGTGCGAGATAACTCAAACGGATTGCCGCCGCGCACCATGAGTACTTTAATATTCATGCGCTCAAAAAATGCCAGCTGAATTTTAGTACGCTCAATCGTCGCGGAGTTCTTTGAGATAATTAGCGTAGGCCAGGTCATATTGATTTTCAAACCTGCAAATGCGCTACCCGGATTGTGCGGCACGTTCAGAATTACACCGCCATACTCATGACGCAGCTTTTCTAACTTTTCCGCATCAGCAGGCGAAATTTCGATAAAAGACTGCACTGCATCAACACCACCACGATAGAGCATTAGATAGTATTTCAGGATATATTGTATATTTATAAGAAACTGACGATATATTTTTCGTGGCTTATAGGAATAGCCTTTATGTTCAGCCAGCTTGCAAAATGATTGTATCGATTCTCGTAATAAATTACCGGGCGCGACATATAAAAGACGCAGCAGGCCAATCACAAAATATACAGGCAACATTGCAATAAATAATGGCAAATGGCGTACCGACCAATACAATGCGGGTACAATAATACCTTTATACCAGGTACCACTAAACCGTATACCCCCAGCAGCAGACTTTTCTGCCACCTCAACCTCACCCAAATACAAAGAAGATGATCGTAGAACCTCTGAGTGGTCCATTCTATCTACATCAGATAATGGTGATTTGTCGTCATTATTTTTCACTAAATGTGTTTGAGGGTTAACATGAATGACTTCCCCTTTTCCATTTAGCGTCTTCGGGTAATGCATTAAACTGTTTGTGACTCAAAATTAATACCACCAGTCAATATTTATCATTTAAACAACACTCGGAACAGAAATAGTTTACTTTAATATTAGCAACTATAGTTGTCCGTTCCCGAATTGTATTTCATTGTAAGAAGAATTTTATAATTCATCACATAATTCCAGCAAATTGCTGTATGCCCCTAAAGCCCGTTCTTCTTCGGCACCTCATACCAGAATACAGTCTATACCAGTCGCTAGTGAACCGCCTAGATCACGTCTAATAGAATCGCCAATAACCTAACAACACTGTTTAGGAAGATTCAATTGTTGGATTATATCTTCAATTGGCTCTGCAAAATCGGGTTGATTGTTAAGATGGTATCTGACCCCGTTTTATAAATGGTTTGATAGAAACGATTAAAAGAGCCACGCTAGGCCAGCGACAAGGCCATCACGATGTGTGCTGAGATCCATGAGTCGCGCTGTAGAACTGCTACCATCTGACAAATATGAGGTAAGCGTCTGGTTTTCGACCCACCGTTCCCAGCGACGGTAGCCAAGGTGTGCTGATAACTGATGGGTAAGTTGTACCCGCAGTACCGCCATCAGATCATAACCGTTACCCTTTCCTGTCATACGAGCACTGGGGTTTTTTGCCAAATCACTGCGCTGGTGGTGTATATCGTCATTAACAAGATCCATCAGAGGGTAATAGGTTGCATCGATCAGAAGCGTCCATCGGTTTGACAGAGCCGTCACCCCCTCCATTGTTATCCCGACACAATGGAGGGGGTGACG
>JAOUKV010000003.1 GCA_029882355.1 Gammaproteobacteria bacterium | reverse complement strand
GCTGTTGAGTTAGTGAAAGTTGCCGCTGGTGGTGAAGCACCCAGTACAACCGTATTAGTCTTGGCAACATTAGGCGCTATCATTGGTGCGGTTTCATTCTCGGGTTCCGCGATTGCTTTTGCCAAGCTACAGGGGCTGATCAACAAAACCATGCGCTTGCCCATGCATATGGTGATCAATCTGGCGTTATTCATTAGCATGTTAGTGCTGGGTGGCATGATGGCTTTTAGTGCTGAAATTGATCCTGCCATGTTGTTGATCTTCTTCGCGCTGACCTTGATCTTCGGAATTATGTTTACACTACCAATTGGTGGTGCAGATATGCCAGTGGTTATCTCATTGTTCAATGCGTTGACGGGTTTAGCTGTCGCCTTCGAAGGTTTTGTATTGCAAAACGCAGCCATGATGATAGCCGGTATGGTAGTGGGCGCATCGGGTACCTTGCTGACGCAGTTAATGTCAAAAGCCATGAATCGTCCGATTTCAAACATTCTGTTCTCCAGCTTCGGTAGCCCCAGTGGCGAGATGGCTGATGAAGAAGTCGAAGGCAGCATGAAAGAAATTCAGGGTTTTGATGCAGCTATCATGATGGCGTATGCCAGCAAGGTCATCATTGTACCGGGTTACGGTATGGCAGTGGCGCAGGCGCAGCATAAACTGAAAGAGCTGGAAGCGCTGCTGGAAGATCGTGGTGTCACCGTGAAATACGCGATTCACCCCGTGGCTGGCCGTATGCCCGGTCACATGAACGTATTACTGGCGGAAGCCGGTGTTGATTACGACAAGATCATGGATCTGGACGAGATCAATCCTGAATTCCCCACCGCTGAAGTAGCGCTGGTAATTGGTGCCAATGACGTGGTCAACCCGGTCGCCCGTTCTAATCCAGACAGCCCCATTTACGGCATGCCGATTCTGGATGCAGATAGAGCGCAGAACACGATCGTCATCAAACGTGGTCGAGGTGCCGGTTTCTCGGGTATAGAGAACCACCTGTTCTATGCGGATAACACTCGTATGCTTTATGGCGATGGGCAGAAAGCTGTTGCTGAATTGATTGCTGGTATCAAGGCTCTCTAGTCAGGTTTTCAGACGGACACAAAAAAGCCGGTGCTAACAGTACCGGCTTTTTTTATGGCGATGGTATTAGTGTGACTTGCTACAGCGTGGATGAAATCCAGTTTTGTACAGAAGCGTAGAAACCGTCGGCCGCACCAGTTGTTACAGCGATAATATTTAATGAAACGACCAGCGCTGAAACGATTAACGCAGAAGCCATGGCTTTATCTTGGTATTTAGTCATTTAAGTTCTCCTTTATTCAGTTCTTTGTCTTTTAAAGACTATTGTCGGCTTGTATCCGCAGGCCTACAGTCAATTGAAAGCAGTTTGCGAATAATATAGTAGCAGCAAGTAATATGCCAGCTAAATGAGAATGATAATCGCTGGAAATCACGGTGATATTAGAGAAAAGTTAAAATGTTGTGAGCAAAAAAAGCGTCTAAATGGGGCAGGGCGGTCGATATGAGTGCGTTTTTACAAGTCACGCCATATCAGTATAAGATACGGAAATAATGATCGACTAAGGTCTGGATAGTTAAGGAGAGCCGTATGCGTACAATCCTGATTCTCAACGCCAAAGGCGGTTGCGGAAAAAGCACCATTTCTACCAATCTGGCGAGTTATTACGCTTTCGAGGAAGAAAAGAAAGTGGTTTTAGCTGATTATGATCCACAGGGCTCAAGTCTGGCCTGGCTGGAAGCGCGTGGTGAAGAATGGCCTTTGATTGAAGGTGTGGCTGCTTTTAAAGAGGATTTACGTCCTGCCAGAGATACCGATATCCTGATCATTGACGCACCCGCCCGTGTACACGGCAAAGAACTCACTGCCATGGTACGCAAAGCCGATACCATTTTGTTTCCGGTTTTACCTTCACCCATTGATATGCGCGCCGCCACTGATTACATGAAAGAAGTCAAAGCCATCGGCAAAGTTGTACGCGGAGAGGTGAAAATAGGCGTGATTGCCAATCGTGTGCGTGAAAGTACCATCATCTTCTCAGAGTTGTTCGATTTCATCAAAAAGCTCAAGGTGCCTTATGTCGCCACCCTGCGTGATACTCAAAATTACATCCGCGCGGAAGAACGAGGTGTCGGTATTTTTGAAATGGCGCCGTCACAGGTTTATCAGGACCTTGAAAGCTGGGAGTCGTTGGTAAAATGGCTGCGCAGCAAACGAAGTATGCCAAATTAGAATATTTTAAAAAGTAGGTGCTGGTAAAATATTCTTCCCTTATTCTTTATTGTTGTGTCTATGTTTGTTGCATCCAATCTAACCGAATTCAAAACACTGTTCGCTGAAAAGCTCCGCGCTATGTTATCGCCCGACGAGCTCGGCGCTTTCATACTGGTGTTGGCAAACAGTTTGCAGGATAAGCAGTCGCAGGCGAGTTTAAAAAACGATTTAATGTCTATGTTTGTCACACTAAATAACAAACATAAAGCAGGTACATTAAAAGCTACTGATGATGACCTGGGTGTGTTTGAAAAAATAAGATCAAAAGGTGTTGGCTCGTTATCAGCCTGGCAGAATATCGAGCAGGGTGAATGGAAGTTATTGTACAACCCGATGCGGTCGTTACGACCAGAGCGCGCGTCCGCTGAAAAAGTTGAAAGTATTGTTGGTGAATTCGACGCTGCCAAATTCCATTTTAATAAACCGTTCCTGCGACCCGAAGTTTTATGGGAGGGTGCATGGCGAAATACGCCACTCAGAGTGTTGTATAACAAGTTCCCGTTTGCACCTTATCATCTAATTATCGTTCCTGAACCGGAGCGTGAATTACCGCAAGTTCTTATTAAAGAGCATCATGAACTGGTCTGGAAGCTGGTCGCAGAACAGCAAGATATTTTCCCCGGCTTCGGCGTTGGTTATAACAGTCTGGGTGCCTGTGCCTCGGTCAATCAATTGCACTTCCAGTCTTTTATTCAGCAAGAGGATTTGCCGATAGAAAAATCATTGTGGCAGCATAATGGTGGCAGGCATGATTATCCTATGCATTGTATTAAAACAACATCGATGGATGGATGCTGGGCGGTGATTGAAAAGTTTCATATGGATAATCAGCCTTATAATTTGTTGTATCGGAAAAATTGTTGTTATGTTTTGCCTAGGCAGATGCAGGGCAGTGAGGTGGTGGCTGAACGAGTTCAGGGCGCAGGCTGGATTGAGGAATGTGGGGTGTTTAATGTGGCCAGTGTTAAATATGGCAAGAGTTTGACGGCAGAGTTTTTGTATTCGGATTTGGGGAGTTTGTCGGTTGATGGTTAGTCTCACATTCGCTAGAGATGACGATAACTAATCACCAATCAGCCTAAACTCCCCCGACCGCAGTCCTCCCAGCTCCCATTCCCCAACACCCCACCGAATCAGCCTCAAAGTAGGAAACCCCACTGCTGCCGTCATTCGTCTAACCTGACGATTCCTTCCCTCAGAGATCTTCAGCTCAATCCACGTTGTCGGAATATGTTTACGCTCCCTAATCGGCGGGGTCCGTGGCCACAACCATTCAGGTTCTTCAATAATTCTGGCCTTAGCAGGACGTGTCATTCCATCTTTAAGTTTTACACCTTTTTGTAATTGTTTGATGGCGTCCTGTGTGGCTTCACCTTCAACCTGTGCCAGATAAGTTTTTTCTAACTTGTGTTTGGGGTCGGTTATTTTATTTTGTAATTTGCCATCATCGGTGAGTATTAATAAACCCTCGCTATCACGGTCGAGTCGTCCAGCGGCGTAGACGTTTTTTTCTTTGATGTAATCGGCGAGTGTGGCTCGGCCCTGTTCGTCGGTGAACTGGCAGAGTACATCAAAAGGTTTGTTGAATAGAATTATCTTTGACACGTTACGATTGCACGGGTTGTAAGTTTAACCAGCGATTACGGCGGCCAGGTGCGGCATCTAATAGATCAAACATGTTATGAAGTGCGGCTTCGTTGATACCTTCCCAGCGCAGGCTTTCTTTCGGGCCCTTGAAGTCGGCGTCGGTGACGATGGTGGTGAGCAGTTTGTTTCTTGGCAGCATGTCTTTGTGTTGTTCGACCAGTTCCTGGATGCGTTTGGAGCCACGGAATTTCATTTTTGAGATGTTGTCGATATTGTCGAGTATGTCTTCAATACTGGGGAATTTTTTAAGCAGGTTGGAACCCATTTTGTAACCAATACCTGGGATGCCTGGGATGTTATCGATTTTGTCGCCGGTTAGGGCAAGCAGGTCGGCGATGAGTTCAGGGTGTATGCCGAAGCTTTTTTCTACATCACGGTAGTGCATAATTTTGTCACGAGCAAAATCCCACCAGATGTCGCCGGGCCTGACCAGCTGTGCGAGGTCTTTGTCAGCGCTGAGGATGGTGATGGCGTAGCCCTCGCTGCGTAAACGAAAGGCGAGAGTACCGATGATGTCGTCGGCCTCAAAGCGGTTGCTGGAGTAGTCAGCGATACCAGCAGCACGGCAGAAATCGCGGCAAGGTTTGAACTGATTTTTGAGGTCGTCGGGTGTGGGTGGTCGGTTACCCTTATATTCCGGGAGAATCTCACGCCGGTAGGAATTGGTCTGTTTGGCATCGAAGGCACAGGCGATGTATTCGGGTTGCTCCAGTTCGATGAGTTGATGCAGGAACTCGGTATAGCCGTAAATTGCATTAGCCGGTGCACCCCTGGCATCGACTATCTCATCAGAATAAGCATGCCAGCCCCTATATATATAGATACTGGAATCGACCAGATATGCACGTTTTTTATTATTGTTGACCATTGCGGGCATTGTACCGGAGGGCGATGCTATGTGCATTGAGCTCGATATTTAATGTGCTTGACTGATATGTGGATGAAGCGCAAATAACCTTGCTAAAAACATGTTATCAGTTTAGGGTTTTCATGATGGGATTATAAATGTACTATCAGGGTTCTAAGTACAAAAGAAATGTAATCAAACATGCCTGAACTAAATAAAAAAACTGTTATTGATCTGTCGAAAAATGGTAGTCGTCTTTTCCGTAGTGGTCAGTACGAAGAGGCCAAAGAGGTTTATCTCAAAGCGTTAGAGATAGATGAGGGTAATACCTATGTGCTTTCCGGGCTGGGTGATGTTTATCGCAAGCTCTGTCGTTTCGAGGAATCGGGTAAATATTACGACGCAGTTTTGAATATCGATAAGGACAATGTTTTTGCACTGCGCGGAGCGGGAGATGCGCGTCGTGGCATGAAGAACCCTGAACAGGCTATTCCATTCTGGTTGCGTTATCTTGAAATAAATTCAGATGATAGTCATGTCATGGTACGAGTTGCCGATGCTTTTCATAAAATGGAGATGCATGTAGATGCTATAGATATGTATGAACAGGCTCTGGCTATTAGTAGTGATGATGTTTTTGCGCTGTTAGGTCTAGGTAATTTATATTACGCCAGCAATCAGGATGACAGGGCGCTGATGTGTTTTGAGCGCTTATTAAAAGCTAATAGCCATAATGTGGTGGTAATGACCATGACGGGTAATTTATACCGTAGGCGCATGGAATTTGATCGTGCTATCGAAAACTACAGAAATGCACTGGAAATTGAACCAGATAATAGTTTTGCACTATTTGGCATGGGAGATTGCTTCCGTGGCCATAAAGATATGGCGCAGGCGATTTTTTGGTGGGGGAAAATTCTGCAACAAGAGCCTAACAATCAGGCTTTGCGATCTCGAGTTGGTGATGCGCAAGTTCTTCTTGGTCGACTTGATGATGCGATTGAGAGTTTTAATCGCTGTTTAGACCTGGGTGATGATATCTTTGCCCTTATAGGCCTGGCTCATGTGGAAAGAGAAAGAGGTGATTTTCAGGCGGCGATTGTTTTTTGTGAAAAAGCATTAAAGATTGAAAGTAATCACCCGCGCGTTTTGAACGAATTAGCGGCTATGCAAGAGGCGGCAGGTGATCACGATGCTGCTCAGGCGACACGTCAATTGCTTGATCGTTAATCTCTGACGCTAATTCTTAGCGTCTACCCCTTAATTGTTCAGTTTTTTCTTGCTTAAAGCCCTATAATACGCGGCTAATTTTACCCAACCGAGAATAATCGTGAGCCTTAAAATCCGTAATATCGCAATCATCGCCCATGTCGACCACGGCAAAACTACTCTGGTAGATAAACTACTTGAGCAATCCGGTACTCTGGATGAACGTAAAGCACCTGGTGAGCGGATCATGGATTCGAATGATCAGGAAAAAGAACGTGGTATTACTATTACTTCTAAAAACACCGCGATTGACTGGAATGGCTACCACATCAATATCGTAGACACACCGGGACATGCCGATTTTGGTGGTGAGGTTGAACGTGTTCTTTCGATGGTTGACTCAGTGTTATTGCTGGTAGATGCGGTTGATGGGCCTATGCCACAAACCCGTTTTGTGACTCAGAAAGCTTTTGCCATGGGTTTCAAACCCATCGTTGTTATCAACAAGATTGACCGTGAAGGCGCTGATCCGCATCGTGCGCTGGACTTAACTTTTGACTTATTTGATAAACTGGGTGCGACTGACGAACAGTTGGATTTTCCAGTTGTCTACGCTTCGGCTGTTAATGGTTATTCCGGTCTTGAAGCGGAAATTACCAGTGGTGATATGACGCCATTGTTCGAAGCAATTATTGAACACGTTAATGAGCCAGACGTTGATCCAGATGGCCCATTCCAGTTACAGATTTCAACACTTGATTATAATAGTTACACCGGTATTGTCGGTATTGGTCGTATTCGTCGCGGTAAAGTGACCACCAATATGGCGGTCAAGATTATTGGTGGTGATGGTAAAGAGCGTAGTGGTCGCGTCGGTCAGGTATTAGGCTTCCATGGTCTGGAGCGTGTTGAGGCCGCTGAAGCACAGGCGGGTGATATCGTGGCCATTACCGGTATCGATCCACTCTCTATCTCCGATACTATCTGTGATCCAAATAATGTTGAAGCATTGCCTGCGATGACGGTGGATGAGCCAACTATCAGCATGATGTTCCGTGCAAACTCGTCACCTTTTTCGGGTCAGGAAGGTAAGTATGTGACCAGCCGTAATATCTGGGATCGTTTGCAGCAGGAGCTAAAACATAATGTTGCGCTGCGTGTAGAGCAGGTTGAAGGCGATAAATACAAAGTGTCTGGTCGTGGTGAGCTGCATCTTTCAGTTTTGATTGAAACTATGCGTAGGGAAAATTTCGAGCTGGCTGTGGGTCGTCCTGAAGTAATTGTTCGTGAAGTTGATGGTGTAAAACAGGAGCCTTATGAAGAGTTGACTGCCGATGTAGAAGTTGAGCATCAGGGTGCGGTCATGGAAGCGCTGGGTATGCGTAAGGCTGAGCTGAAGGATATGGTTCAGGATGGTAAAGGTCGAGTTAGACTTGATTTTATTATTCCTGCGCGCGGTTTGATTGGCTTTAGAACTGAATACCTTTCAATGACACGTGGTACCGGTTTGTTGTATAGCGTGTTTGATCATTACGGCCCCGCAGTAACCGATAATATTGGTCAGCGTGCAAATGGTGTGCTGATTTCTAATGCAAGAGGCAAGGCAGTGGCTTACTCGCTGTGTCCTTTGCAGGAACGTGGCAAATTGCTGGTAGGTAATGGTGATGAAATTTACGAGGGTCAGATCGTGGGTATTCACGCACGTGATAATGATCTGGTAGTTAACCCGATTAAGCCAAAGCCTCTGACTAACGTACGTGCATCGGGTACTGATGAAGCGTTGACCCTATCACCGCATATTAAATTCACGCTCGAACAAGCGCTAGAATTTATCGATGATGATGAACTGGTTGAAGTTACACCGACCAATATTCGCATTCGTAAAAAATTGCTGACCGAGAATGAGCGTAAAAGGTCTTCTAGAGGCTAAGTCGTTCTATAAAATACAGTGTGTTAGAGCGTTGACGTGTCAGGCTAGGTGTGTATAATGTCACCTAGCCTGAAAGCTATAGGCGGTATTTATGTTTAGTAATAAGACGTCCCTTGAAGTAATACCTCTTCCTGATACACATAAGTCAAACCATTTCAGAGCAAAAAACCCGTCCCTAACCGGACTTTAATAAAATTTTTAAAGGTTATACATATGTCTACTACAACAGGAACAGTTAAATTCTTCAACGATTCTAAAGGCTTTGGCTTTATTGAACAGGAAAGCGGTCCAGACGTTTTTGTTCATTTCAGCGCTATTCAGTCTGAAGGTTTCAAAACTTTGACTGAAGGTCAGAAAGTTGAATTCACTGTTACACAGGGTCAGAAAGGTCCTCAAGCAGAGAATGTTGTTGGTATCTAATTAGATCCAAACAACTTGAAGTTGCAACAAAGCCCGGTCATTGACCGGGCTTTGTTCGTTATGGGCTATTAGTTTGTTTATAGCTGTTTGAGTAACTCAAGATCTTTCTGGACTAATTCAGCAGAGTTATTGAGCATGGCGGTTTCTTCATCATTCATATCCAGTGTGATAATTTTTTCAACACCATCCTTGCCAAGTACGGCAGGAACACCAATTGCCATATTCTCATGACCGTATTCACCCTCCAGTATGCAAACAGTGGGCAGGATGCGTTTTCTATCGTAAACAATAGCATCAACCATTTCTGCGACTGAGGCTGCAGGCGCATCATAAGCGCTGCTGTTTTGCCTGAGTGCTAAAATTTCAGCGCCACCATTGCGAGTGCGCTCAACGATATCGGACAATTTTTCTTTGTTGATGAATTGTGAAACGGGAATGCCGGAGATAGTGGTATAACGCAGCATAGGCACCATGGTATCGCCGTGACCACCAAGTACCATGGCATTAATATCAAGGCTGGAATAACCTGTCTCCATGGCGATAAAACTAGCCATGCGGCTGGAATCTAAAACGCCAGCCTGACCAAAAATACGGTTACGAGGCCAGCCTGTTTTGATAAAAGCATTATAGGTAATGACATCGACCGGGTTGCTGACAAACAACAGCATGCTGTTCGGAGCATATTTCATTATGCCTTCAAGAATGCCATTGCTGATAGCAATATTACTGGCCAGAAGATCTGATCGTGACATACCGGGTTTGCGCGGTAGGCCCGCTGTGATGATGATTAGTTCTGATCCCTCTAGCAGGGAAAGATCTGAACCACCATAAAGACGAGTATCATATTGAAATAAAGGTGATACTTCCTGAATATCGAGTGCTGCACCTTCAGCTGCACCTTTGTTAATATCAATCAGTGCTATTTCATGACACATGTTTTGATAGGCGATAAATTGAGCAGTGGCTTCGCCAACTCGACCTGCGCCTACGATACTGATTTTATTCATATAATCTTCCTGTATTAAATGACTATGAGGTAGTGCGTTTGATCTAGCCCCATTGTGACTCATTCGCACATAAAAAAACCACCCCGAATTGGGGTGGTTTTTGGGCAGTATCAGTAAGCTACTACTTTAACTTGCTTCAGATTTGCTTTTTTGAGCGGGTAATTTCTGCGCTACTCCACTAGCTACCGCAGCTTTGGCGACAGCCTGTGGAATGGTGTCAATTAGACGCGGGTCGAAGGGCTTGGGGATGATGTAATCCTTGCCAAAGACCATGGCGTCCTGTTTGTAGGCTTTTAATACTTCAGTCGGAACAGGCTCACGAGCCAGGTCAGCGAGTGCGTGGACAGCAGCGAGCTGCATTTCCTGATTGATACAGGTCGCGCGAACATCAAGCGCACCACGGAAGATGTAGGGGAAGCCCAGCACGTTGTTGACCTGATTAGGGTAGTCACTGCGACCTGTTGCCATGATTAAGTCATCACGTGTTAAGTGCGCCAGTTCAGGCAGAATTTCTGGATCAGGATTGGACAGTGCAAAAACGATAGGATTTGGTGCCATAGTCGCCAGCACATCTGAACTCAACAGGTCAGGACCGGAAACACCGATAAATACATCAGCACCATTCATGGCGTCAGCCAGTGTGCGCAGCTCGGTTTCAACGGCAAATTGCTGTTTGTATTTATTGAGGTCATCGCGTCCTGTGTGGATGATGCCCTTGCGGTCAATCATGTAGAGGTTTTCATGTTTTGCGCCCAAAGCCTGAAGTAGCTTCATGGAGGCAATACCCGCTGCGCCAGCACCAAGGCAGACAACACGCGCATCAGCTATGTTTTTATGCTGCAATTCCAGTGCATTGATCATGGATGCCGCAATGATGATGGCGGTACCGTGTTGGTCATCATGAAAAACAGGAATGTCTAGTTGTTCGACCAAAGCTTCTTCGATATCAAAACAGGCAGGAGCGGCAATATCTTCCAGATTGATACCACCAAAGGTCGGAGCAATATTACGTACGGTTTTGATGAAATCTTCTGATGAATCAGCGTTGACTTCGATATCAAACACATCAATATCAGCAAAGGCTTTGAATAATACTGCCTTGCCTTCCATCACAGGCTTGCTGGCAGATGGTCCGATATTACCAAGACCAAGAACAGCTGTGCCATCACTGATAACAGCAACCAGATTGCCTTTGGAGGTGTAATTATAAACTTCAGCTTCATCCCTGGCGATGGCGCGGCACGGCGCAGCAACGCCGGGTGTGTAAGCCAGTGACAATTCATACTGTGTATCACAAGGTTTAGTGATGGCAGTACCAATTTTCCCTGGCTTAGGCTGTGAGTGGTAATCAAGGGCTTCTTGTTTGTATCGATTAGGCATGAGTCTTAACTATTGCATGGTGTAGAAAGGATGAATTTTAGCATTCTAGATATTTTTTTTCTTCTTCAATAGACGAAGGGTGTTTGATCTGCATATAAAAACGTTCGCCATGTTTTGGGTCTTTTTTAGGTTGTAGCCAGCCTTTGACTATTACCGTATGGCCAAGCAGGGATTCGAGTCGTTTCATATTGAAAAGTGGCTTGTGTTGGGAGTTGATTCTAAGGCTAAGATCGTGTTCCAGTTCAAGCCAAATGCCTTTACTTGAAGGCCTGATGCTGTTGAGGGTGCCGCTTAATACCCGAAAACCACTAGCAGAATCCTCAAGATCGGAGGCAGAAAGGATTTTTTTTGACCATAGACCCTTTCTAGCGCAGAGCGCCTGTTTCTCGGTTTGTTGATAACAGTTGCTGTAACGATCATTGGGTGGAATGGTGATGGCGTTGGCCAGGCCTTCTGATATCAGCTGCGCTTGTAGATTACTGCCATCCGCCAGGAAAATATGAGCCAGTGAGCGCTGGTAATGATCCTGTTTTTCTCGGCCGTAAACCAGTTTGATCTCGTTGTTGTGGGCTTGCAGCAGGCTTCTTAGTCGGTCACGAGCCTGAAAAGCATAAGCTTCAGCGGGTTGAATGTCGCGGGCAACTTCAGGCGTATTGATGCCAATGAGGCGGATTTTTCGACCATCGAGCAGTTTTATAGTGTCGCCATCGTGGATGTATTTGACTGTAGCTGTCTCATCATAAGAGTGGATGGCACAATCCAGACTGGATGCCTGAGTAAAACCGATCCATATAAAATAAAACAGAAATAGCAAAAAAAAGCGCCGTGTGGCGCTTTTTCTCGTATTCAACACTATCAATGGAGAATTATTTCTTGCCACCGAAACGTTTGTTGAATTTCTCGATCTGGCCTGCGGAGTCAAGAACTTTCTGTTTGCCAGTGTAAAACGGGTGGCATTCAGCGCAGACGTCAATCAACATCTTGTCTTTACCGTAGGTAGAACCGGTTGTAAAAGTGTTTCCGCAGCTACATGTTACGTCAACGGCTTGGTAGGCTGGGTGTATATCAGGTCTCATCTAAGCTTCCTCTTGGAATGCCATCTGTAAAAGGCGTTGAATTGTACTCGTAACCACCTTGTCAGGCAAGTGGCTAGATGAAATTGTCTATGTAATTAGTGTGATTTTACGACATAATGCGGAGACAGGAATGTAACCAATGAAAAATGAGTTAAAAAGGATTAAAGAATGAAATCGACAATTATTTCCATGTTCATCGTGTTAATTGTGATGATTACTCTCCCCATGTATTTACTTAATGATGATGATTTTGTCCAAAAACTTGGCCGGATCTGGGGTAATGGGGATGGGGTGACGACAGATGCGCAAGCTAATGGCCCTAAAAACGTAAAAATGGTGGTAACCGATAAAAAAGTTGAGGTTTACAAATGGCCTGATGAGCATGGTGTGATCCAGTTTAGTAATGTACCGCCAGAGGGCCTGGATTCAGAGTTGCTTGTGCTATCACCTGAAACCAATGTTATGGATGCAATCAAAATTCCTGAAAAGGAGCCTGAGTTGATAGGGATGCCAAAGGTTACCAGTTTGGGCAGTCCTTATTCACCCGCGGGTATGAAAAAACTGGTCGATGAGTCAATAGAGATGCAGGAGACGCTCAATCAGCGACAGGCAGATCAGGAAAAAATGATACAGGATATATTTAAGTAGAAATAAGTGATCTAAATAAATTGTTCAAGAACATTATTTAAAAAACGATATCCTGTATCGCTAGTGTGAATACCTCTCCCATTAATTATTAGTAATTCGGGATCAATGTTTTTGCAGGTTTCGATTAGTACGCCTCTATCAAGACCAGTATTGCATTCAAATATTTCGTAGCTAAAACCATTTCTCAGTCGTAGTGCATTGAGTAAAAATTCAAAAATTAATTCATCCTGTTTTATTTCAGATGAGCCTGAAACAGGATTGCTCGCAGCATATGTCATATAGGCTTCGGGTTGACGGTGTTTCCATCGACGCGAGATTATTCCCGTCTTTGGTTCAGTAAGTTTGCCGTGTGCGCCTGCACCAATGCCAATATAGTCACCGAAATTCCAGTAGTTCAAATTATGAATGCATTGTTTATCTGGTTTTGAGAAAGCAGAGACCTCATATTGCTGGAAACCCTGTTCATTTAAAACGTCATGACATTGATTCTGCATCTCCCAGAGATCTTCCATTTCAGGTGTTACCGGAGGATGCTTATGAAAAAAAGTATTGGCTTCAATGGTTAGTTGATAATGTGAGATGTGTTGTACGTTTTGATTACAGGCGATTTCAATATCGTTGATTGCCTGCTCAATATTTTGTTCGGGTAGGCCAAACATCAAATCAAGATTGATATTGTCGAAACCAGCTTCCTGCGCTGTATTAATGGCACTAAGAGCCTGCTGCGAATCGTGAATACGTCCGATATTTTTTAAATGTATATCATTAAAACTTTGAATGCCTATGGACAAACGATTAACGCCAGCTGCTTTGAAGTCTGAAAAGTTTTTCTGTTCAAAAGTGCCGGGATTCGCTTCCATGGTTATTTCGATTTTGTCATCAAAAGCCAGGCGATCTTTAGCGCCGCTAATAATTTGATGGATGGTCTCAGGCGAAAAAATACTGGGTGTGCCGCCGCCGAAGAAAATGCTTTTTATAGGTCGTGATTCGATTGATTTAAGATCATTATCAAGATCGGCCATCAATGCGTTGAGATATTTTTCTTCGTCAATGCGGCTGCTGATATGTGAATTGAAATCACAGTAGGGGCATTTTTTTACGCACCAGGGAATGTGTACGTACAAGGACAATGGTGGAGCATTATCGAAAGACACGATATTTAGTGCGTCACACCATTAAATGGTTTATTTCTTAAATACAGAATGAGTGCGATAGCAGGCAGGCCGAGTGCAGCGGTATAAACAAAGAATGAAACATAACCAGAAGCATCAACCACTTCGCCGGAAAAGCCACCGATAAACTTGGCGGGTAGTAACATCAATGAGCTGAAGAGCGCATATTGCGTAGCGGTATAGGCGCGATTAGTCATCCCGGATAAATAAGCAATGAAGGCGGAACCTGCTATGCCAGCACTCAGATTGTCGGCACCAATAACCACGGACAGGTAAATAACATCGGGTGGTAGCAGCGCAAGCGCAACGAAGGTCAGGTTGGTAATCACCACCAGAATCGCTCCCAGCAATAATATGCTCATTACCCCGTAACGAACCACCAGCGTGCCGCCCAGCAATGCACCGGTAATGGTGATGAAGGGGCCGATGGTTTTTGTGATCAGGCCAATTTCGAGATCGCTGTAACCAATATCAACATAAAGCGGATTGGCCATGATGCCCATGGTGATATCGCTGATTCGAAACAGGCCGATGAACAGTAAAATTATGAAAGCGAATTTGCCATTGCGGATAAAAAACTCGGTGAATGGACAGATAACCGCGCCGATAAACCAGGCGTAAGCGTGGCGAATGCTGTCGGGCAGGTGCGTAGAGTTTTCCATGAAGGCGATGACTTTTTCTTCCTGTTGCCAGGTCGAGTCTGAAATGTTGTGCTCTGGCTCAGAAATGAGCAGGGTAGTGATAATGCCCAGTACCATACACATGGCCAATGCGGCGTAGGCGAAGGACCATGAATAGAAATGCGCCAGTGTGAATGCGCCGCCACCCGCAAGCAACATGCCCAGACGATACCCCATTTGATAAGTGCCCGACATGGCACCCTGAAATTCGGTGGGCATGGCTTCAATGCGCCAGGCGTCGATGGCGATGTCCTGTGTTGCAGAGGCAAAGGCAACCAGTATGGCAGCATAGACCAGTGGTTCCAGGCTGGTGAGGGGGTCGCTGCTTGCCATCAACAATAAACCGCCGATAACGCCGGCTTGAGCGACCAGCATCCAGCTCCGTCTTTGACCTAGTAAAGGCTGCAGCAGGGGGATTTGACCGCGATCGACCAGCGGTGACCAGATGAATTTAAGGCCATAAAGCAGGGCAACCCAGCTGACATGGCCGATGGTGCTTTTGTCGATACCAACACGGGCCAGCCAGCCAGAGAGGGTGCCAAAAACTAACAGTAGCGGTAGACCCGCAGAGAAACCCAGAAAAAGCATGGCCAACACACGCGGCTGGAGATAAACGCTGACCGCGTCCTTCCAGCTTTTGTGTTGTATGCCGGCATCGCTCATTTTAATTCGTAGTCGTAATCAATAATCAGTGGCGAATGATCAGAAAAACGTTCGTCTTTGTAGATACTGGCACCTTTAACCAGTGGCGCCAGTTTTGGTGTGATGATCTGGTAATCAATGCGCCAGCCAGTGTTATTCGCCCAGGCCTGACCACGGTTCGACCACCAGGTGTACTGGTCTTCTTCCTGGTTGACCACGCGAAAAGCATCAACATAACCGACTTCATCGAACAGGGTGTCGAGCCAGGCGCGCTCCTCGGGCAGAAAACCGGAGTTTTTCTGATTACCGCGCCAGTTCTTGATGTCGATTTTTTTATGCGCGATGTTCCAGTCACCACAGATAATAAATTCACGGCGTTTGCGGCGAAGGCTTTGCAGGTAGGTCATGAAGCGTTCCATGAAATCGAATTTCACCGCCTGCCTTTCTTCGCTGGCAGAACCCGAGTGCATATACAGTGAAATCACGCTCAGTTTTTCAAACTGGAATTCCAGATAACGGCCTTCAACGTCGATGTCGTGCCAGCCAATGCCTTCGATAATCTTTTTCGGTTTAACCTTGCTGTAGATGGCGACACCGCTATAACCTTTTTTTACTGCGTCATGGTAGTAACAGAAATAGTCATCGGGTTTGAACTGCTCGTGGGTGAGCTGGTGTTCCTGGGCCTTGGTTTCCTGAATGCAGACGACGTCAGCATCAACTTTTTCCAGCCATTCAAAAAAGCCTTTTTTGGCAGCGGCGCGAATGCCATTGGTGTTTGCAGATATGATTTTCATAATGGCGCGTATGATACCAGCTTGTGCCGCTTTGAGGCGTCAAATCATTTATACTCATAGATTGTTTCAATAACACTATTAGTTGCCATGCAAGATTACAAAAAACACTTTATTCGACTCGCTATTCAGTATCAGGTATTACGTTTTGGTGAGTTCACCCTTAAATCAGGCCGAATTAGCCCTTATTTTTTTAATGCTGGATTATTCAATACCGGACATGCTCTGTCTGAATTGGGTAAAAGTTATGCATCAGCACTGATTGATCAGAAACAGGAATATGATGTTTTGTTTGGCCCAGCTTACAAAGGCATCCCGCTGGTTTCGACACTGGCAGTGGCGCTGTCGGTAGATCATGGCATCGACAAGCCCTATGCTTTTAATCGCAAAGAAGCCAAAGATCACGGCGAAGGCGGCAGCATCGTTGGGGCAGAACTAAAGGGCAAAGTTCTGGTGGTCGACGATGTGATTACTGCCGGCACTGCGATTCGTGAAGCTGTCGATATCATCAAGGCACAGGGTGGTGAGATTTCCGGTGTCATGATCGCACTGGATCGACAGGAAAAAGGCAAGGCTGAAAAATCGGCGATTCAGGAAGTGCAGGATGATTATGATATTCCGGTGAGCAGCATTATCACCATGACTGATTTGATTGATTATCTGGAGACCGATGAGCAGTTTAAAGATCATCTGGCGGCGATGAAGGCTTATCGTGAGAAATACGGAGTTTAAGGGCTTTTAACCAACTATCAGCTTTATTCCCACTAATAAAGTCACGATCTCAAAACTACGCTTAATCAGTTTATTGCCTTTAACAATAGCCAGATGTGCGCCCACGTAGCCACCTATCACTGAGCCGAGTAACAGGGCAGGTATCCACAACCAGTGTATTTCACCAAGAATACCCAGCGTGATAGCGCCTGCGCCATTCCAGAACAGGCCAACCAGAATCAATGTGTAAGTAACGGCACGCTTGTAATCCAGACCAAACCATTGAACAATCCATAATGTTACAAACAAACCAGTACCCGATGTGAGCGAGCCATTGAGAACGCCGATGATGAAAAGTACGCCGCCACCAAGTACGTAGCCTTGCTGGTTTCGATGGGCAGGTTGGTGGTTTTGTCCCAGTTCGGGTGAGAAAAAAGAGTAAATGCTCAGGCTTAGAGTCAGTATGCCGAGAGCGATTTCTGCTATCCGGTCGGGAACTTGAAGGATAAAACTGGCACCAAGAATGACACCAGGTAGACCCGCAGCGACGATAAACAGTGCAAAGCGACGTTCAAGATGACTTTCTTTAAGATGTCGTATAGTCGCTCCAATTCCGAGTGCAACTGTGGCGACCTTGTGCGTTGCCACCGCCACACCGAAGGGCAGTCCCAGAAAAATTAGTACGGGTAGCTGAATAAGGCCTGCACCTCCGCCTGACAGAGCTGAGAAAATATTTGCAATCAGTGAAATAAAAAAAATGAGTATTTGTTCTAACATTTATGTTTGTTTTCGATAAGATGACACAAACATTGTGCCACATTAGTGCCTATACTCTAAAGATTGTTGTTACGAGGATTTTGTTATGAATTATAAATTGACGCCATTATTTCTTATATTGCTTGTCTGTGCGTTTCCCGTACAGGCAAAAATGTTTAAATGGGTGGATGAAGAAGGAAATACACATTTTGGAGACAAGATACCTGAACGATACTTAAATAAGGAACATAAAGAGCTAAATGAGCAGGGTGCGGTAATGAAAGCTCATGAAGAAGTTGTGGCTGAAACAGAAGAGCAAAGACAGGAAAAAAAACGTCTTAAGGCTGCTAAAGCGGAAGAGGAAAAGCGAGCTAAAGAACAGGCTAAACAGGATAGAGTTCTGCTTGATACGTATACTACAGAGCGAGATCTGGATGCCGCTCTAAAGGCGCGCCTGGATGCAGTTGGATCACAGTTGCAACTTTCAAAATCTATTATTGAAGATGCAAAACGAAAATTGGCGATAATAGAAAAAAATATGGCGACTTATGCGACCAAGGGCAAGGAAGTGCCTAAAGATATTAGTGATAAAGCAAAACGTCAGGAAAATCAGCTGCGTACATATGAAGATCTAGCAGCAAGTCATGAAAAAAGAAAACAGGAAATCACCGAACAGTTTGCCGGTTACGTCAAACGTTTCCGTGAGTTGAAGGCTGAACAGCAACGCGTAAAAGATAAACGAGAAGAGCGTCGTCAGGAAGCATTGGGGTTATAGCTAATAGATGAGTGAGATTAGGCTTAACTTTTTATCAGTGTGCCCACACCTTCATTGGTGAGCAGCTCTAATAATACCGCATGCTCAACACGACCATCAATAATATGAGCCGTTTTTACCCCGGAGTTGACGGCATCTAGCGCGCAGTCAACTTTGGGTAACATGCCACCGTGAATAGTGCCGTCGGCTTTTAATTTGTCGACATCTTCCACATTGAGTCCGGTGAGAATATTTCCTTCCTTATCTAGAATACCTGCTGTATTGGTCAGCAATAATAATTTTTCAGCACCTAAGACGCTGGCCATCTTTCCTGCGACCAGATCGGCATTAATATTGTAGGACATGGCATCGTCACCAACACCGATGGGTGCGATGACAGGAATGAAATTGCCCTGATCCAGCGTATTGACCAGTGAGGGGTCAATCGAAGTGATTTCGCCAACGTGGCCAAGATCGATAATTTCTGGCACCGCCAATTCTGGTGAGTTTTTCTCTAATTGCATTTTTTTTGCACGGATTAAGCAACCATCCTTACCAGTCAGGCCAACTGCATGACCACCGTTCATATTGATCAAACTGACAATGCTTTTATTCACCAGGCCACCAAGCACCATTTCAACCACATCCATGGTTTCACTATCAGTAACACGCATGCCATTGACGAATTTGGATTCTTTGCCGATTTTTTCCAGCAAACTGCC
The DNA here is from genome assembly GCA_029882355.1 of Gammaproteobacteria bacterium. GTDB lineage: Bacteria > Pseudomonadota > Gammaproteobacteria > SZUA-229 > SZUA-229 > LH-M37. The sequence continues at coordinate 134,740 of JAOUKV010000003.1, read as the reverse complement.
AATTTGCGGACCACCGCCGTGCACGATGACAGGATTAACACCAACCTGCTTGAGTAAGACAATATCCCGCGCAAAACTATTTTTCAGGTTTTCATCGATCATGGCGTTACCACCAAATTTGATGACAATCGTTTTATTGTTCAGGTTCTGAAGATAAGGTAAGGCTTCAGATAGAACGTGGGCTACATTGTTTGCGTTGGTTTTATCCACAACGACTCCTGAAAATTATTTGTTAGTGGTTTCGTGAAGTAGTTTAAAAGGGAAGTTTTAAACTGTCATCCATTTTAAGTAACTGCTGTTTAAACGTATTTTGAATTTCTTCCAGTAATGTTTCAGTATTAGCCTCAAAACGCAGCACCAAACAAGGTGTGGTGTTGGAAGGGCGAATTAATCCCCATCCCTCAGCGTAATTAACACGCATGCCGTCGATAGTTGAAATGTCAGCACCAGAGAAATCAGCCTCCTGTTTAAACTTGTCCATGAACTTGTAATGCTCACCTTCTTCAAACTGGATTTGAAGTTCAGGTGTGTTACAGCTGTCAGGCAGAGCGGCAAAAACGTCAGAAGCTATTTCATCACGCTTGCTGAGAATTTCCAGCATACGTGCAGCACTGTAAAGGCCATCATCAAAACCATACCAGCGCTCTTTGAAGAAAATGTGGCCGCTCATTTCACCGGCGAGCTCTGCACCAGTTTCTCTCATTTTAGCTTTGATGAATGAATGACCGGTTTTCCACATTAGCGGTTCCCCGCCGTGTTCTTTAATAACTTTTTCCAGATTGGTGCTGGATTTGATGTCGAAAATAATCTGCGCACCCGGTTTTCTTTGCAAAACATCGGCGGCGTAAAGCATCATTTGGCGATCTGCCCAGATGATTTTTTGTTTATCATCGATAACACCAACGCGATCACCGTCACCGTCAAAGGCCAAACCAAGATCCAGTTTCTTATCAGCTACAACCTTCATAATGTCCGTGAGATTTTCAGGTCGGGAAGGATCGGGGTGATGATTGGGGAAAGTACCATCAACATCACAGAACAACTCGGTGACTTCGCAACCGAGTTTGGTAAATAACTCCGTCGCACAAACACCGGCTACACCATTACCGCAATCAATCGCAACGCGCATGGGTTTGGCTAGTTTGATGTCAGAGACAATTCTTTCAATATAATCGGCGAGCACATCTTTTTCACGATAGCTGCCTTCACCAGTCGATAACTTGTTATCGACGATCAGTTGATACAAAGCCTTGATGCCATCACCGTACAGGGTGTGGCCATCCATCATCATTTTTATGCCGTTGTATTGTGGTGGATTATGGCTGCCGGTGATCATAATGCCAGTGCCGGTTTCCAGTTTATGCGTGGCGTAATATAAGACGGGTGTGGGTACCATGCCGACATCAATCACATCACAACCACCGGCACGTAAACCGTCACTGAGTGCCTGTGACAACATGGGGCTGGATAAACGACCGTCCCTGGCGATGACAACCGTCTTCTGGTTTTGGTTGCGTGCTTCGGTGGCAAAAGCCTGACCAATTTGACGCACTGCATCTGGTGTCAGTGCTGTTTCAACAATGCCACGAATATCGTAGGCGCGGAAAATATCTTCAGTAATAGCCATAAGTATTTAATCTGTTGTGTGTTTATTTAGAGCCGGAATGGCCAAAGCCACCTTCGCCACGGTCGGTTGAATCAAACTCATCAACCACATCAAAATCGCACTGTACCACCGGTACAAAAACTAATTGTGCTATACGGTCACCGATTTCAATTTTGAATGTTTTATCGCCACGGTTCCAGCAGGAAACAAATAACTGACCCTGGTAATCGGAGTCGATTAAACCGACAAGATTGCCCAGGACAATGCCATGTTTATGACCTAAGCCTGAGCGTGGCAAAATAGTTGCAGCTAAACCGGAATCAGCAATATGAATCGCAATGCCGGTGGGAATAAGTTCAGTGTCACCAGGATTTAGCGTGATGGTTTCATCAATACAGGCACGTAAATCCATGCCGGCTGAACCTTCAGTTGCGTGTGCGGGTAATGGAATTTCATTACCTATACGCTTATCTAAAATTTTGAGCTGTATTTTTTTCATCTTTTTTATGGGTCTGATAATGGTTAGTAATAAGTTGGATTAATTGACGTGCCAAAACATTTTTTCGAGTTGTTTCTAGCGTAGCGCTGCCGTCAGCCCAGAAAACCTGCAGGGCATTATATTCACTATTGAAACCAATATCCTGCTTGTCATTTTCTGTTTGACCAACAAAATTGGCGGCAATCATATCTAAATTTTTTCGCTGTAATTTATCGAGCGCATTTTTTTCGAGATTTTCAGTTTCAGCCGCAAAACCGACAACAAAAGGTCGTTTGGTCGCATGGGCAACATCGCTCAAAATATCGGGGTTGCGTTCCAATGATAGCGATAACGACTCGTTGTCTTTCTTTATTTTTTGTTGGTGTGCTTCAACTGGTTTGTAATCTGCGACGGCAGCAGCAGCGATAAAAATATCACACTGCGGCAGATGATCAAAAACGGCTTTGTGCATTTGTTCGGCAGTTTCAACGTCAATGCATTGCACTTTGTCGGGTGTCGCTAAATGGCAGGGGCCACTGACTAAAGTTACCGAGGCGCCAGCTTCACGAGCGGCTTCGGCCAGTGCATAACCCATAAGACCAGAGCTGCGGTTACCGATAAAACGTACCGGATCGATGGGTTCATAAGTCGGGCCAGCAGTAATCATTACATTCACTGCCTGTAATTCACCATGCTCAAAACAATCAGCGAGATGATTAACTAGATCGTGCACTTCCATCAAACGACCTTCACCCACTTCACCGCAAGCCTGCTCACCAGAAGCAGGGCCAAATTGAAACAGGCCACGCTGACGTAAAATTTTGCAATTGGCCTGTGTAGCCAGATCGTTCCACATCGCCTGATTCATCGCTGGCGCAAAAGCCAGTGGGGCTTCACTGGCGAGACAGATGGTGCTGAGCAAATCATCAGCACGACCCTGTGCCAGTTTGGCAATAAAGTTCGCGCTGGTGGGGGCGATCAAAATAGCGTCTGCCCAACGTGCTAGCTCAATATGACCCATACCGGCTTCAGCCTTCTCATTCAGCAATTCTGTGTGAACTGGATTGCCTGATAATGCCTGAAACGTCAGCGGTGTTACAAACTCGGTAGCAGCTTTGGTCATGGCAACACGTACATCCGCACCTGCGTCTTTCAGACGACGAGTGAGTTCGGCGCTTTTATAAGCGGCAATGCCGCCAGTAATACCGAGTAGAATATTTTTGCCGTGTAAGCGTTTCATCTGCGTAGTTTAACAGAATCAAGCATTTAATCGCTGGTTTGCCTCGTCATTCAAACGGGTCTATTATGTTGTATCGCATGAATCAGGGACGACTATGGCTATATCAGACTGGCCCGCGCAGGAAAGGCCGCGGGAAAAACTCCTCCAGAAAGGCGCAGACGCACTCTCCGATGCTGAACTACTGGCAATATTTCTTCGTACCGGCGTGAAAGGCCTGACTGCGGTCGATCTTGCGCGATCTTTACTGGACGACTTTGGCGGTCTAAAACCGCTTCTCGAAGCCAGCGAGAGTAAATTTTGTCAGCGTCATGGATTAGGTCCGGCCAAATATACCCAGTTACAGGCTGTGCTAGAAATGGCGCAGCGACATTTGTTTGAAAATATACAACGTGGCGATGCTCTGTGCAGTCCAGATGAAACTCGCCGATATCTGCAAGCTGAGCTGCAAAGTTACCCACACGAAGTTTTTGCCTGCCTGTTTCTCGATAACCGTAATCGCATAATCTCATTCGACAAAATGTTTTATGGCACCATCGACGGTGCCAGTGTTTATCCGAGAGAAGTAGTCAAACTGGCTTTAAAGAAAAATGCCGCGGCGGTGATTTTTGCGCATAACCATCCTTCCGGTGTCGCCGAGCCGAGTCGCTCCGATGAACAGATCACCCAGCGATTAAAAAAAGCGTTGGAAGTGGTGGATATCAGGGTGCTTGATCATATGGTGATTGGGGATGAGGTGGTTTCTTTTGCGGAGCGGGGGTTGTTGTAGAATTCGAACTTACAGGAGCTAACGCTTAGGACGCTTTATATTCCCCCAGGAAAACGACTCAACCTCGGTGTATCTGGAGTCAGCTTTACTATCAGTCTGGATTAAATTATTCGGCAACCACAGCCGGCTATTCGCCCGCATAAAATCAGCGTTGCCATCTGGAAAAGCATTGGGATTCTGGCTGACGATATCGGTCATCAGCTTATGTTGCATCGAAGGATTATTGGGCAGTAATTGCTTGACGATCTCACCCAGGGTTTCGCCGGGCTGGGTATCCCAGTAGTTCTGGCTGAGTGAGTAAACTTCGACGCGTTTGGATTCGGCGTAGGCGGAAGAGGCTGCGGCCAGCGTGGTTAACAGTACGATTGTTAAGGTGTTTTTCCATTTCATGTGCAGAGTATAGCAACAAGAATACGAACTGTGCTGATACAATGCGCCCATGCTCAAGGTCTCTGAAATAATCATTAATACACTCGCACCGATCAGTTTTGAACTGGCGGCGGGCGAGTGTCTGGGTGTCAGCGGTGAGTCGGGCTGCGGCAAGACTCGGCTGTTACGAGCGATTGCCGATATGGATTGTGTCGAAGGCTTGGTTTGTTTCGAAGATATTTGCCAGCAGGATGTGTCCGGTGCTGAATGGCGCAAGCAGGTGGCGTTGCTGCCCGCCGAAAGTCAGTGGTGGTTTGATACTGTGGCACCACATTTTCCTGAAGATGGGGTAGATTTTGCCTCGATGGGATTTGATGATTCGGTGCTGCAATGGCAGCTATCGCGATGTTCCAGCGGCGAGAAACAGCGGCTTTCTATTTTGCGTATGCTGGCGAACAGGCCACGGGTGCTGTTGCTGGACGAACCGACCGCCAATCTCGATGCGGAAAATACCCGCAAAGTCGAAGCCCTGATCGCCGATTATCTGCAACAAAATAACGCGGTGGCCATCTGGGTGACGCATAACCACGCCCAGCTCAAACGCGTGGCAACGCAGCGTTATTTTGATTTCACGCAATCAGCGATGGTGTCACTATGAATACACTGATCTCACTTTCCGCCTATGACCTGATGCTGGCCGCGCTACTGGTGCTGGCACTGGCTGGCCTGAGCGCGCGCCTGCATCTGGGAATTACCCAGCAACTGATTATCGCGGCGGTTAGAACCACGGCGCAGTTATTATTAATTGGCCTGGTGCTGAAGCAGGTTTTTGAAACTGCACAATTGCCGTTGATTGCACTGATCATGCTGGTGATGCTGACGGTCGCGGCCTGGGAAGTGTTGTCGCGCCAGAAAAGAAAAATAAAAGGCTGGTGGGGTTTTGGTATCAGTGGGCTTTCGTTGTTCGTGTCATCATTTTTGATCACCATGATCGCGCTGTTTTTAATTATCAAAACCGACCCGTGGTACACACCGCAGTACGCAATTCCATTGATGGGCATGATGCTGGGTAACACCATGAATGGAATCGCACTGGGTATGGACCGTCTGATTCAAACTGCATGGCAACAACGTGCCGTGATCGAACAGCGTTTAATGCTGGGACAAACCGCCATTGAAGCGATACGTGAAATCCGTCACGACAGCATGCGTGCCGGTATGATTCCAATTATCAATGCGATGGCAGCAGCCGGCATCGTCAGCCTGCCCGGCATGATGACCGGCCAGATCCTCTCCGGCACCGAGCCGGTCGAAGCGGTGAAGTATCAAATTTTGATTATGTTTATGGTAACTGCCGGAACCGGCTTTGGTGTGGTCGCCGTGCTACACCTGATTGCAAAACGCATGTTCGATGCGCGCGACCGTTTGCGCTTTGATCAGGTGCTGGCCGAAAAAAAGCCTTGATCCGGCCAGCGATGATGGCCTTCCCTCTATTAACCCTGGGCCAGCTTACGGTACTCTTCCGGCGTCAAACGCGGGCCAAATTTGGTGATTAACTGCGCTGCGGTTTTGCTGGCGAGGTCACCGGCCTGCTGATAATTCATACCGTGGGTAATACCATAGAGGAAAGCACCGGCAAAGTTGTCGCCAGCACCGTTGGTGTCGATGGCTTTGACTTTGTGTGGTGCGATTTCGTACAGGGTGCTGCCGTCATATGCAACCGCACCTTCTGAACCTAATGTGACTGCAAAATTTTTCGAGAAGGTTTTGATGACTTCAATCGCATCCGTGATGTTGTCTTTCTGGGTAAATCCCATCGCTTCTTTTTCGTTGCAGAACAGCAGGTCGATACCGTCGCCGATGGTTTCTTTAAGCTGGTCACCAAAAAACTCGACAATGCCGGGGTCGGAAAAGGTGAACGCGGTTTTCACGCCGTTGGCTTCGGCAATTTTACGCGCTTCAATGTTGGCTTCTTTGCCCGTCGGTGACGTCACCAGATAGCCTTCCATATAACAGTATTCAGAATTGGCGATGTTATCTTTGTGTAATTCATTTATAGAAAGCTCGGAAGATATGCCGAGGAAAGAATGCATGGTGCGCTCGGCATCGGGTGTCACCATAACCAGACATTTACCGGTGATACCATTGGGGTGAGTGCCGTTCATGTTGGTATCAACACCGGCTTCTTTTAAATCATTGAGATAAAATTGGCCGAGGTCATCGTCGGCAACCTTGCAAGTGTAATACGATGAACCGCCCATGGCAGCAACCGCGATCAGCGTATTGGCTGCTGAGCCACCGCTGGCTTTGTTGCCTTCGAAAGCATCGAGGTGGGTCATCAGGCGATGCTGCTCTTCTTCATCGACCAGCGTCATGATGCCTTTGTCGATTCTCATCAGTTCGAGAAAGCTATCCTCGACTTCAAATTCCATATCAACCAGTGCGTTGCCTAAACCATATACATCGTATTTTTTCATGTCTGAATTCCGAATAAATTATTTGTTGTGGATTGTAAAGTTTTATTATGGTTTTGTCAGTGCGTCAATTAACTGATCAATTTGCGATCTTGAATGTGCGGCTGACAAAGTTATTCTTAAACGAGCAGTGCCTTTGGGTACCGTCGGTGGACGTATCGCTGTGACCAGTAAACCTTTATCAAGCAAAGCCTCACTCATGGTAAGCGCGAGTTTTTCATCGCCAAGTATGATCGGCTGTATTGCAGTCTGGCTTTCTGTCAATTCGATGCCTGATTGTTTGGCGCAATCACGGAAGTAATGAATGTTACTGTTCAAATGATCGCGCAATGCTGGTTTTGTTTTTACTAGATTCAAACTGGCACGAGTCGCTTCGGCAACGGCTGGCGGTGTCGCGGTGGTGTAAATATAAGGCCGTGCTTTTTGTATCAGGGTTTCGATTAGCGCTTCACTGCCTGCGATGAAGGCACCCGAAGTGCCGATCGCCTTGCCGAGTGTCGCCATATAAATCGGCACATCATTTTGTGAAAGCTGAAAATGTTCGAGGCACCCTTTGCCGTGTTCACCGAGCACGCCAAAGCCGTGGGCATCATCGACCATTAACCAGGCTGAATGTTGTTTGCACGACTGGGCAAGTGCATGAATGTTGGCGATGTCGCCGTCCATACTAAACACGCCATCAGTAAGCACCAGTGTTTCACCTTTGGCCGTTTCTAATTTCTGTTCGAGCTGTTCAGCGTCGTTGTGGGTATAGCGCTGAAAACGTGCACCGCTGAGTAATCCACCATCAATGAGTGAAGCATGGTTGAGTCGATCTTCGAGTACGGTATCGCCTTTGCCGACCAGGGCCTGCACCAGACCAAGGTTGGCCATGTAACCGGTGGAAAATAAAAGTGCACGTGGATAGCCAGTGAATTCAGCCAGCTCTTCTTCGAGTGCGTGGTGTGCGTTTGAATGGCCGTTGACCAGGTGCGCCGCGCCGCTACCAGCGCCGTAAGTTTTTATACCCTCGATGAAAGCATTTTTAACATCGTCGTGATTGGCGAGGCCGAGGTAATCGTTGCTGCAAAAACTGATCACCGACTTTCCATCGATAATCATTTCCGGTTGTTGCGGTCCTTGACTAATTCGACGGCGGCGATAAAGGTGCTGCGCCTTGCGCTCAATGAGTTCCTTTTGCAGGTCTTTCAAAATGTTACAACGTGCGGTTAAACAGTAACCGGTGCGTTGCTGATAACTTCAGTTTTAAGCGACTGAATACCCAGTTTATTGAACAACTGCTGATCGTGATTCTCATCAGGATTGTCGGTAGTCAGTAATTTATCACCATAGAACATTGAATTGGCACCGGCAAAGAAACACATGGCCTGCATTTCATCGCTCATTTCGGCACGACCCGCGGACAGACGTACATAGGATTCAGGCATCATGATTCGTGCTACCGCCACCGTGCGGATAAATTCCAGTGGTTCGAGTTTAGGCACGTCCTGTAAAGGTGTGCCTTCGATCGCGACCAGCATATTGATCGGCACGCTATCGGGGTGTTTCGGTAAATTCGCCAGTTGTTGCATCAATGAAGCGCGATCTTTACGTGATTCACCCATACCCAGAATGCCGCCGCTGCAGGTGTTGATGCCTGCATTGCGCACATGTTCCAGCGTATCGAGGCGATCCTGATAAGTACGCGTGGTAATAATGTCGCCGTAAAACTCGGGCGAGGTATCGAGGTTGTGATTGTAATAGTCCAGCCCGGCTACCTTCAGGCGTTCGGTCTGCGTTTCGGTGAGCATGCCCAACGTAACGCAGGTCTCCATGCCCATGGATTTCACGCCCTCAATCATATCGATAACACGTTCCAGATTTTTGTCGGTGGGGTTGCGCCAGGCAGCACCCATACAAAAACGTGAAGCGCCGTTGTCTTTGGCTTCTCTGGCTTTTTCGAGAACTTCTTCAAGCGGCAGCAGGCGCTCACGTTCCAGTTCCGCCTCATTGCGCGCGCTTTGTGAGCAGTAAGAGCAATCCTCAGGGCAGGCACCGGTCTTGATGCTGAGCAGGGTACTGACCTGCACGTGGTTAGGGTCAAAGTTCTCGCGATGTAGGCTATGTGCCTGAAAAAGCAGGTCGTTGAAGGGTAAATCAAATAATGCAGTAATCTCCTGCATCGTCCAGTCGTGTCGTAAGCTACTCATGTGGTATCTGCTGTCTATAATAGGTGTAATATCAAAGGCGCTATTATGCCATGACAGGGAGTCTTCGTGAAAATGGATATTAAAGGGGTATTCTATTCAGTAGTTCATTCAAATGTTCAGTTACTGTACCCGCCCCGGTGCTTGATGTGTGGGCATGCAGGCCGTAACGGAGCTGATCTGTGCGAACACTGCCACCAACAACTGCCCTTCAACCAGACTGCCTGTATTTCCTGCGCGTTGCCGTTACCGGTCGGAACCTCGGCTGGTGCGGTTTGTGGTCGCTGCCAGAAAAAGCAGCCTTTTTATGATCAGGCCTTCAGCGTGTTTAGCTACGAGCAGCCGGTGATCTGGTTAATTCAGCAACTCAAGTTCAACGAAAAACTGGCGCATGCGCGTTTGTTGGGGGAGTTATTGGCGAATTCGGATTGCGTTGAAAAAATAAAGGCTGAGGAAGAAGTTTGTATTTTGCCTGTTCCACTATATAGAAAGAGAATGCGCCAACGCGGTTTCAACCAGTCAATCGAACTGGCGCGCGCTTTGTCAAAAAAAACCGGCTGGCCGATGGAGTTAAATGCCGTTGAGCGAGCGCGTGATACCAGCGCGCAAACCGGGCTGGATGCCAAAGCGCGGCGGAAAAATATCCGTGGTGCATTTGCCGTAGTCGAGCCGTTACTACAAAAGCATGTGGTGATTGTTGATGATGTGGTCACCACCGGTTCGACCGCAAATGAGTTGTCGCGGGTGTTGAAAAAGGCAGGCGTGGAAAGAATTACGGTGCTGAGCCTGGCGCGGGCGCCTTTGAATAAGTAGGTCGGGAAGCCTTTCCCGACATTTTAAATATCGTCGGCAAAAGTTTGCCGACCTACTATTTTATTTTAGTCTCCCCATCCAATCAGAAACCCATCGAATTAACTCATCTTCTTTGCCTTCAAAAAAGTGTCCCGCATTTTTGATAACCAGTTGGCTGTAGCGTTCATTGCCGGCTTTTTCACCGGCAGCCATGCGTTTCTCACTGTTGTCGAGTACGCTTTTCAGGTCGTCGCTGGCGTATAAATCAAGCACAGGTACTTTGACTTTTTTCAGGCTTTCGCTGGGTTTCATACGGATGTCGTCAGCAAGATCGGGCATGCCAATGCCGACGAAACCCATAATATCAGCCTTGTTTTTCGACAGGTAATAAGTGGCCATGGCGCTGCCCTGGCTGTGGCCAATGAGCACGATTTTTTTGATGCCGTCTTCTTTTAGTTGTTTGATGGCGGCATTGATGCGTGGTGCGACTTCTTCATAAAGTGGCGCGTATTCGGGGTATTCAGCACCATTTTTAAGAACTGGCATTTGAATGGATAACGTATGCCAGTTGTGATCGGTGAGGTCGATGCGTAGTGGTGAGATAACCTGTTTCCAGTCAGGATGAACGCCAGTGCCGTGCATAATGATGGCAGCGCGGTGCAGGTCTTCTACGGCTTCGGTCATGATGCCTAAAAATTCGCTTTTACCGTCGTTGAGCATGATGATCTCGCCATCCATTAAGGTGGCTTCAATGGAGTCTGCCCAGCGTTGTTCTTTGGCCAGGTCGGAGGCGCTGGCACTAAGGCAAAAGCTGAGTGCGATTAGGGTAATTAGGCTTGATAGTGGTTTCACGAGGTAATGTCTCCAATTTGATATTCAAGAAAAACACCGACAAATAATACCAGTCCAAACCAGTTATTGTTTAGGAATGCCTGAAAGCACTGGGCGGGTTGTCGGTGACGGATTAGGTATTGTTGCCAGATGGCCAGGCCTGAGGCGAGCAGCACACCGGTAAAGTAAAAACCACCAAGCTCGGCTCTTAGACCGACCATGATCAGGCTAAGTATAAGTATTGACTGAATGACGCCGATGATGAGTTTGTCGGCATCATCAAAAAGGATGGCGGTAGATTTTACCCCGATTTTTAAATCGTCTTCGCGGTCAACCATGGCATACATGGTGTCATAAGCTGTCGCCCACAAGACGGTGGCGATGAATAATAACCAGGCTACCGGGCTGAGTTCATTGGTTTGTGCGACATAGGCCATGGGTACGGCCCAGCCAAAAGCCGCGCCCAGATGGATTTGCGGTAAATAATGGTGGCGCTTCATGAAGGGGTAGCTGGCGGCCAGTATCAGGCCAACCAGAGACATGATGATGGTGAGCTGATTCATTAACAACACCAGCGCGAATGCTGCTATGCAGAGCACGGCAAATACAGCCAAGGCTTCCTTTTCTGTGATTGTTCCCGAGGTGAGCGGACGGTCTTTGGTGCGCGCCACCTTGCAGTCAATGTGGCGGTCGGCGTAGTCATTAATCGCACATCCTGCTGAGCGCATCAGAAACACGCCGGCGACAAAAACCAGCAGTACATCGGTATCAGGCCAGCCGCCAGCGGCGATCCATAAAGCGATCAGTGTTGGCCAGAGTAATAGCAGGATGCCGATGGGTTTATCGAGTCGGATGAGCAGGGCGTATTGTTTAAGTCTTTGGGCCAGAAATGATTGTGCTGCACGTTTGTAGGTTTTGACTAGTGTCTGCTTTAGCTGTTGAGAGTAGTGGCGGATACGTTTCTCTACATATAGTGCGCCATCATCAATGACAGCTATAGCGCTATCGCTTATTAAAATAAGTTTATTTATCAGTACGTTATTTTTTAGTTTGATAAAGAGCTTATGTAGTCGGGTACGTATTTGGCTGAGCTGTGGCTTTATTTTCGCTTGAAACTGCCTGAGATATCCAAAGGCCTTTTGTGGATATTTTTTGTCAATGAGGGCATACAATTTATTTGGTAATGACGATAACATCTTCTTTATTTGTTTGACGGTATTGATGCAAAAAGTTTGGTGCGACATAGGTTGCTAATGATACCTGACTGGAAAGCTGACGTGTACGTGAAGATGAATATGTAATAGTGTAGGGACATGACAATACGTAAATTTGAAGATTATTCACCTGAGATTGCCGATAGCGCCTTTGTCGATGAGGCAGCGGTAGTCACAGGTAATGTAAAGATTGGGCTAGATAGCTCGATATGGCCAATGTGCTCGGTACGGGGTGATATCCACTCTATAAGGATTGGTGATCGCACAAACATTCAGGATGGTAGTGTTTTGCATGTCACGCATGACAGCGAATATGCCCCCGGTGGCAATAAACTGGATGTGGGTAATGATGTCACGGTTGGCCATAATGTTGTTTTGCATGCCTGTACTGTTGAAGATGAATGTTTGATTGGTATGGGCGCGGTGGTGCTGGATGGCGCTGTTGTTAAAAGTGGCGCTATGGTGGGTGCTGGTAGCCTGGTACCACCGGGAAAGGTGTTAGAAGGTGGTTACCTTTGGTTAGGTTCGCCAGTGAAAAGAGCGCGCGAACTCAGTGACAAGGAAAAGTCATTTTTCAAATATTCAGCACAGCATTATGTGGCTCTCAAAGAAAGGCATAAATCATAAAATGGGCTAGCTGATAATTTTTTAGTTAAACCATGATAATTTTGTGTTTAATTACTATACTTGAATGACTTGTCGCCTGCTATTGCGTGGAATGTGAATAAGTGATTAATGAAAATAATATAAAATCGAACGTAGTAGATCTAAATCAAAGCCTCAAGGATCGAGAAATTGAAATCGATCTTTTACAAAAAACCTTTACAGAAATCGGCAGTGAGCTGGATCTTGATAAGGTTTTTCAAATCGTTGCAGAACGTGCGCGTGCTCTGGTGGGCGCAGAAACATTATTAGTTCCCATACTGGACGAGAACTGCGAAACCTATACCTATCGCGGTGGCTCCGGTAAAAATTCTGATGAAATTGTTGGTGAATCCTTACCTCTTGAGTTTGGCGTCTGCGGATGGGTGTGGAAACACAAACGTCCCTGGTGGTTAGGTGTTCTCGATGAGTTGAATGATGATGAAAGAAATCTTTGGGAAGAAGAAGCTGGCACCATGATTATGGTTCCCCTGCAAGGACGACGCCATTTTCTTGGTGGTATTTCAGGTATCAATAAAATTTCTGGTGGTGAGTTTACACGCAGAGATCTAAATTTATTGCAGATGTTTGCCAGCATTGTTTCCATCGCGATAGAAAATGCGATGGCTGTCAACAATATGGAGAAAACCAGGCAGGTTAATGATGATTATCGCATCCGTCTGGAGATGCTTAATAGGCAGTTATTGGAAAGCAGTAAAGAACTGGAATATTTATCGCTATACGATACTGTCACAGGCTTACCAAATCGCTCATTATTTCATGATCGTCTTTCCCGTAATATTACTCAGGCAATTCTTTCAGAAGAAGAAATTGGCCTTTTATTAATTGATCTTGACCGTTTTAAGGAAGTTAATGAAGCGCTGGGCCATGAACGCGGTGATTTATTGCTGAAGAAAATTGCCCGTCGTTTTGAACGTAACACGAAGTCTAATGAAACACTGGCGCGACTAGGCGGTGATGAGTTTGTTATTGTACTGCCGGATTGTGATGAAGAAGCATCTATGCAGAGAGCAAAAGAGTTTAAGTCATTACTCGAAGATCCATTTAATATAGTCAATATGAAAATTGCGGTGAATGCCAGTTTTGGAGTATCTGTATTTCCGAGCCAGAGTGATGATGCTAGTAGTTTGTTGAGCCATGCTGATTCAGCTATGTATGAAGCAAAAAATAATGCAACGGGATTATGTCTATATGATCCTGAGCTTGATCATATGACGCGTGGACATCTGGTAATGGTGGCTGATATACGGCGTGCGCTTGAAAATAATGAATTTGAATTGTATTACCAGCCCAAAATTTCTATTAAAGATAATAAGCTGGTTTCTGCAGAGGCTTTAGGTCGTTGGGTTAGTGTTGAGCGAGGAGTGGTTTCACCTGACAACTTTATAAAAGTGTTGGAACAAAATAGTTTACTGGATGAATATACCTACTGGGCTATTGATACAGCGCTGCAGCAGGCGAAGCAGTGGAATGAAAAATGTCCGATGCGTGTTGCTGTTAATTTATCACCGCAGACGCTGATGAACCCTGGTTTTATAAAGAATCTTGATCGGATTGTTGGTGAGAAGAAAAATGCCGAGTACCTCATTTTCGAAATTACTGAGAATTTATTTTTGTCAGAATATGATGCCCTAAGTGAAGTGCTTGAATATATATGCGGCCTGGGTATTGAATTATCTATTGATGACTATGGTACTGGTTACTCATCCTTGAGTCGTTTAATAAAGTTGCCGGTGAGTGAGCTAAAAATAGATAAATCTTTTGTTAAAAATGTTGATACTAATAAGGATGATGAGGTAGTGGTGCGATCAACCATTGATTTAGCACATAATCTTGGTTTGACAGTTGTTGCTGAAGGCGTTGAAGATGAGGCGGCCATGAGGGTGTTAAGAAAGTATAATTGTGATGTTGCACAGGGATATCTAATCAGTAAGCCATTGCCTGTAATGGAGTTCGAGCAGTTTTTTCAGAATTATTCAGGCTTTACAATTGGTGCTTGGGGAAACTGATTGTTACTACCAGGCCAGTACCTTCATTTGGCGTGCCCAGTTGAAGCTTTGCGTTGTGCAGTTCGGCAACACGCATAGCAATAGACAGTCCTATGCCGCATCCCGGGCGTTCATGATTTTCCATTCTATAAAATCGTTCAAAAACCCGCTCGCGCTGTTCGGCAGGAATGCCGGGGCCGTTATCCTCAATAATTAGGTCGATTGATTCTGTTGTGCTGATGATTGATATCTCAATATTTCCATTGTCCTGCGTGTAGTTAATGGCATTACTCAGAATGTTTCGTATTAGTAAGTGTAACGATGTGCTGTCAGCCTTTATAAATGCTTCGTCACTGTCGTTGATAGCAAGCTCGATATTTTTTTTGCCAGCTATAGGTGCGAGTAAAGCAGCTTCTGCAATAACCATGTGGTTAAGATTGAGCAAATCCAGGTTTTTTGAAAAAGATTCAGGTTCAAGTTTGGCAAGTGCCAGAAGCTGATCGACCAGATGAGTAGTTCGATCAATGCCTTGTAGTACATGATGAATAGCATTGACTCGATCATTTTTGTTGCTGGCTTTTTGCGCTAGCTCGGCGTGTAGTTTAACGGCGGCTAGAGGTGTTCGAAGTTCATGTGCTGCGTCTGAGGTGATTCTCTTTTCACGGTCCAGTGCAAGGCTAAGTCGTAACAACAAACTATTTAGAGCGCCGGCAATAGTTTTTATTTCAGTGGGAACATGCGTTTCTGAAACAGCGTCAAGATTGGAGGCGTCGCGTCGGCCTATTTGTGAGGCAAGATTTTGCAAAGGTAATAAACCTTGATTAATAGCGAACCACATAACAACTGAAAGGACGGGACTTAATGTTATCAGCAAAAGAAGTAAATCCGAGCTTAATTTATCGATCAGATCATTGCGAACATCAACACGTTCAGCTGTTATGCATTGGTAGTGTGGTTTACTACTGTGTAGGCTAAACACGCGCCAGTCCTGACCAAGAAATGATTTATTATCAAAACCACTTTGTATGCTGGTCATGGGACTTATAGGTGCATTTTGTGATTTCAAAACCAGGTTTCCAAGACCGTCCCATATTTGAAAGGCGAGTTTAGTTTCATAAATGTGGCCTGGTTCAAGATCATGGTTTGCTTCGTCGCCATGATCTATCTCTACATGAAGCGGGCTGTTTTCATCAAGATATTTTTGGATGTTTGAAAAGTCGCTACGACCCTGATCAGCTTGTACCATGCTTAGTATCAAACGCGCAGACCGTGCCAGCTGAGCGTCAAATAATTCTCTGGTTTCATGTTGTGTATCTTCATAACCAAGCCATGTGCCACCACCTACTATTAGCAGTGAAGCGATAAACAAGCGCAGCATAAGGTGATATTTGATAGACATTATTCTTTAGGCACGGTGTAGCCGACTCCACGTATGGTTTTTATCAGTTCCGAACCAAACTTTTTTCTGAGATGATGTATGTATACTTCAATGGTGTTGCTTTCGATCTCGTTATCCCAGTTATAAAGTTTTTCTTCGAGAAAGGAACGTGATAAAACCCTGCCTGCGCTGATTACTAATTCCTCCAATAAGGCAAACTCTCGTCGGGATAATTCAATAGTCTCATTGTTATAGATGACAGAATGTGCTGCCGGATCAATAATGATGTTTTTATACTTAATGGTTTGTTGTGATAAGCCTCGTGAACGCCTTGTCAGTGCGCGAAGTCGTGCATACAGCTCGTCGAGTGAAAAGGGTTTTGTTAGATAATCATCAGCGCCGGCATCCAGTCCTTTAACGCGGTCTTCAATAGCATCTTGTGCCGTCAGGATGAGGACAGGAGTAGTGATATCTTTGCTTCGGGCCATGCTCAAAACTTCAAGACCGCTCATTTCAGGTAAGCCTATATCCAGGATGACGGCATCATAAGGCGTAGTAGTGATGGCGGATAAAGCAGCGCCACCTTTTTGAACCCAGTCGACGGAGTAACCATCATTTTTTAGTCCGGTTAATAAACCTTCGCCGAGTAGCCTGTCGTCTTCAGCTAATAAAATACGCAAATCACTGTCCTGTTTATTTTGATGTTAACGGTTATCAAACAAGTTTATATGAGCTTGCTTGTCTACTTAAGGTTGTCTTAAGGCTTAATCCATAGTCTTGGCTTACTTGAATAGAATATGTGGATAAGAAAATGAGACTGGTTCAGTATAGCTTCTTTTTGATGATGATTATTTTGAGTAGTGTTAGCCTGGCCGCAGTGCAGGATGCGCCTGCAGTAAAGCTGCCAACGGCCAATGGTCAGGTGGATCTTACATCGCTGAAGGGCAAGGTGGTCTATCTGGATTTTTGGGCATCGTGGTGCAAACCCTGTAAGGAATCGTTTCCATGGATGCATGAGATGAAAGCGACTTATAAAGACAAAGGTTTTGAGGTGTTGGCGATTAATCTAGATAAGGAGCGAAAGCTGGCCGATGAGTTTCTCGAGGGCATGGATGTGAATTTTGTGATTGCCTTTGATGAATCCGGTGATACTGCGGCCGAGTACAAGTTACGGGGAATGCCGAGCAGCTATATGATCGGCCGCGACGGCAAACTTTATGCGTCACATATCGGTTTTCGTGAGAAAGATAAGGTGAAAATGGAAGAAGTAATCAAGCAGTTGCTTGAGCAATAAAACAGCAATAAATGAAGGACGGGATGAGGATTTACATGAGATTTATAAGTGCATTTGTTTTGTTGGTAATGCTTACAGGATGTTCCAGTATGGGCGTGCAACCGTGGGAGCGTGATTTGCTGGCTAAAGATTCCATGCAATTATCAGCAGACTATTTTGATAATTTTTATGACGAGCATATTTATTTTAGTAAAGAGGCTTCTAGCGGTGGCCAGGGCGTTGGTGGTGGGGGTTGCGGATGCAATTAAAGAAGATAAAGGGTCAGATGGCGTTGGCCACTTGTGCGTTGTTACAGGTGGCATCGCCAATGGCCAGTGCAGCTGGTTCTGAGTGGGATGTGGATACCGCTTTTCTTTATTACGGTGAAGGCGATGGTCGCGTTCAGGCTGCCGAGCCTGCAATTTATGCGGGTCGTACACTGGGTGATGATGACCGTATTGATCTTCGACTGGTGGTTGATGCCTTGACTGGAGCCACGCCCAATGGTGCTTATGCAACCAATACGGTACAAACCTTTACCACGCCATCGGGTCAGAGTTCTTACACGATTGCACCAGGTGATGCACCATTAGATGAGACTTTTAGAGATGTCCGTATTGCTTTGGGTGCTGACTACACGCAGTCGCTGGATCGTATGTCGAAAGTCATCTGGGGTGCAAACCTGTCCGGTGAGCACGATTATTTTTCCATGGGTGTGAGCGCAAACTATTCACAGGATTTTAATAATCGCAATACTACGCTGAATGTAGGAATGGGTTTTAATAGTGACTCGGTCAATCCAGGCGGTGGTGTGCCTATTGAATTTGCGCCGATGCGTGATCTAGGTGCGGGCCAGAACGTGAATGGGAGTAGCGAAACAAAAACCATTACCGACTTTATGGTTGGTGTGACGCAGGTGATAGATCGAAAAACTATCATACAGTTGAATCTTTCACTGGGCATGGTCAATGGCTATCAGAATGATCCGTATAAAATTGTCACAATAGTTGATGACCCAGTTACCGGGTTGCCGTCAACTACATTTTCAACGGCACCCGGTGATTTGCCATACGTCTATGAAAAACGGCCTGATTCCCGTCAGAAAAATACAGTGTTCTTCAAGGCTGTTCATCATCTGGAAGAAGATGTGATTAATTTTTCATACCGTTATTATTCCGATGACTGGGGAATTAAATCGCATACGCTGGATATGAAATATCGCTACGAACTGGCAGCGAGTTATCTGCAACCGCAAGTGCGTTATTACACACAATCGGCCGCCGATTTTTACCGGCATAATCTGGTCTTAGGTACGGATATTGATGGTGCGGGCAATGTGTTGGTTGATTACGCCAGCCATGATTATCGACTTGCTGAGTCAACGACCACAACGATCGGCTTGAAGTACGGTGTTCCTATGGATGATAGCAGCGAATTCTCGGTGCGTGGCGGGCTGATTACACAGTCGGTCAACGATGGCGTAGTGCCAGCTGGTCAGGAAACACCTGACTTGAGTGCCATTATGTTGCAGGTGAACTATTCTTTCATGTGGTGATAATTGATTGGAGTGAAATAGGGATTGTTTCTGACATGCTGATCAATTAAGTTTAGGGCTTCTGAAAAGAAGCCCTTTTTTTATGAAAAATTTAAAATCAAAAAATCTAAGGCTGAAACGGGAAGCTGATTATTGGCAGGGTTCGTTCTCAGCCATGGCCAGCCCCTGTGAAGTGCTCATGGAAATCAAAGACAGGGCAATGGCCACCCGCATTCTTGAAGGTGTCTCTGATGAAGCAAAGCGCATAGAGCAAAAATTCAGTCGATATCGTGACGACAACATTATTCATAAAATAAACAACGCAAAAGGCTCTTCAGTTGCAATCGATGATGAAACCGCAAGGCTGATTGATTTTTCAGACCAGCTTACCCAAATGTCCGAAGGCCTGTTTGATATAACATCTGGTGTGCTCAGAAAAGTCTGGAAGTTCGATGGCAGTGATAATGTGCCAGAATTTTTAGCGGTGAGCGCCATGCTGGATAAAGTTGGCTGGTCAAAAGTACGATGGCAAGATCAAGTGTTGCAGATGCCCGAGGGTATGGAGATCGACCTCGGTGGTATCGGTAAAGAATACGCCGTTGATCGCTG
Organism: Gammaproteobacteria bacterium; assembly: GCA_029882355.1. GTDB lineage: Bacteria > Pseudomonadota > Gammaproteobacteria > SZUA-229 > SZUA-229 > LH-M37. The sequence continues at coordinate 115,339 of JAOUKV010000003.1, read as the reverse complement.
CGTACAAATCGCACGTTCCCTGACCGATGAAAGCGTACTGGTTAATTTTGGGGGTGACCTGGCGACCACAGGCGAGCGCCGAAACAAAAACTGCTGGTCAGTCGGACGACTGGTCACCGGCAAGGAAAATGCCGTCGCCCTGTTTAAATTATCCCGCGGTGCTATCGCCACCAGCGGTGATGCGCATCGTTATCTGTTGAAAGATGGTGTGCGTTACAGTCATGTGCTCAATCCCAAAACCGGCTGGTCGGTGCCCGACGCACCGCACACGGTAAGCGTCGCAGCGCCAACCTGTGTTGAGGCGGGGATGATGTCGACATTGGCGATGTTGCAGGGGGAGAAGGCGAGAGAGTTTCTGGAATTGCAGGAAGTGGATTTTTGGGTAGATTAGGTAGTTTATTAAAAACTCAGGGAGTGTTTCAGCGATGGAAAAGCCAAGAAAACTATACACCAATAAAAAGTGGTATGACTTTTCTGACAAGGTCAAACACAGAGACGGATATAAATGCCTGCGCTGTAAAAGAACTGAGCCTGATGTGGTTCTGCAAGTGCACCATGAAATATACGTAAAAGATAAGCCGCCATGGGAGTATTCGCTGAGTGATTGCAGAACCTTGTGCAGGGGCTGCCATGCAAGAGAGCATAAGCTGATTGCACCTGATCGTGGCTGGACCTTAATCTTGATTGAAGATCTGGGTGGCGCGGATGGCATTTGCGAACGGGAAAATTGTGGGCATGAGATACGATATGCGCATGTGACTTATCACCCCGGCTGGGGTTATAAAGTCGTTGGTAGTACTTGTGTGCAACATCTAACCAAAAAAGACAGAATGCTCAGTGGGCATATTATTGCCCTGTATAAAAACATCAGTAAATTTGTTCATGGTTCAGACTGGGAAAATGGTTTTACCAAAAAGGGCAAGAAATATACAAGCTGTAAGTACAAACATCACACAATAAGAATATATGGCGAAGAGAATAATTATTCTTACCAGCTTGTTTTAAAGGAAAAAGGAATACGCTGGCATGAGTTTCGAGACATCATTCCTGTCAGGAATAAGAGCCTGGAGGAAGTAAAAGAATTGTCCTATATCGTGCTGAAAGGAACAGTCAGTAAGGATGAAGAAGAAAAGTCGTTGTTGAGAGATATCTACAGAAAAATAAAATAACACAGGTTTATTTAAGCGAATCCCTGATCGCATCAATCACAGGTTTCACTTCCGGCTGAACACCCCGCCACAAATTAAACGATTCCGCTGCCTGTTCAACCAGCATGCCCAAACCATCAAAAACATTCGCTGCACCGTGCTGGATTGCCCATTTCATGAATACCGTGGGATCGGCAGCATACATCATGTCGTAAGCACAGGCGTTGTCGTTGAATAATGTATCGGGCAAAGGCGGCAGGTCGCCGTGCAGGCTGGCTGAGGTGCCATTGATGACAACATCAAACGACTGGTTTTTGAGCTCATCAAAACCACAGCCCGTGATATTGCCCAGATCAGAAAATTCTTCTGCCAGCCGTATGGATTTTTCTACGGTGCGATTGGCAATTACCAGCATGGCAGGATCTTTTTCCATAATGGGTTCGATAACACCACGAACTGCACCGCCAGCGCCAAGAATTAGAATTCTTTTGTCTTTCAGCCCGATTTTATGATTGTTACCCAGGTCGCGTACCAGTCCAATGCCATCGGTGTTTTCACCGAAGTAACTACCATCATCTTTGACGATAATGGTGTTCACCGCGCCAGCTCTTTCCGCGCGTGAGCTTCTTTGTGTGGCTAATTGCCAGGCCTGTTGCTTGAATGGCACGGTGATGTTGATACCTTTGCCATTATTCTTAATAAAGGCTTTAACGGCTTCTTCAAAATTTTCTACTTCAGCGAGTTCGGCAGTGTAAACCAGGTTTTGTCCGGTCTGCTGGGCAAAGGCGGAGTGTATCTGCGGTGACTTGCTGTGGCTGATCGGGTTGCCGAAAACAGCGTAACGGTCAATTATGTCTTCGGACACTATTCAGCCAGCCATTTCGCCACGTCTTTGGCGTAGTAAGTCAGAATGCCATCAGCACCGGCACGTTTCATTGATAGCAGGCTTTCCATGACCACGGCTTTTTCATCCAGCCAGCCATTTTGTGAAGCCGCTTTGAGCATGGCGTATTCACCGCTGACCTGATAAACAAAAGTTGGTGCACCGAATTCGTCTTTGATACGGCGCACAATATCAAGATAAGGCATGCCGGGTTTGACCATGACCATGTCGGCGCCTTCTTCCAGGTCCAGTGCAACTTCACGAATGGCTTCATCAGAATTAGCCGGATCCATCTGATAACTGTATTTGTTACCAGTGCCGAGATTGGCCGAAGAACCTACCGCATCGCGGAAAGGGCCGTAAAAACTGGAGGCGTATTTGGCGGCGTAAGCGAGAATGCGAGTGTGTATGTAGCCTGCATCTTCTAAAGCGTCTCGGATAGCACCGACGCGTCCATCCATCATATCCGAGGGTGCGACTACATCAGCGCCGGCTTCTGCGTGTGACAGTGCCTGTTTAACCAGTACATCAATAGTTTCGTCATTGAGCACATAGCCGCTATCATCAATCAGACCGTCCTGGCCATGGCTGGTGAAGGGGTCGAGTGCAACATCAGTAATGACGCCAAGATCGGGGAATTTTGCCTTCAGTGCGCGAACCGCCTGTTGTGCCAGGCCGTTAGGGTTAAAGGCTTCTTCAGCATCATCAGATTTTTTATCGCTGCCTACAACAGGAAACAGGGCTATAGCTGGAATGCCTAGCCCAATGCACTGTTCGGCTTCTAACAGCAGCTGATCGATACTGACGCGCTCGACACCGGGCATAGAGGCAACGGCTTCGCGCTGATTTGAACCTTCAATGACAAACATCGGGTAAATCAGGTCATCGCTATGAATGTGGTGTTCACGCATTAAGCGACGTGAGAACTCGTCACGGCGCATTCGACGCATACGAACGCTTTGAAAAATATCGGTTTTTGACATGAAGAACTCCGCAATTCAATCAGATGGCAGCTATTGTATCAGCAAGATATATTTCTGGCATCACTCCTTATTTTGTCAAGATATAAATGTAAATAGAATTTTGATTGAAAACCTGAAAATCTCACAGGATATGTCTATATAAATAAGACGGATTATTTCTAATCCCTTTAAATGATAGCCATATTAGGTGTATTCTGTTTATTGATCCTACGCCTAGGATTTGGTGCCCCAGTGAGGAATGCAATGACTGATTCTGTTGTACAGAGAATATTGATTGTCGAAGAATCGGCAACCTTGCGATATATATTGAGCAAGCTAGTTGAAAAACAGAATTTTGAGCTGGTATTGTCCGATTCCTTTCAGTCCACTATCGAAATGTTGCAGCAAACTCGTCAGAACCTGCATGCAGTGATTGTAGGCCTCACAAATTACAAACATCATGCTGAATCTAAAAAATTGATGGTGCTGCTTAATCGTGAACCTTATAGTGAACTCCCCGTTATCCTACTTTCTAATGATGTTGATTTGAACCTGCTTAACTGGACGGGCACTCGTCCAAACGCTGCGATGATACCGTGGGAAAATTATCAGGAAGCGGCGGCATCACTACAGACTATGTTGCAACCTGATATTCAGATAGACGATGAGCTGTATTGTTTATCACACACTTCGGAGCCAACCAGAGTTCTGTTCGTGGACGATTCCAGAAGTATTGTTCATTATTACAGCCGTTTATTGAAGCAAAATGGTTATCAGGTTGAGACAGCGAATTCAGTCAAACAGGCCTATGAAATAGCGCAGGAAAAAGAATTTGATATTGCGATCGTCGATTATTTTATGCCAGATGAGAATGGTTACGTGCTTTGCCAGAAATTGCGAGATGATGAAAGAACGGAGAGTATCCGTACGGCCGTTATTACGGGCACCTATCTGGATTCAGTCATCCGTGACTGTTTAAAAGCAGGTGCGATCGAATGTTTCTTTAAAAATGAAGCAGAAGAATTATTTTTAGCTCGCGTCTCAGCCATGAGCCGTTTCATCGAAATTCAACGTTCTATTGAAAAACAACGAGAAGGACTGGCGGCGATTCTGGAATCTGTGGGAGAGGGGGTTTATGGTGTGGATAATGATGGCAGGGTTACTTTTGCAAATCCTGCAACTTATTCACTTTTAGGTCTTGATGATTCCCCGAGTCTAATTGGTGAAAATGCATGTGACATTTTTCATTACAAAGATGAAGAACAATCAATGGAAGAAGACCAGCTGCGTAAAGCCTACAAAAATAGAGAAATCTTAAAAAGCTGGGAGACACGTTTTCAGCATCAATCGGGAAAAGCAGTTCCAGTGGAGTGTACTTTGTATCCACTTAATATCAACGATAAGCAAGAGGGGTCTGTTGTTGCCTTCCGTGATATTTCTAATCAGAAAATGTTGGAAGAGCGTTTGCGCTGGCAGGCCACACATGACTATCTAACAGAGATTTATAATCGCCGTTATCTGGAAACTCATTTGGAAGAGGAGATCCGCCACGTTCAACGCAGCGGTATAGGCAGTGCCATAGTGTATCTAGATTTAGATCGGTTTAAGTATGTGAATGATGCTGTCGGCCATGATGCAGGTGATCGACTGTTAATAGAAATCAGTAATTTACTGGTTAAGCAGTTAAGAAGAAATGATGTGGTTGCGCGCATAGGTGGTGATGAATTTGCAATTATTTTAAAAAATGTTGATCAAGATTTGGCCATGAGTTTGGCAGATGCATGTAGAGAAGCGCTAACTGGCTTGCGTGTGCCGCATGAAGACAATGCATATCATGTGCAGGCCAGTGTGGGTGTTGCGATGATAGAAGGTGCAGCTGTAACAGCGGGAGATGCTTTGGCAGATGCAGATATTGCTTGCCATATAGCGAAGCGTCTGGGACGTAATCAAACACACTTGTATGATAAAAATGATGATGAACGTAATGTAATGGGTAGTGAGCTAGGCTGGTCTAGCAGATTACGCGAAGCATTAAAGAAAAATGATTTTGTATTACATTTTCAGCCGATTCTTGATTTGCACGATATAGATCTTATTGATTTGCCAATTCAAAATGGGATGTTGTGGAAAAATTATTTAAAAATGAATAAGCCGCGATATAGTTATGAAGTTTTAATAAGAATGCGCGCAGAAAATGGAGATTTATATTTGCCTGATTCGTTTTTGCCGACTGCCGAACGATTCAATATGATGATTGATATAGATATGTGGGTAGTTGAACATGCATTGCGTGCTTTGGTTGCGCTGGGCTCGTTGCAGGAAAAAGTTTGTTTATCGATAAATCTTTCAGGTAACACATTGGATGATGATGAAGCGGCTACTCGTATTAAAGCAATCATTGAAAAATATAAAGTTTCACCGAGTAATCTGGTATTCGAAATTACTGAAACCAGCGCCATTGCAAATATGAATCAGGCAAATCACTTTATTAAAATGCTGACTGAAATTGGTTGTCGTTTTTCGCTGGATGATTTTGGCTCTGGATTTTGCTCGTTCTCACAACTTAAGAGTTTGTCGACAGATTATGTGAAGATTGATGGTCAGTTTGTTAAAAATATGGCCAGAGGTTCTACTGATCGCGCCATTGTCACTGCGATGAATGATGTGGCTCATTCTTTGTCACGCCAGACTGTTGCTGAATACGTTGAAAGCCCGGAAGTTATACGCTTGCTGAAAGTATGCGGCGTAGATCGTGTGCAGGGACACTATATATCGCCCCCACTTGAGTGCCTGCCTCACGGCAATGTGGTGAAGTTGCCTGTTCAGCTGGTTAAAAATAAAATCAGGTCATTTGATTTTTAACCAGTCTTTTGGTTTTAAGTAGTAATTATAAAGTTCTTCTTCGGCACTGTTTTTGTCGGGTTTCCAGTCATATTTGAAGTGTACTACAGGTGGTAATGACATAAGAATTGATTCTGTGCGCCCACCTGTTTGTAAACCAAATAAGGTCCCGCGATCATAAACCAGATTAAATTCAACATAGCGGCCACGACGATAAAGCTGAAAGTCACGTTGTGCTTCAGTGTAAACGTCATTTTTTCTGTTTTGAACAATCGGTAAGTAGGCTTTTAGAAAATGGTCGCCAACACTTTTTGTGAAGCTGAAGCTCTGTTCAAATCCTGCAGCATTTAAGTCATCAAAAAATAAACCACCGATACCTCGTTGCTCGTCACGGTGTTTTAGATAAAAGTATTCATCGCACCATTTTTTATATTTAGGATAAACCTCGTCGCCAAAAGGAAGGCATGCTTGCTGTGAAGTTTTATGCCAGTGAATACAATCATCGTTGTTGCCGTAGTACGGGGTAAGGTCAAAGCCGCCGCCAAACCACCAGACTGGGTCAGCGCCCTGCTTGCTTGCGATGAAGAAGCGCACGTTGGCATGTGATGTTGGAATCATGGGGTTGCGCGGATGTATCACTAGCGATACACCCATAGCCTCAAATTCTCTACCAGCTAATTCAGGTCGATGCGCAGTTGCGGAAGCGGGTAGTTTTCCACCGGTGACATGTGAGAAGTTTACGCCAGCCTGTTCAAATACAGCGCCATCGGTTAAAACACGAGTAATGCCGCCACCGCCGCCGTTCTCGCGTTGCCATTCATCGACAATAAAATCAGCTTTGCCATCTTCATCGGCAAGGCCCTGACAAATGCTCTTTTGCAAGTTGAGTAAATATTCTTTTACGGCTTGAGTATCGGGTTGTGACATGTTTGGCTCAAATTATTATCGTACGGTTGAAAGGTTGTCTAATCTCTTTATAGTTGATGCACGGCCACTGAGGTGGCGGTCATCAATTAATATGGCGTCTACTTTATCATGAAAGTATTTGTGTGCTTGCAATGCATTGCGGCAGGTTTTTTTGCCGCGAGGATTGGCGCTGGTTGAAACAATGGGGTGGCCTAATTGCTGACAGAGTTCGCTGACAACAGGATGTTGGGTGATGCGTATTGCCACGGTTCTCTGCGAATTGGTGAGCCAGTCGGGTAAGGAATCTTTTGCTTTAACTATCCAACTAGTGGGCTCATCAGTCTGGCTGATTTGTTTTTTTTGGCCGTCAGAAAGTGATGCAACATAATCTTCAAAGAGATCTAGTGTATGACCTATGAGAATCAGTCCCTTGCCGCGCTCTCTTTGTTTGAGAGTGTTAAGGTAAGTGATGGCCGCAAGATTCATCGGGTCACAGCCAAGGCCATAAACCGTCTCGGTGGGGTATACAATGACGCCGCCATGATGTATTTGGTGGGCAGCGTACTGGATGGCAAAGTGGCTCGCCATGGGTTACTTATTTCTTCTTAACGGTTTTCTTTTTTACTGGCGTTTTTTTCTTTGGCGCGGCCTTTTTCTTCACCGTCTTTTTCTTGGTTGTTTTCTTTTTAGTGGTTTTTTTCTTGGCTACTTTTTTCTTTACGGCCTTCTTTTTGACAGCTTTCTTTTTACGGCCCTTGCGTTCAGGTGCTTCCGCTAGCAATTTTTCGCATTCTTCCTGGGTTAGGTCTTTAGGTTCCTTGTCTTTAGGTATTTTTGCGTTTTTCTCACCGTTGGTAATGTAAGGCCCATAACGTCCATTTAGTACTTCTATATCAGTGCCTTCAAAACTCTTGATGTACTTGTTAGCATCAAATTCTTTTTTCGCAGCAACCAGTTCCATGGCCTGTTCTAAGGTGATGTTGTAAGGATCAATGTTCTGATCCTGGTAGGCTTTATTGATAGAAACAAATTTACTGTCGTATTTAACATACGGCCCAAAGCGACCATAGTTGGTCGATATTTTTTCACCCTCGGGAGAATCACCCAACTCACGTGGCAATACGAACAATGCTTCGTAGTTGTCCATGGTGATTTCGTTCATTTTCATGCCGGGTTTTAGGCTGGCAAAAGCCGGTTTTTCTTCATCGTCTTTGTCACCAATTTGCACAAAAGGCCCATAAGGCCCCATGCGAACGCTGATTGGCTTTTGAGTTTTAGGGTCGGTGCCAATGTGACGTGATTGAGCAACATCAGCACGGCTGACATTTTCGTCTATGTCGACACACTGTTCTTTGAAGGGCGTCCAGAAATCTTTCAGTAACGGGATCCAGGCTTTTTCACCGCGGGAAACGTTATCGAGTTCATCTTCGAGATTCGCGGTGAATTCGTAATCAACGTACTGTCTGAAGTGTTCGGTCAAAAAGCCATTAACAATACGGCCAATATCAGTCGGTGTGAAGCGACGACTTTCGAGTTCAACATAACCACGATTTACCAGTGTTGAAATAATATTGGCATACGTCGATGGACGACCAATACCAAATTCTTCCAGTGTTTTAACCAGACTGGCCTCAGAGAAACGTGGTGGTGGTTCGGTAAAATGCTGGCCGTTTTTGATTTCCAGCAACTTAACCTTCTCGCCTTCTGTTAACTCGGGTAATAATTTTTCGTCATCATCGGCTTTGCTGTCGTCAGCGCCTTCCATGTACACAGCCATGAAACCAGCGTGACGAATAGTTGAACCATTGGCGCGGAATATGTTGCCATCGCCACAGCCTAAATCAACGCTGACGGTATCCAGCGTGGCGTGGATCATCTGGCAGGCCATGGTGCGCTTCCAGATAAGTTCGTAGAGCGCGAGTTGATCAGGTTTTAAATATTGCTTGAGTTCTTCGGGAGTGTGTTTAACCGAAGTGGGACGAATAGCCTCATGTGCTTCCTGCGCATTTTTTGATTTATTTTTGAAAACTCGCGCTTCTTCTGGCAAGTTGTCTTTGCCATAGCGGTCATGTATCAAGCTGCGAATTTCTTCGATCGCTTCACCTGCGAGCATCAATGAGTCGGTACGCATATAGGTGATCAAACCGACGGTTTCACCACCGATGTTGATACCTTCGTATAAATTCTGTGCAGTACGCATAGTGCGCTGAGTAGTGAAGCGAAGTTTGCGTGCCGCTTCCTGTTGCATTGTCGATGTGGTGAATGGTGGTGAAGGATTACGTTTACGTTGTTTCTTATCGATCTTGTTGACCGAGAGTTCACCATTGGCTGCAGCTAATAATGTATTGCGTGCTGCAGTTGCACCCGCTTCATCAGTGATGCTGAATTGTTTTACTTTTTCATTATTAAGTAAATTCAGTTTGCCCAGGAATTGTTGTTTGCCTTTGGCTACATCGGCTTCGATGGTCCAGTATTCCTGAGGATTAAATTCTTCTATTTCAATTTCACGTTCAACGATCAAACGCAAGGCTGGACTCTGTACGCGACCGGCAGATAAACCACGCTGAACTTTTTTCCAAAGCAGCGGTGATAAGTTAAAGCCGACCAGATAATCCAGTGCGCGTCTGGCCAGATAAGCATTGACAAGGTTCGTTGATAATTCGCGCGGTGAAGCGATAGCTTCTTTTATCGCGCGCTTGGTGACTTCGTTAAATGCCACGCGGGACACTGTGATATTTTCGAGCAGACCCTTTTCTTTGAGCAACTCAAATAAATGCCAGGAAATGGCTTCCCCCTCGCGGTCAAGATCGGTCGCGAGATAGAGGTGGTCGGCTTTTTTTAAAAACTGGATAATTTTGTCGACGTGTTTTTCGTTGCGTTCAATGAGCTGATACTTCATTTCGAAGTCATGTTCAGTATCAACGGCACCCTCTTTAGGGATGAGGTCGCGGACGTGACCATAGGAAGCAAGAACTTTGAAGTCCTTGCCTAAATATTTTTCTATGGTTTTTGCTTTTGCCGGTGATTCAACAATAACAAGATTTTTACTCATTCGAGGTGCTACGCAATTGGTTAATTAGAAAAGCAGGAGTTACTGTATGTAATCGACAACTTCATTGAAAACTAGACCTTCCATCCAGGCAAAGGCATTTTCCTCACCAGGGTGAGTGTGAAGTACGATCATTACGATCCATTTGACTTGCTCAATATCCAGTGCATGATCTAGTGCCATAATTCGGTCGAGGATCAGTTCGCGTGTAAGTGGTGTGAGAATATCCGACTGTTCCAAATACATTAAAAAGCCGATGGATTCATCATCAAGAATATTTTTTTCAAAGTCGCTAAATATACGGATGCTATTTGCATGAGCAGGTGTGCAGTCAGTGCACCCACGTAGCGTAGCCAGATCTTCCAGCCAGTTAAAAGCTTCATCGATTTCCTGATGTTGGAAGCCTACTTCTTCTAGTCGGATTTGCATATTATCGCGCTCATCCATGGCTTCATTGCTGTCACCCAGATATTCTTCAAAGAGAAACATCAGTACATCGACGACGGATTGTTTGATTAACATAATTCTTTATTTATCCACTTGTTATAGTGATGGAGTTTGCTGGGCTGCACTATTTTATGCGCGTATATCGGCCGCCTTCATTCACAACCTGGCCTTCGAGTTCCATAATTAATAGCATGGAAGCCACTTCGGCTGCTGAAAAACCACTGCAATCGACGAGTTCATCAATGGCAATGGCTTCATATTGCAGGCATTTGAGCAGTTTTTGGTGATCGGGGTCAAGTGTCTGCTGATTTTTCTCATTAATTAGTGTTACTGCCACGGCTGCGATGCCTGTTGGTATATGGGGTAGCAACTCCTCGATAATGTCTTCAGCCGTTTCCACCAGCTTGGCTCCCTGACGTATTAATTGATGGCAGCCACGAGATAAGGGGTTGTGGATGGAGCCGGGAATGGCAAAGACCTCTCGGTTTTGCTCCATGGCATGCTTGGCTGTAATCAATGAGCCACTTTTGAGTGCGGCCTCAACGACCAGCGTTCCCAGTGACAGGCCACTGATAATGCGGTTTCGACGAGGAAACAGGCCACGATGGGGTTCTGTACCAATGGGTACCTCTGAGACCACTGCGCCGTGATTTGAGATATCTTCGGCCAGGGATTGATGCGCTGCCGGATAAACAATATCCAGACCGTGGGCCACAAGGGCGACTGTACCAGCGATTCCCTGTAGTGCTCCATGATGGCATGCACCATCGATACCACGTGCCAGCCCGCTAGTAATGGTGATACCTGAATTAGAAAGGTGCCTGGCGAAATCACTGGCAGTTCGTTTTCCAGCCGCAGTGGGATTACGGCTTCCAACCATGGCTAACTGAGGTTGAAGTAGAAAATCAGGGTCACCTCGTACAAATAAAACAGGCGGTGGCTGGCTGATGGCTTTTAGTTGTTGTGGGTACCGTGGATCGAAGAGGGTGATGATATGGTGGTTGTCGGCTGATTCAGCCCATTCAATATCAGCTTGAATGCCATCAAAATCGGGTTGTTGAATAGCAGAAATAATCTGCTGACTAAATCCCAGTTCGGAAAGTTTTGAGCTATTGCTGGCCAGGATTTTTTCAGGTGACTCTAGTACGCTCAGCAGTTTGTGAAATCCTGCTACGCCTAGTCCAGTAACGTGCAGCAGAATTAGCCAGTTTTTAACATCGTTCATCCTTGACAGAATATTATGTTGTAGCCTGACTTATTTTGGTGAGACTACAACATCGTTACTGCTAATGACACGTGTTGATTCTATTATTAGTCCGTAACTCACTTTGTCAAAGGTGCGAAATACCATCATCAAGCCACTACGCTTATTGGGTAATGCAATATTGCCTTTCTCTCTGAGGTTGTACTTATCATTAACAATTCCTCCTGATGTCAGTGTTGCCAGTAGGTGACCGACTTCAATACCATCGCGGTTACCGCGATTAATGACAGCAACCTGGAATTTGGCTATGCCAAATAAGGCGTCAAATAGGGAAATAATCTGTCCTTTTACCTCACGATCAGGTGCTCGTGGGTAATATAAGTTGCTAATTTTACTTTTGTCGACGGGCAACAATCGATCACCAATTAATACTTCGCGTTCGGTGGAAGTGAGTTGGGCAGTGGCTGGATCACCATACTCTGTGATACGAGCTTCGCCTGCGTAGGTTGCTTCATAGCCAAAAACTTCATCCGTCTCAGGATCGATTAATTCATTTCCGGGACGGAATACCGTGAAGCGAACACGATCCTTGTCCAGTTCGCCACGTACATAAATAGTGTTGTCTCGTGCCATAATTAAATGATCGTCGTCACTGGCTAGAATATAGGGGGCGCTCTCCAGTTCTTCTTTGGTAACCACACGAGGTTTGGTCAGGAACTGACGTATAGCGTCTCCTGGAATAGTAATTACGCTGGCATCTAAACCTTGTTTGCGGATGCTAGGACTGAGTTTTACTACGCGCAAATTCTGATCGTTAATTTCTGTTGTCTTTGCAGTAGCAGTAGCAGTTATGGTTGTGTGAGATGTTTTTTGTTGAGCGGTATCGTTAACCTGAATTTGTGGTTGACCGTTGATATAAATGAGCGTTAGTACGTCACCAGGGTAAATTAGATGTGGATTTTGAACCTGACGATTATTATGCCAGATCTCAGGCCAGTACCAGGGATCTCTTAAGAACTGGCTGGAAATATCCCATAATGTGTCGCCTTTTTTCACTGTGTATTTACGTGGATGGCTAGCCTTTATTCGAATAGCACTGTTGGAGCTATGTTTTTGCTCAGTGTCCTCAGTTTGTGCCATCATTGATCCTTCAGTGGCTTCTTCTGATTCAACCAATTCAGTAGGTGCAGCGTTATCTGCCTGAGAATGATCAGGTTGACGCTGAGCTTGAGATGAGCAGGCAGATACGCCAGCAACAAGTAAACAGGTTACAATTGGACGCAGATATTTGGTAAAGCTGGTGGGTGTGTTCATTATTGTTTTATACCCCAGTATAATCCCTGAAATTATCCGTTGTTTTCAACAGTTTAGCTGATAAACTTCGATTTATTAAGTAAGTTTGCAATGATTTTAGCAGAAATCCCCGAACTAGCCCTTATCTGAAGAAATAAATATGGCACAACTTGAAATATTGCATTACCCCGATGATCGACTGCGCACCAAAGCCAGGCCGGTAGAAAAAATTAATGATCAGATTCGCCAATTGGTCGATGATATGTTTGAAACGATGTATGAAGCCCCCGGGATAGGTCTGGCGGCGACGCAGGTGAATGCGCATCAGCAGGTGATAGTGATTGATATTAGCGAGGAAAAAAATCAGCCACTGTGTTTGATTAACGCAGAAATTATCGCGCGAGAAGGCGAAGAAGAGTCCGAGGAAGGCTGTTTATCAGTACCTGATATTTACGACAAAGTCCGACGTTCTGAATTTATTACTGTAAAAGCACTGGATCGTGATGGTGACGAATATACGCTGAAGGCCGCTGGTTTGCTGGCTATGTGTATTCAGCACGAGATGGATCACCTACAGGGTAAGCTATTTGTCGACTATCTGTCGCCACTCAAACAGCAACGGTATAGAAAGAAACTTGAGAAGAATCGCCGACTTAATACGGCGGTTTGATTGCTGTGACTGATTCTATTCGAATTGTTTATGCGGGCACGCCGGACTTTGCCGTTGCGCCTTTATCAGTATTGCTGGAATCAGATCATGAGGTGGTTGCGGTTTATACGCAGCCAGATCGTCCCGCAGGGCGTGGCCGTGAACCCCGGCCTTCACCGGTCAAGCAAAAGGCGCTGGAATATCATATTCCTGTCTTCCAGCCGGAATCGCTAAAATCCGAAGCAGATCAGAATGTATTTCGTGATTTAAAGCCAGATTTAATGGTGGTGACGGCTTATGGCTTATTGTTGCCGCAAGCGGTTTTAGATATTCCGCGTCTTGGCTGTATCAATATCCATGCTTCATTATTGCCGCGTTGGCGTGGTGCGGCACCGATTCAGCGAGCGATTTTAGCGGGTGATGAAAAAACTGGTATCACCATTATGCAAATGGATAAGGGGCTGGATACCGGTGACATGCTGGCGATGCAGGAATGTTCGATTAGTGATGATGAAACCGGCTCCAGTCTGCACGATCGATTAATGGTGATGGGGTCAGAAACGCTGGTGAGTATGTTGCCCGATTTCATTCAGGGCAAAGTATTGGGGCAACGACAGGATGATGCGCTGGCGACTTATGCCAGTAAGTTGAGCAAGCAGGAAGCGACCATAGACTGGTCATTATCAGCGCGGCAAATTGATCGTTGCGTGCGTGCTTATAATGCCTGGCCGGTGGCTTTTACTTCATGGCAAAAAAAGAACAAGCCGGATGTGTTGCGTGTTTGGCAATCTGAGGTGCTGGATGCAACTTCTAATGCTGCAGCAGGAACGGTGTTGAGTTGCGGCCGTGATGGTATCGATGTCGCCACCGGTGATGGCATCCTGCGTTTGTTGCAGGTGCAACCGTCTGGTAAGAAAGTTATGGCGGCGGCGGATTTTGCCAATGCGCATCATCTTGATGGCCAAGTGTTAGGCAGGGAGTAGAACGTATCGCCAGTCAAAAGAAAAAACAGCAGAAGCCACTTACCGCCAGACAGGTCGCGCTAGAAATATTGCAACAGGTTTTAATAAAAGGGCGGTCGCTGGTTGTGGCTAAATCAGCTGCAGACTGTCTCGATGGTCGTGATCGCGCGCTGGCCATGGAGCTGGCCAATGGCGTGTTGCGCTGGTACTGGAAACTGGATCATCTGCTTGGCCAATTTTTAAAAAAACCACTACGCAATAAAGAACATGACTTAAAGTTGTTGCTGCTGATGTCCCTGTATGAATTAGTCGAGTTGAGCACGCCCGATTATGCCGTGGTCAATGAAGCGGTGAGTACCAGCAAGGTGCTGGGCAAGCAGTGGGCCAAAGCTATGATCAATGGTGTGCTGCGTAATTTTATTCGTGATCAGGAAGCCTGTCTGAGAAAAATGGAATCAAATCAGGAGGCTTATTATTCCCACCCTTACTGGTTAATTGCACTTTTAAAGCAAGATTGGCCTGATCACTGGCAAGCTATTTTGAAGGCCAATAATCAGCGTCCACCTTTATGGTTGCGGGTGAATGCCGCGCAAAATAATACCGAAGCTTATAAAGCGTTATTGGATGAGCAAGGCCTGTCTTCTTCTGTGCATGACTTTGCCCTACAGGCTTTGAGGTTGGAGCAGGGTGTGGATGTCACCTCTTTGCCGGACTTTGCTCAGGGTTCAGTCTCGGTGCAGGATGCCGGTGCTCAATTAGCGGCTGGATTACTGGATGTTAAAAAAGGCCAAAGAGTGCTGGATTTGTGCGCCGCACCCGGTGGTAAAACCTGTCATGTGCTTGAGCTTGAAAAAGAAATTGAAATGGTTGCAGTTGAACTTGAAGAAAAACGTATGTCTCGGGTTAAAGAAAACCTGAGCCGTTTAAATTTGGAAGCAGAGTTAATCGTCGCTGATGCAAGTGAGAACTCATGGTGGGATGGAAAGCCCTTTGACCGTATTTTGGTGGATGCGCCCTGTTCATCGACTGGCGTAATTCGTCGCCACCCGGATATAAAAGTGCTGCGCTGGGAAGAAGACATCAAATCGTTAGTTGGCGTTCAGCAGAAAATTTTGCAACAGGCATGGCAGATGCTAGCGCCTGGCGGCAAACTTTTATACGTTACCTGCTCAGTGCTACGTCAGGAAAATGAAGCGCAGATTGACGGGCTACTAGCTACACAAAAAGATGTGATTGAGCTGGAATTGATAGAAGGTGCTTCAAGTGGGTGGGGCATTGTCTGTAAACACGGTCGCCAGTTATTGCCGGGCGAAAATGATACTGATGGTTTCTATTTCTGTGGTCTGAGCAAGGCTGAAGCTTAATAGGCTGTATTTCTGTATGGAAGGGCGTAAACTTCGCGCCATATAGGGCTTGAAGTCCATTCGAAACATTGTGTCGGTTTTTGCGTGAAATAAAAACATGAATATTTTGATATTAGGAGCAGGCCAGGTAGGTTCATCTGTTGCCGCTAATCTGGCCTCCGAAGCCAACGATATTACACTCGTAGATTCAAAAACCGAGTTGCTGGATGATTTGCGTGATCGTCTGGATATCCAGACCGTTACCGGTCACGCGTCAAGCCCAAGGGTATTGGAGCAAGCAGGTATCGAAGATGCTGATATGTTAATTGCTGTGACCAATAGTGATGAGACCAATATGGTTGCCTGCCAAATCGCACATACCTTATTTCACACGCCCACAAAAATTGCCCGCGTTCGATCGGCGTCTTATTTGCAACATCGTGAATTGTTTAATAATGATGCGGTGCCAGTAGATGTTCTGATTAGTCCTGAACAAATCATATCCAGTTATGTACACCGTTTAATTGAATATCCCGGTGCTTTGCAGGTGCTGGACTTTGCCGAAGGTAAGGTGCAGTTAGTAGGTGTTAAAGCCTATTACGGTGGCCCTCTGGTAGGTCAGGAAATTAGTACCTTACGCGAACACATGCCAGGTATTGAGACTCGAGTAGCGGCAATTTATCGACGTGGGCAGGGAATTGTGCCCAAAGGTAATCGTGTGATTGAAGCAGATGATGAAGTGTTTTTCATCGCCGCACGTAAAGATATCCGCGCTGTCATGTCTGAGCTGCGTAAACAGGAAAGTCCATTTAAAAGAATTATGTTGGCAGGCGGCGGCAATATCGGTATGCGTCTGGCGCAATCGCTGGAAGGAAAATATCAGGTTAAATTACTGGAGCACAGTAAGTCACGAGCACAGTTTTTAAGTCGAGAATTAAATTCATCTATTGTCTTGCTGGGTGATTCATCGGATAAGGATTTATTGCTGGAAGAAAACATTGATCAGATGGATGTGTTCTGTTCTTTAACCAATGATGATGAAGCCAATATTCTTTCTGCCATGCTGGCAAAAGAACTGGGTGCCAGAAAAGTCATGTCTCTGATTAATCGGCCGGCCTATGTTGATATGATAGAGCATCAGGAATTAATTGATGTTGCGATTTCTCCACAGCAGGTCACTATTGGTGCTTTGCTGACGCATGTTCGCCGTGGTGATGTAGTGGCTGTGCATGCTTTACGTCGTGGCGCTGCAGAGGCGATAGAAGCGGTTGCTCATGGTGACAGTAAAACTTCAAAAGTAGTTGGACGTCGTGTCGACCAAATTGAATTACCTGAGGGCGCAAACATTGGTGCGCTGGTTCGCGGTGATGAAGTATTGATGGCGCATCACGATATTGTTATTCAAGCAGAAGATCACCTTATTCTATTTTTGCTGGATAAGAAAAAAATTCACGAAGTCGAAAAACTCTTTCAGGTTGCTGTGACCTTTATTTAAACGGACATTATGCATACTGCCGTAATTCAACGCTTGATTGGTTTGTTGTTGATGTTGTTTAGCACAACATTGTTACCACCGATTGTTATAGATCTTCTCTATCAGGAAGATGCTGGTCGTGCATTCTATTTCAGTTTCCTGCTGTTATTTGTTGTGGGCTTACTGCTTTTTATTCCGGTTAGAAAACAACGCGGCGATTTGCGGTTACGCGATGGTTTTATGGTAGTGGTTTTATTCTGGTCAGTGCTGGGAATCGCCGGAGCTTTGCCGCTAATGCTTTATGAATCATTGGCGATCAGTTTTACTGATGCCGTGTTTGAATCTGTGTCTGGTTTAACAACTACAGGTGCAACGGTTTTATCGGGTCTGGATGTTTTGCCACACAGTATTCTTTTTTATAGGCAAGAACTGCAATGGCTTGGTGGTATGGGTATTATCGTGTTGGCGGTAGCAATTATGCCAATGCTGGGGATTGGTGGTATGCAGTTATATCGTGCTGAAACTCCAGGCCCTGTTAAAGATAATAAATTAACCCCACGTATTGCTGAAACAGCCAAAGCCCTCTGGTATATTTATCTCGGATTAACGCTTGCCTGCTTTGCTGGTTACTGGCTGGCGGGCATGTCGGTATTCGATGCGATTGGTCATAGTTTTTCCACAGTGTCCATCGGTGGCTTTTCAACACATGATGCCAGTTTGGGTTATTTTGATAATCCCTGGGTAGAGTTTGTCGCTATTCTTTTCATGTTTCTGGGTGGGATTAATTTTGCATTGCATTTTGCCGCCATGCGTCATTTTAATTTAATCAATTATCTACGTGATTCAGAATTTAAAATGTATGCGACAGGGCTGCTTATTATTTCTGTAATTAGTGTGTCTTACCTATATGTGAATTCAGTGGTTCCTGAGTTTGGGCAAGCTGTACGACAGGGGGTTTTTCACGCGGTTTCGATTGCAACCACTACGGGTTTTACGTTGAGTGAATTTTCACTATGGCCGGTGTTTGTGCCGGTAATGCTTTTGTTTGCGAGTTTTGTTGGTGGTTGTGCGGGTTCAACCGGCGGCGGTATGAAGGTTATTCGTGTGTTGTTATTGATTAAGCAGGGACAGCGGGAAATGATGCGCCTGATACACCCCAATGCTCAGGTAGTTGTTAAGTTGGGCAGGCAACCGGTTTCTGATCGGGTGATTAATGCTGTCTGGGGATTCTTTGCTGCCTATGTGGGTATCTTTGTTGTAATGATGTTGCTACTGATGTTGACAGGCAATGATCAGGTCACAGCTTTTTCTGCGGTAGCGGCAACCATTAATAATTTAGGCCCGGGTCTGGGAGATGTTAGTGCAAATTACGCCAGCTTAGGTGTGTTTGATAAATGGGTTCTGTGCTTTTCTATGCTGCTGGGTCGTCTTGAGGTGTTCACTTTGCTGGTTTTATTTATGCCAGCATTTTGGCGGAAATGATGAGCGAAAAGATCTCAAATAATAATCAAAGCATGCCTGTATTTAAGTTGAGTTTTCTGCAGCCTAAGTACTGGCTAACATGGCTTGGTTTAATGCTTTTTTACCTTTTTTCAATGTTGCCGATATCTATAATTAATGTAGTGGGTGAAAGGTTGGGTGAATATGCAGCAAAAAAAAATAAAAAACGTTTTAATATTGCCTTAGTGAATTTGTCATTGTGTTTTCCTGAAAAGAGCCAGGCTGAAATTAAAGTCATGTTGCTGGATCATGCACGTGCTCATGTGCGAGGGTTGATACAGTATGGTTTGATTTGGTGGGCACCGCTTTATAGATTAGATAAGTTCATTGATGTTGAAGCTTTTGAACAGATAGAACGACTGCTCGAGCAGAAAAAAAACATTATTCTACTTACATGCCATCATGCAGGTCTGGAGTTCACCGGCATTGCGCTGTCAAGGCGACACGCATGTAGTGGGCCTTATAAGCCTATGCGAAATGAGCTGATTAATTGGTTGGTGGCACGGGGTAGGGCTCGCCTTGGTACAAAAACTTATACCCGTGAAGATGGCTTTCGTCCTTTGATAAGAGATACACGTAAAGGACGTCTGTTAATATATTTAGCAGATGAAGATCTAGGTTCAGATGTATCAGTTTTCGCACCATTTTTTGGTGTTCAGAAAGCAACGATCTCCGTGCTGGGTCGCTTGACCAAATCATGTGATGCGGCGGTGCTACCCTGTATTGCATGCTACGATAAAGAGAAATCAAAATATGTTGTGAAGGTATTGCCGCAGCTAGAGAACTTCCCCAGTGGTGATGATATTGCCGATGCAACGGTGATGAATAAAGCAGTTGAAGATATGATCCGCCAATGTGCGGTGCAGTATTTCTGGACTATGCGATTGTTTCAAACTCGTCCACCCGGAGAGGATTCAGTGTATGACTGAAGTCGCCACCAATGAAGTACTTGTTAAAATAGAGCTTCCAGTAATGTCGGATGATATTAAGCGGTTGAAAAAACGTTTGCGGCATAATGTTGGTGAGGCCATTGTCCAGTATGGAATGATTGAGCAAGGTGATCGTGTGATGGTTTGCATGTCCGGTGGAAAAGACAGTTTCACCATGCTCGATATTTTGCTTGAGCTACAAAAAAAAGCCCCGATTGATTTTGAGTTGATTGCGGTCAACCTTGATCAGAAACAACCGGGGTTTCCGGAGCATATTCTGCCGGATTATTTACGACAGCTGGGTGTTGAATTTCATATCGTTGAAAAAGACACGTACAGTATCGTTAAAGAAAAAGTGCCCGAGGGTAAAACTACCTGCGGATTGTGTTCACGTTTACGTCGCGGTATTTTATATAATTTCGCCGATGAAATTGGTGCGACAAAAATTGCATTGGGTCATCATCGCGATGATATGGTTGAAACCCTGTTTCTAAATATGTTTTTTAACGGCCAGCTTAAATCGATGCCACCCAAGTTGTTGAGTGACGATAAAAAACACACGGTCATCCGGCCGCTGGCGTTATGTAAAGAAAGTGATATTGTGTCTTATGCCGATACGCAACAATTTCCGATCATTCCCTGTAATTTATGTGGTTCACAGGAAAATATGCAGCGTAAAGTGGTGAAGTCGATGATTAAAGATTGGGAAACGGAATATCCAGGGCGTAGTGATATTATTATGCGTAGCATGACCCAGGTTAAGCCTTCACATTTGGCTGATACCGACCTGTTTGATTTTGCAGGATTATGATGGTTATCGCAGAAATAAAAAAAACCCCGGTAAACCGGGGTTTGTGACCTTCCTTGATTGGTGATGAGTCTCGCGCTATAGCAGTCCGTTTTGTTCCTTTGGGTTCATCCTTTAAATCTTAATTAGTCCTTTATTCCTTATCCTTGATATAAACTGATGCTACGTTATTTCCCTATTTCCTTTAGTGACTCTTTCCCTTTGTCCTTGTGAGGTATTATGTGCCTGAGGTTAATATCATGCTATCAGTGGTTTGGGCTATGTGTTGTAGGACTATTCCTACATGGAGGATTGGTGGTGAATAATGCTGTGAAGGGGCGAACATGATTGGTTTGCTTCAGCGTGTGACCCGCGCCTCAGTGACGGTAAATGAAAATTGTATCGCAGAAATTGATAAGGGTCTGATGGTGCTAGTGGGTGTAGAAAAGAACGATAGCCGTGAGCAGGCTGAGCGGCTGGTAAAAAAACTGCTGGAATATCGAGTTTTTTCCGACGATGACGGCAAGATGAACTTAAGTGTGCTAGATATTGCAGGAGAAGTCTTATTGGTGCCGCAATTCACGCTGGCTGCTGATACTAATAAGGGCAAACGCCCGAGTTTTTCATCGACAGCGCCACCAGGGCAAGCAGCTGATTTATTTGCCGCGGTTGTTGATATAATGAGTCAGCAAATACCGCAGGTACAGACCGGAAGGTTTGGTGCTGATATGGCGGTAGAGCTAATTAATGATGGTCCTGTGACTTTCTGGTTGCAGGTATAAACGACGAGCAAATGCTCGATTGGAGATGAAATGACAGATCGTCAGGCAAGTGTTGAGCGAAACACGCTGGAAACCAAAATCAAGGTTCAGGTGAATCTTGATGGTACCGGCATATGCAAATTGAATACAGGCGTACCTTTTCTTGAGCATATGCTCGATCAGGTTGCGCGCCACGGTTTGATTGATCTGGAAATTGAAGCCGAAGGTGATCTGGATATTGATGCCCATCACACGGTGGAAGATATTGGTATCACCCTCGGTCAGGCGATAAATAAAGCCGTCGGTGATAAAAAAGGTATCGTGCGCTACGGTCACTCCTATGTGCCTCTGGACGAGGCGCTATCACGCGTGGTGATCGATTTCTCAGGTCGTCCTGGTCTTGAACACAGAGTGAAATATCCGCGTGCCAGTATTGGTGTTTTTGAAACTGACTTGTTGCATGAGTTCTTTCAGGGCTTCGTCAACCACGCGGGCGTGAGTTTGCACATTGATAACCTCAGTGGCGATAACTCGCATCACATAGCGGAAACGGTATTCAAGGCATTCGGTCGAGCAGTGCGTATGGCGCTGGCAGAAGATCCTCGTATGGCCGGCATTATGCCGAGCACCAAGGGAGCGTTATAAAGCCAATGTCCTTGATAGCTGTTGTCGATTACGGCATGGGTAACCTGCGTTCCGTATCAAAGGCCCTGGAGCACGTCGCCAGTTCGGATCAGAAGGTCATTGTGACTTCTGATCCGGCTGATATTGCTGCCGCCGATCATGTGGTTTTCCCCGGTCAGGGCGCAGCGCGTGATTGCATGCTGGAATTAAAGCAACGTGGTTTGATTGAGCCGGTGTTGAAGGCCGCCAGAGAAAAACCCTTTTTTGGTATTTGTATGGGCATGCAGGTCTTGCTGGCGCATAGCAAAGAAAATGATGGCGTAGATTGCATGGGTTTGTACGACGGAGAGGTGCGCTTCTTTGGTACCGCCTTCGCCGAAAATAAGATCGATGCAAAAAAAGAGCTACTGAAAATTCCGCACATGGGATGGAACCGCGTGCATCAGGCTCAAGCTCATCCCTTGTGGAATGGTGTTGAGCAGGATAGTCGTTTTTATTTTGTACACAGTTATTATGTGTCGCCGGAAGATAAATCCATTACTGCTGGTGAAACCGAATTCGGTATTAATTTCGTCTCAGCTATTGCGCGAGATAACGTTTTTGCAACACAATTCCACCCGGAGAAAAGTGCTGCCGATGGTTTGCAGTTACTAGAAAATTTCACTAAGTGGAATGGCTCACCGAATTAACTAACGAAACAGAAAAAGAAAGGTAAAGAAAGCTCATGTTACTGATCCCCGCGATTGATTTAAAAGATGGCCAATGTGTACGTTTGCGTCAGGGCAAAATGGAAGATAGCACGGTTTTTTCTGATGACCCTGTTGCCATGGCTGGACGTTGGGTAGAAGCAGGCACCAAACGTCTGCACATTGTTGATCTCGACGGTGCTTTTGCCGGCAAGCCGAAAAATGCCGGTGTGATTCACGATATTGCCAGTGCCTATCCGGAGATTGATATCCAGATTGGTGGTGGCATTCGTGATGACGACACCATCGCTGCCTATCTCGACGCCGGTGTCCGCTACGTTATTATCGGTACGCAGGCAGTGAAAGATCCGCACTTTGTCAGCGAAGTCTGTGCAGAGTTCCCTACCCACATCATCGTTGGCCTTGATGCCAAAGACGGTAAAGTCGCGGTTGATGGCTGGTCAAAATTATCCAAACATGATGTCATTGATATGGCGCAGCGTTTTGAAAATGATGGTGTTTCTGCCATTATTTATACTGATATTTCACGCGACGGCATGATGCAGGGTGTCAACGTTGAAGCCACAGTTAAATTGGCACAGGCGGTGAATATTCCCGTGATTGCCTCCGGTGGTATCACCAATATGGATGACATTAAGGAGCTGAGTGCTGTCGAAGACGAAGGTATTATGGGTGCAATTACCGGACGTGCTATTTATGATGGCTCGATTGATCTCGCCGAGTGTCAGGCCTGGCTAGATAGTCAGGCAAAATAGTATGCCACTCGCAAAAAGAATTATTCCCTGTCTTGATGTTAGAGACGGTCGCGTTGTAAAAGGCGTTAAGTTTATCGATATTCGTGATGCCGGTGATCCGGTTGAAGTCGCCCGTCGTTATGATCAGGAAGGCGCAGACGAAATCACATTTCTGGATATTACCGCCAGTTCCGATGATCGTGAGACCATTGTGCACGTGGTGGAACGAGTCGCGAATGAAGTTTTTATCCCGCTGACTGTCGGTGGTGGTATCCGTTGCGTTGAAGACGTGCAACGCATGTTGAATGCCGGTGCCGATAAAGTTGCGATCAATACAGCAGCCGTGTTTAACCCCGAATTTGTTAAAGAGGCTTCAGACCGTGTCGGATCGCAATGTATTGTGGTCGCGATTGATGCTAAAAAAGTCAGTGCCGAAGGCGAGCCAAATCGCTGGGAGATATTTACCCACGGCGGTCGCAAAGAAACCGGTCTTGATGCCATCGAGTGGGCAAAAAAAATGGCCGACTTCGGTGCTGGCGAGATTTTACTGACCAGCATGGACAGAGACGGCACCAAGATTGGTTTTGATCTGGAGTTAACACGCGCCATTGCTGAAGCCGTGCCGGTGCCTGTGATAGCTTCCGGTGGTGTTGGTAATCTGGATCATCTGGCCGAAGGTATACTCGAAGGTAAAGCTGACGCTGTACTGGCGGCCAGTATTTTCCATTTTGCTGAGTACACCGTGGGTGAAGCCAAGCAGAAAATGGCCGATCGCGGTATCGAGGTTCGCCTCTAAATCGGCGTGATTGATATGTCAGAAACATGGCTGGATGAAATACGATTTAACGATGATGGCTTGATCCCTGTCATTGCCCAGGATGCAACATCGGGTAAAGTGCTGATGTTTGCGTGGATGAACCGCGAGTCATTGAATCTCACCGCTGAGAAAAAACAGGCGGTTTACTGGTCACGTTCAAGAAAAAAACTGTGGCATAAGGGTGAAGAATCCGGTCATGTGCAGCAGGTCATCGATATGTACTTTGACTGTGATGAAGACGTGATTTTGCTAAAAGTGGAGCAAAATGGTGGCATAGCGTGCCATACTGGCCGGGAAAGTTGCTTTTATCGGCAACTACAGGGCGATGAGTGGGTCGAAGTTGAAGGCGTAATTAAAGACCCGAAAGAAATATATGGGAAAAATAATGAGTGATCAAATCCTTCAACAGCTGGCAGAAATACTTGAGCAGCGCAAAACAGCAGAGGCAGACTCGTCCTATGTGGCCAGTCTTTACCACAAGGGTTTGGATGCTATACTGAAAAAAATCGGTGAAGAAGCCACTGAGACTGTGATGGCGGCAAAGGATGGTGATAAAGAAAAGCTGGTTTATGAAGTTGCTGATCTTTGGTTTCATACATTGGTATTATTAGCGCGAGAAGATTTGAAGCCGGATGATGTATTGCAGGAATTGGCGCGACGTTTTGGTGTCTCGGGCCTGGATGAAAAAGCCTCACGCTAATTTTATAATTGATTACAAGACGAGAGAGATTAAAGAGATGGGTATTAGTATTTGGCAGTTAGTGATTGTTCTGGGTATCGTCATTTTATTATTTGGTACAAAAAAATTACGCAATCTTGGCGGTGATATTGGCTCTGCGGTAAAGGGTTTTAAATCAGCTATTAAAGATGGTGGCGATAGCGAAAACAATAAAATTGAAGAAAATGACAGCAATGTTGTTGATGCTGAAGTAAAAACTAAAGATCAGGATAAAGTTTAATTATCCAGGCTTTGGCTTTAGGCAAGAAACATTATGTTTGACGTTGGTTTTTGGGAAATTCTTCTAATCCTGATTTTGGCGCTGGTGGTCATCGGGCCGGAACGCCTGCCCGGTGCTGCGCGGACCTTAGGTTTATGGGTAGGCAAGGGGCGTCGCTATATTGAGGGTGTAAAAAGTGAAGTTGAACAGGAATTTGATATTTCTGAATTCAAACGTGTTATTCACAATCAGGAAATTCAACTTAGCGAATTGAAGCAGAAGGTCAATCAGTCAACCAGAATGAGCGCCGATGACCTGCTGGGAACCAGTGAGAAAACTCACAGTATTGAGGAAGAATTGCCTGCTGTCGAAGAAGAGAACGATAAGCTAACGAAAAACCCTGAATAGATAATTTCAAGCTCATTAACATCACTATCCGAATCAATATTGATAAACATATTATGGTTATAGCCGCGTGCTCACGTTCCAAACTTTAAGGTATTGATGTAAGTGGAAGACGAAAAAGATAACGCTCCCGAACAGGGTTTGATGGAGCATCTGGCCGAATTGCGCGACCGCCTGATGTGGATCGTGCTGGTCATTCTGGTCGCCTTCCTGATTTTATTCGCTTTTTCAGAAGATATTTTCAGTTTTGCTGCCGATCCATTATTGGCGCAGATGCCCGAAGGCACCTCAATGATTGCCACCGGCGTGACCTCGCCATTTCTGGTACCACTCAAATTAGCTTTATTATTATCGGTGTTATTAACTATTCCGCACACCCTGCACCAGATTTGGGGCTTCGTTGCACCCGGTTTGTATAAACACGAAAAACGCCTGGCAGTGCCTTTGTTAACTTCCAGTGTGTTGCTATTTTATTGTGGCATCGCTTTTGCTCATTTTATTATCCTGCCTATACTGTTCGATTTCTTTCTTGGCGTAACACCCGCAGGCGTCGAGGTGATGACCGACATCGGTCAGTATCTGGATTTTGTCATCGCCATCTTTTTTGCCTTTGGTCTGGCGTTTGAAATTCCCGTAGCAACCTTTTTATTGATTGCTGCTGGTGCCACCACGCCAAAACGCCTGGCTGAAAAACGCCCTTATATTGTGGTTGGTGCATTTGTCATTGGTATGTTGATTACGCCTCCGGATGTTATTTCACAGACTCTATTGGCTTTGCCAATGTTGTTCTTGTTTGAAGCCGGCCTGATCATGGCGCGTATTTTCCTCAAGGAAAGAATTGCTCGTACAGAAGAAGATGCCAGTGATTACGAAATTGTTGAAGAGGAGTCAGGCTTCCAAAGTGCAGATGAAGTAGACAGATTATTTGATGATATGGAGCGTATCGAAGAAGAAATCGACCGTAATAGCAATAATTCCAAAGATGAGACGGATAAATGATCATAAATTCAAGCCAGGCATCAGGCTAGATCTTCATGTGCACAGCGCGATAGTGTAAAATTCGATGCAATGAAAAACGACATAAAACGACAGGAAACAATATAGTGGCCGAAACAAGAATCGTACCTCGCAGGCCCACGCTTCTGATTATCCTTGATGGTGTTGGTGTTAATCCCAGTCGCATCAACAATGCAGTTCAGGAAGCCAATACCCCAAGGCTTGACGAATATTTCTCCAAAAACTCACACACCACGCTGGACGCATGTGGCTTAGCCGTGGGACTACCCGATGACCAGATGGGTAATTCCGAAGTTGGCCACATGACCTTGGGATGTGGTGCGGTTATGCGTCAGGATCTGGTGCGCATTAACGATGAAATCGAAAGCGGTGAGTTCTTCGAGAATGCAGCATTGATTGCTGCCATTGAGGATGCCAACGCACTTGGTCGGCCTGTTCATTTAGTTGGTTTAGTTTCCGATGGTGGCGTGCATAGCCATATCGTCCATTTGCTAGCCATGATCAAAATGTGCGCAGAACGCAAAGCAAAACCAGTCGTACACATGATTACCGATGGTCGCGATACCGCACAAATGTCAGCCATGGTTTACTTAAATGACCTGGAGTGCGCTTTGGAAGATGCGGGTGGTAGTATCGCCACCGTTTCCGGTCGTTATTACGCCATGGATAGAGATAACCGCTGGGAAAGAACTGAGCTGGCCTGGAAAGCCATGGTGCAAGGTGAAGGTATACAGGCAGAAACTGCTCGGTACGCAATCGAAGCCGCCTATGCGCATGATGAAACAGATGAGTTTATCAAACCCACCGTACTGGAAGGTGCCGAGCAGGTTGAATCTGGCGACAGCGTTATATTCTTCAATTTCCGTAACGATAGACCGCGCCAGCTGGCAGCAGCACTCAGTCAGTCAGATTTTGACTCCTTTAAACTTGGCGGTTTTGTTGGTGCCACCGTTACCTGTTTGACTGAATACGATCCTGAATTTTTATTGCCCATCGGTTACGCGCCAGAAAGGCCACAAGCCACCCTCGCATCCGTAGTCAGTCGCGCCGGTTTCAAACAATTGCATTGTGCTGAAACCGAAAAATACGCACACGTTACTTACTTCTTCAACGGCGGTAAAAAACAACCCTTTGCCGGTGAAGATCACATAATGATCAATTCACCGGATGTGCCTACATACGATAAAAAACCAGAAATGAGTGCCGCCGAGGTCGCCGATACTATTATCGATGCTTTAGAAAAACGCGAGCACAGTTTTATTCTGGTGAATTTCGCTAATGGCGACATGGTTGGTCATACAGCAGTACGTGAAGCCGTCATCCTTGCTGTAGAAGCACTGGATAAAGAAGTGGGGCGTGTATTAGATGCCGCTGTCAAAGCAGAATATTCCGTGGTACTCACCGCCGATCATGGCAACTGTGATGAGATGGTAGATCCCGTTACGCAGGAACCACATACGCAGCACACTTTGTACCCGGTACCCTGTTTGGTGATTGATGAAAAGAACTGGCACTTAAGACCGGGCGCTTCATTGAGTTCGATTGCGCCGACGGTATTGCAGTTGATGGGATTGCAGACAGCACCGTCGATGACTGGGAAGTCATTGTTGATGAGAGAATATTAGGATTTAGCATTCCTCATAAAAAGCCTCGGAGACGAGGCTTTTTTATTGTCGGTAAGTTCTAGAGAATAACTAAGAGTCACCACCCGTAAGTTATAATAATTCATGAGTCAGTCATCTAATACCATTGAATCCATCGAAAATCTAATAGATTTCAAATCAAAAAACCTCAACGGCGTTGAACAATGCTGTCGACTATTCCACGGGCGCGGTCATGCCTACAAAGGCTTCGAACACATTAGCATCGACTGGCTACCACCCGTTGCATTAATCACCATCTACAAAGAAGAAGATCGTAATAACCTGGAGTCGATGGCTGAATTATTGCAGTCACGTTTGCCCGATTGTCGTTCAATTCAAGTTCAGTACCGTTGCCGACATATGTCACCGACTGAAATATTATGGGGTGAAGAAATTACTGAATTGGTGGTGGAAGAATCAGGCCTTAAATATCGATTACGTTTGGGGGTAACTCAGAACACAGGTTTCTTTCTTGATATGGTCAACGGCCATGTATGGGTTCGGAGCAATGCACAGGGTAAACGCGTGCTAAATCTGTTTGCCTATACCTGTGCTTTTTCGGTGGCTGCAATTGATGGTGGTGCTGAGCATGTATTAAATATTGATATTAGTAAATCGGCATTAAGCAGGGGGCGGGATAATCATAGGATCAATCAGCAGGATACTAAACGGGTTGCTTTTGAAGGTGTTGATATCTTCAAATCTTTTTCTAGAATAAAAAAACGTGGGCCATATGATTTGTTGATTTGTGATCCGCCCAGTTTGCAAAAAGGTAGTGTTGATGTTGAGCGAGATTATAAAAAAATTGTTCGACGTATTCCTGAGTTTATGAATCCCGGTAGTTTATTAATGCTTTGTCTAAACTCGCCGGATCTTGATGAAGATTTTCTGTTTGATATGGTGGCTAAGGAATGCCCAGAGTGTGTGTTCAAAGAAAGGATTTCTCCGCCTGACGTGTTTCGTGAAGCGGTTCCCGGTAAAGGGTTGAAGGTTTTGGTGTTTGAATACCATGAGCAGAAATCATAAGTTCTTACTTAGAGTGTGATTTTGCATTAGACTCAGACTATGGGCGAAGAAATACACTATAGCCGTTTTAACAAATCAGATTACCAGCAATATTTTTCTCGACTTAAAGAAGAAACGGCGCTGGTGAAGGAATGGTTTGATAATCATCGATTTTCATCATCTGCGTTGATGGCGGGCTATGAGCTTGAAGCCTGGTTGATTAATAAAAAAGGTGAGCCTGCGGCCATTAATGAAGCATTTCTTGAGTACGCAAATAATGCTTTATTAACCCCTGAACTGGCCAAGTTCAACGTCGAGCTCAATGTCGAACCTGAGCAATTATCTAACAAAGTGCTTTCCAGTTTTGAACATAAGTTGAATGAACTTTGGCAGCAGTGTTCTACAATGGCTCAATCTCTTGAGAGTAATATTGTTAGCATTGGTATCCTGCCTACCTTACAAGATAGTGACCTCACAACAAAAAATATATCTTTGCTAGATCGATACAAAGCCCTCAATGAACAGGTAATGCGACACCGCAGAGGGCTCGATATTGAATTGAATATCAATGGTGAAGATCATCTGCAAGTAACTCATAAAGACGTAATGCTGGAAGCTGCGGCAACCTCATTACAAATTCATATACAGGTACCGCAGGATTTTGCTGCGCGTTATTACAATGCCTCTGCTTTGTTGTCTGCGCCAATGGTCGGGGTTAGTGCTAACTCACCCTGTTTATTTGGGCGACGATTATGGCAGGAAACACGCATCCCAGTATTTGAGCAAGCAGTGAATACTGGCGGTTATGGTGGGGCAGCCTCAGGGCCAGTGCATCGTGTCAGCTTTGGAACGGGTTACATTCGTAATTCAATGTATGAATGTTTTCAGGAAAATCTTGATCATTTCCCTGTTCTGCTACCTGTGCATTATCATGCAAGTTTAAAAGAAATTAAACATTTAGCATTGCACAATGGCACTATTTGGCGATGGAACCGACCACTAATTGGTTTTGATGCAGACCAGACGCCGCACTTACGTATTGAACACCGTGTATGTGCGAGCGCCCCGTCAACGATCGATAATATTGCCAATATCGCATTTTATTATGGGCTGGTTCATTACTACGCCACGATGGAAGAGCAGCCAGAATGCATCATGGCGTTTGCCGATGTTAAAGATAATTTTTATCGTACCGCACAGCTGGGCTTAAAGTATAAAACCAGCTGGATGGGGAATAAAAATGACACGCTACAAAATATCATTCTTGAGAAATTACTTGATGAAGCTGAAACCGGTTTATATAAGCTCGGTATTAGTCAGGAAGATGCAAAGCGTTACCTTTCAATTATTGAACGGCGTGTGGAGAAAAATAAAACAGGCAGTCAGTGGCAATTAAATTTTCTTAATGCACATCAAGATGATCGATCACAGCTCACACTAAACTATTTGAAGAATCAAAAAACTGGTCAGCCAGTACATGAATGGGATTTTGAGACAATATAATGCTAAATCAGATGAACTATATACCTGATGGATTTCTTGATGCAAAGGCAGAAGATTTGCATGAGGTATTGAAGACGCCAACACTATTTCATCTTGAAGGTGTTAATCCGCAGCCATTATTTATTTGTACATTATTGCACGGCAATGAAACCACTGGCCTGTATGCGATTCAGCGGTTGCTAAAAAAGTACAGTGAGCAAGCATTACCAAGATCAATTTCATTATTTGTAGGCAATATTTCTGCGGCAAAAGAAAATCAGCGGCATCTGGATGCTCAGGACGATTACAATCGTATTTGGCCTGGCAGTCATCACGATGATTCACCAGAAAAAGATATGATGCAATTGGTGACTCATATAATGCGGAAGAAGAAACCATTTGCCAGTATAGATATACACAACAACACGGGAAAGAACCCACATTACGGATGCATTAACATTCTTAATCCGCACGGGCTGGTATTGGTTTCAAAGTTTAGTGATATTGCAGTTTATTTTACCAGTCCCAAAGGTGTGCAATCATCTGCATTTTCAGATTTTTGTCCATCAGCTGTGCTTGAGTGTGGCCAGTCGGGTGACAAGTCTGGCGAAGATCATGCGCTGGCATATCTGGAGTCAATTCTGGAGCTGGATGATCTATCATCACACAATAGTAATGGTCTAAAACTTTATCACACTATCGCACGAGTCCTGATACCGCAAACAGTTAGTATAGGTAATGACATCAATAGCGGAAGCTGTGATATTTGTTTAAGTGAGGAACTGGATGATAAAAATTTTCACCAGATTCATCCGGGTACAGAGTTTGCAACCGTGGATGCATCAAAAGAGAAATTAGTTATTGTCAGTAGTGAAAGCAGCGAAGATGTGACTGACGAATATATTAAAATTGAGGGCAATAAACTGCTGTTTAAAAAATCGGTGACATTGTCAATGTACACAAGAAATGAAAAAGCAATAAGACAGGATTGCGTTTGTTATTTTATGGAAGAGTTACGTATTGGTTAATAATGCGGGCTTGCGCCCTGATTGGGCTCAGCCTGAGCCTTAGTGTTGATTTTTATGTGAGCTGATATTTGTCTTATTTGTGTCGGGCAGAGAAAATGGTTTTTTCTCCAACAGCTTTGCAATGACTTTAGCTTCTAATGGTTTGCCAAACAGGAATCCCTGTGCTTCATTGCAGCCAATTTCACGCAAATAATCCATTTGACGTTGCGTTTCTATGCCTTCAGCGATGACATTTAGTTTTAGTCCATTAGCCATAGCAACAATGGTATTCACTATGGTGTGATCGTTATTATCAAATCGATCTTCTTGCAGGAAGCTGCGATCTATTTTTAGAGTATGAATAGGCAGTTTATGCAAATAGGTCAGAGAGGAGTAACCAGTGCCGAAGTCATCAATCGCGATGCTAATGCCTAGAGCGCTAAGCTGGTTTAGTTTATGAATGACGCCATCCATGTCATTCATGATGGCGTGTTCGGTAATTTCTATTTCAATGTTTTTCCCCGATACATCAAACTCGTTGAGCATCTGAGTGATTTCATCGACGAGACTGTCTTCCAATAAATGACGGGCAGAAATATTAATCGACATACGTACGTTTGGTGTTCCCGCGTTTATCCATTGAGCGACCTCTGCGATGGCATGTCGTAGTACCCAGTTGTCTATTTCCACCATCAGACCGGTCTCCTCAGCAAATGGCACAAATTCATCGGGCGATATACAACCATGTTCAGGATGCTCCCAGCGAAGTAACGCTTCTGCGCCAATGACCTCTCCTGATTTGACATTAACCTGCGGCTGATAGAGCAGCATGAACTCTTCGTTTTCCAGCGCTTTGTGAATGCCTGTATCGAGTGCAAGATTTTTGAAATAGGGTGTATTCATGTCCTCAGAGTAAAACTGATAACCATTTTTCCCCTGTCCTTTAACATGGTACATGGCAATATCGGCATTCTTGATTAATGTATCCATGCTGGTGCCGTCTTGCGGGTAAATTGCCATACCAATGCTGGCGCTGACATAAAGTTCATGATCATCAATGAAAAATGGCGTTCTCAATACATGAGTGATTTTTTTGGCAATCTTGCTGACATTGCCCCTATGATTATTAATTTTTGGCAGCAACAGAGTAAATTCATCACCACCAAAACGCGACAGTGTGTCACCCTCACGTAAGCATTCCTTAAGACGGTTGCTGACTTGTTGTAATAATTCGTCTCCAATCATATGGCCAAGGCTATCGTTGATATTCTTAAATCGATCCAGGTCAAGAAACATCACAGCCAGCATTTCGCCTTCACGTTTGGCGTGACTGATAGCCAGACTTAAACGGTCGCGTAATAAGGCGCGATTAGGTAGGCGTGTTAGTAGGTCGTGATAAGCCTGAAAGGTAATGGTTTCTTCTGCTTGCTTGCGGTCAGTAATGTCTCGGGCAACACCATAGGTACCGAGATAATCATTATTTTTGTCCGCACCGGTGTAAATACCCATGGAACTAAGTTCTATGGGCAGAGTTTTATTTTCAAAATACCGGGGCGTATCACTGTCTTTGCACTTAAGACGAAGTTCGATGTTGGTTGAGGCACGCTCACCAATGCGACGTTCATTGAATATATATTTTGCCTGTTCAACATCATCCTGATGAACCAGTACTGAGTAATGCTGGCCAATTAGCTCTTTCATATCAAAACCCAGCAGGTTTTCTATGCGCTCGTTGATGAAAGTGAAATGACCATGAGGGTCAAGAATATAAATAATATCTGGTGAGGTATTGACCAGGTAACGATGCAGGCGCTCAGATTCCTTGAGCTGTTTTTGCATTAATAAGTTCTGTTTCTTGAGATGTTTTTCTTTGAGTGCATGTTTGACCGTAGTGAGTAATTCTTCAGTTTGATACGGTTTGGATAGAAAGTCATAAGCGCCGTTGGTACAGGCTTTTCGTGCAGCTTCGAACGAGGTCTCGCCGCTAACAATGACCACAGCAGGTGTTTGATTAATGGATCTGATATGTTGCATCACATCATAGCCGTTAACATGAGGCATGTGCAGATCAAGCAAAATTAGATCATATTGTTTTTGATTGATTTGACAAATAGCTTCTTCACCACCGACAGCGCTATCGCTTTCGTAGCCATGGATAGCTAGCAGCTTTTTTAAACTGCTAAGAAGGGTGTGATCGTCATCAACGATGAGGATGTTTTGTTGTTCTTTTTTGCTCATTTTATTACTCTACCGCGCAAAGGTGATTAGGCCTTTGTTCTTATTTTTATTACGCACAATTCTAGAGTAGTGCTTTTGTCTCATTTAGTAGGCAATAATATTTGAAAAGTAGTGCCTTTTTTACTGCTTCTGCAACTTATAGAACCGTTCAGTTCTGCGACCAGTTTTTTAACGATGCTTAGCCCTATGCCTGAGTGTCCATTGCCTTTTTCAGTTTGAACCGGTTTAAATAACTGGCTCAGTACCTCGGGCCGAATACCTGGTCCGTTGTCGGCGACAGATATTTCAATGTAAGTCTTACCATCAACATTAACTTGTCCCTGAGTGTAGACCATTATTTGACCATTTACTGGAAGTGCCTCTGCGGCATTTTTAATTAAATTTGTATAAATCTGCTTAAGTGCATTAGCATTACAATCAATAGGGGAAATGTGTAGATCAAGTTCAGTTTTTAATTGGATATTGTTAGCAGCTAGAATTGATGTTTCGAAGACATGGGATAGTTCTGTAATCAGCACATTGATATCAATTTTTGCGGTGGCGACCAGGCTGGGTTTTGGTGTTTTTAGTCGTAGTAGGATGTCGCTGACACGAAGAATTTCATTCTTGATGGTTTTGATGTCAGTGTTTGCCTGATTTTCAGCATCCAGTTTAAGGCTCAATATTTCAAGGTAGTTATTAATAATGCTCAGGGGGTTATTGATTTCATGAATGACTTCACGAATATGAGATTCATACTTGCCCCAGTCTGAGCTGGTTTTATTCTTGTTCGAGCGACGATAATAAATAGTCTGTGCTATTTCGTGAGTAAAGTGATTGAGCAGTGATAGTTGCGTCCATAAAGTAGTTTGTTGTTGCCTATTAACGCCTAGTGTCAGTACACCAATGATTTCCTGGTGGCGGATCAAAGGTAGACAGATCATTCCCTGTTTAGACGTCGATGATAATATTTGTTGATCAATAATGCTGGGTTTATTGTACTGATGAGAAAAGGAGTGTAGCGCTTTCTTTTCAAGTACGCAGTCAGTAATGATGCTGCGATTTTCTTTTAGCGGAATAGTTAGGTCGTTAAGGTGTTGGTCATCATTGCTGCCAGTAGCGTGGATATATTTATTGTCAGCATCGTATAGAAAAATCATCTTCTTATCGATACCGAAGAGAAGCTCCACATACCGTTCTATGGACGTGAACATCTCATTGTCATCATTAACTCTTGATAGCTGCTGATGCAAGCCATCGAGTAGGCTAATGGTTTTAATCTGTTCATCCAGCTGTGCTTGAACATACTCGGCTCTGGATTGTATCTGACGTAAATTGTTTTCATCATTATCCTCATCGAGATCGATTTCAAATTCAACTGTACAGCTATTTAGATAGTCATTTGCGTTGCTCAGAATCTCAATAATAGTCGATCGCCCAAAGCCAAAAAGTTGATCAGCATGGTCAAAAATATCATTGTCTGAATGATTGAAATCGGTGCTGGTAAGTTGATTGGCAAGGTGAATGATTTTGACCAATGGGTGTGCGTCAATAATTCGATCAATCGGTTCGTGGTGATATAGAATCGAGTCGCATAGAAATGAATTAGCATTATAGAGATTGAGTAATTCAGCACCGAGGTATAAGTGGTTGCATGAAAATTCATTTTTCTCCAGCTCGTCTAAGGCTGATTCATCATCATTATGTGTGTTGAGTGTGGTGTATATATCGGGGTATGCACAATGCAACACTAGTTGACCAATATCGTGAAGCAGGCCAGCGGTATAAGCCTCTTCCGGGTATTGATAGTGGCATTTTTTGGCAATGGCTTTAGCGATGTAAGCGCAGAGTAGTGCGTGTCGCCAATGCTGTTTTAAAAAAATAATTTGCTCTGGAGTATTGTCATCAGAAAAATATTGCTGTGCGGTAGATGTGATCGCCAGATTTTTTAATGCGTGTTCGTCGATTTGTTGCAGTATATGAGTGGTTGTATCACCACTATCAGTTGAATTAGTACGATGCTGGCATATTGATAGTAGCCGTAGCCGAAGTGCGGGGTCCTTATCAATGTGATTTGATAATGATTTGCGAGAAATTTTTGATTCGTTAACTGTTTTGAGTAGAGACAGCAGGATGTTGGGCAGGCTAGGTAGACGTTCTACTTCAATTTCCTGAAGTAGTTGTTTTGCCTTGTCACGCATTTGGGTGCGGGTGCTATCCTGTTTAACGATTTGGTCCATTTATCAGGTGCGTCTCAATGTATTTGAAATTCATTTCAATTGAGTATGGATACTATCCCTTTTGGGCGTTAAATGAAAATACTTGTTGGCATGAACGCACATTATATTTAGCTGATTTTGGTCAATGCAAGTTGTGTCTGATTATGTGAAGATGACGCCACATGATGTTGGAAGGAGGCTCAGTAGTTGGCTATAGAAATCCGTTTCGGAAAATATCTCAAAGAAGCTGCGGCTCATCACGATACTATCTCTTATAACGACCTGATTCCGGAAGTAAAGCGGGATGAGGAAGGCAAGGAGATTGCTGCGCTCGTCACCGACATCAAAGTTCGTTCTATTGATGTGTATCGTTTATTACAGCCCTACATTACCAGCCGAACCATGGAGCAGGTCAAGGCCGTAGTGCCACTGGCGGTGTATCTCATGGTCTTCCAGTTAGTCATTCTCAGACAGGGTGTGAACGACTCCGCGATTATCGTTACCGGTTTGTTTGCCGTCATTGTCGGTCTGATGTTTTTTATGGAGGGCCTGAAAGTTGGTTTAATGCCTTTCGGCTCATCACTGGGTACTACCCTGCCCGCAAAATCATCTTTACCCGTGGTACTCATTATTGCGTTTTTACTGGGGATAGGCGTGACCTTTGCCGAGCCGGCGATTGGCGCACTGAAAGCCGCTGGCGCAGTCGTCAAGGTAGAGACGGCGCCTTATCTTTATACCCTGCTCAATGAATGGTCTGAACAATTGGTGTTGGTGGTGGGTGTCGGTGTTGGCGCTGCTGCGGTGTTGGGCACGGTGCGGCTGTTGTATGGCTGGAGTTTGAAGCCAATTATTTACGCCACCCTGGTGCCTACTTTATTACTGACTATTTATATTCAACAGAATGAAGAGCTTTCCAAAATACTGGGCCTTGCCTGGGATTGCGGTGCGGTGACTACCGGCCCAGTGACCGTGCCGCTGGTGCTGGCGCTGGGAATTGGCATTGCCTCGTCGGCGGGTAAAGGCAGTTCATCATTATCCGGTTTTGGAATCGTCACCCTGGCGTCGCTATTTCCGATTATCGGCGTTGAATTACTGGCGATCTACGTATACAACGTGACCACGCCGGAAGCGATCATCGCAGCGGCCAGTGTTAGCAACACTGAGGTTGCCACCTGGTACACCATGACACCGTATGCCGAAGTCATCGGCGGGCTGCGTGCGATAGTGCCGCTGGTTATTTTTCTGGTTATCGTCATGAAGCTGGTGTTGAAGGAAAAAATTCATAATGCCGGCATCGTCACTTACGGCATCTCACTGGCTGTCATCGGCATGATCATTTTTAGTCTGGGTTTGACTTACGGCCTG
The DNA here is from genome assembly GCA_029882355.1 of Gammaproteobacteria bacterium. GTDB lineage: Bacteria > Pseudomonadota > Gammaproteobacteria > SZUA-229 > SZUA-229 > LH-M37. The sequence continues at coordinate 78,021 of JAOUKV010000003.1, read as the reverse complement.
GCCAAGTTAGGTAATCAATCCGGTGGATTTATTCCGGCGGCCTTTTCACAGGTCAGCAGCGTCGAAGGCTCACCACTGTATTTCTTTTCTCTGGGTATTCTTATTGCCCTGTTCTTTGCCTGGGCACTGGGTCTGGGGGCAACGCTGGCGGAGCCCGCGCTCAACGCCCTCGGTATTACCGTCGAACAACTCACCAACGGTGCCTTTAAAAAATCGACCTTGATGTACGCAGTATCCTTTGGTGTCGGTTGCGGCATCGCGCTCGGTGTGGCGAAAATTGTCTTCGATATACAAATTGCCTACCTGTTAATTTCGTTTTATCTGGTGGCCATTGTGCTCACCTATTTATCATCAGAAGAGTACGTCAATATTGCATGGGATAGTGCCGGTGTCACCACTGGCCCGGTAACTGTGCCACTGGTCCTGTCGATGGGCCTGGGTTTTGCCAATGCAGCGAATGCGATAGAAGGTTTTGGTATTTTGTCGATGGCATCCATAGGGCCAATTATTGCGGTGCAGGCGACGGGCATATGGATCAATATGAAAGTAAAACGTAAACGTAAAAAATTACAGCCAGAAGCTGTGGGAGCATAAAAATGCCACAAAGAGAAATGGTTGTTCTGACCGATGCCTCATTGATTACCTGCGTAGTGCAGAAGGGGCTGGCTGATGAAGTTGTCAAAGCTGCACAGGAAGGTGGCGCACAGGGCGCGACAATCTACTATGGTCGCGGCACTGGTGTGCGAGAACGTCTTGGTATTCTCGGTTTAACCATAGAAGCAGAAAAAGAAGTGATCACGATTATGGTCGCCAATGACCAGAAGGATCGAATTTTTGAAAAAATGTATCTGGCAGGACAAATGGATACACCGGGCATGGGGTTTATGTACGTCACGCAATTAGAAAGGGCTGCGACCTACGTACCCGAAGAAATGATTGAAAAGCTGGTGAAGTAATCCAATGGAATCACTAAAAGAAGCAAAATTGATCACCGCTATTTTGCCGAAAGGTACGTCACTGGATGTGGTTGATAAACTCATGCATGAAAAGTTACTGACCACAGCCAACTTTAATTACGCACGAGGCATGGGTAAGTTAACGCCTGCAAAATATCGCGGTGTTGGAGAGCAAAGTGAAAAGGAAATGCTTACAGTTGTAGTTGAAGAATCACAGGCTGATGATATTTTTGAATATATTTTTGACATTGCGGAGATTAATCGTCCGCACGGTGGTTTTATCTATATGCAGCGCCTGCTGCAAAGCACTGAATATACCCTGCCTGAAACAGTGCGGGACGAAGACTGATTTATGTTGAAAATGCTCTCATTCCCATGCGGAAGCGTGGGAATGAGAAAACTCACTTATATTTCTCGCTCAGAGTTTTGAATTTCTCCATGAGATCATCGCATGCCTGTTTGGGCGCTTCGCAATTGCTCACGGTTATGGTTTCCTTTCTGTTTTTATCATCAAGATGAATTGTCTTCTTGAATAATGCAGGTGAGACTTTATTTACATCCGGCGCAACAAACCAGTACACGCGATCACCCTTCTCCATCCGGGAAACAACAGTCCAGTCATCATCATGGGTAATACTTGCGTCAGGCTTTTTTGTCGCCTCTTCAGAGATGCCGTAGGTCATCGTAGGAGCAATCGAGACAGCAGCTTCCTGCGGTTCAGAGCACGCAGTCACGAAATAGATTTCGGTCAACAGAATAATACTTAACAGATATCTCATCATAATTTTATTATTGTAGCCCGGATGAAGCATAGCGGAATCCGGGAGTTGTCCTGATGTAAGTGTTGCCAGTTTACCAAGGATTACGTTGCACTTCATCCAGACTACGCTTAATCCCAAACCAACGGCGCTTCATTCAACAATGCCGCCTGCTCCCGCAACGACAAAACATGATCCTCCCAGTAGCGTGTCTCGTTGAACCACGGAAACGCAAGCGGAAACGCCGGGTCATCCCAACGCGATGCAATCCATGATGAATAGTGAATAATGCGCAGCGTTCTCAAAGCTTCAACCAGATGAAGCTCGGCGGGATTGAAATCGTAAAACTGGGTATAACCTTCGAGTAAATCCGCCAGCCTTTCGGTCATGTAAAAACGATCACCGGATAAAAACATCCAGAGATCCTGAATCGCGGGGCCGGTGCGGGCGTCGTCGAAGTCGACGATATGCGGGCCGTTGTCGGTCCATAAAATATTGCTGGGGTGGCAGTCGCCGTGCAGGCGGATGTAACTGACATTGCCTGCCTGTTTAAAACGATATTCGATCTGTTCGATGAGTCCTCGCGTGACCGAGGTATAAGCTTCCAGCAGATATTCGGGGATGAAATTATTTTCAAGCAGAAACGCGCGCGGTTTTACCGCCATGGTGTCGATGTTGAGCGTGGTTCTGTGCTCGAATGGTCTGGTCGCACCGAGTGCGTGAATGCGGCCGATAAAGCGCCCCAGCTGCTCAAGGTGCTCGGGATTGTCGAGTTCGGGGGCGCGTCCACCTCGGCAGGGGTAAAGCGCAAAGCGGTAAAGGCCGTGTTTGAATAAAGTTTCGCCGTGTTCATTTTTGATGGGCGCGATCACCGGGATTTCCTGTTCGGCCAGATCGAGGGTGAACTGGTGTTCTTCGATGATGGCTTGATCACTCCAGCGGTGCGGGCGATAAAACTTGGCAACGATGGGTTTGTCGTCTTCGACGCCGATCTGGTAGACGCGGTTTTCGTAACTGTTCAGTGCCAGGAAACGACCGTCGCAATCGATACCGGTCGCTTCAATCGCGTCCAGTATGTGGTCAGGGGTCAGTTCGGCAAAGGCCTGGCTTAAGATGTCATTGTTTTTATTCATGTATTATTTAAAGACGAAAAACTATATATTGGCGTTATATAACTAAATAAAATATAAAAAAAGAAACGTTAAATTGCATAATTCAAATGGCTGAAACTTCTTATATTCCCCTTGGGCCCTATCGAAGGTTGCTGGTGGTAACCTTTTTTATGGTTGCAATCTGGTATCTGGTGTGGCGACTGGGTTCATTCAATCAAGAAGCCATGTTTTTCTCTATTTCGTTATACGTAGCAGAAGTATACGGACTAATTGGTTCGGCTTTGCATGTTTTTATGGTTTCCCGCCTGACCCGGCGTGACCCCATGCCAGTCATCGAAGGCAAAACCGTGGATGTTTATATTCCGACGATCAACGAATCGGTTGATCTGATGAGGAAGACGATCATCGCAGCAAAGAACATGGATTACGATCATGTCACCTGGGTGCTGGATGATGGTAACCGGCCTGAGATGAAGGCGCTGGCCGAGCAATACGGTGTGCGTTATCTGGCGCGTGGTAATAACGAACATGCCAAGGCGGGCAATCTGAATTATGCCTATGAGCACAGCGACGGTGATTTCATTGCGATCTTCGATGCAGACCACTGTCCGCAGCGTAACTTCATCACCAATACCATCGGCTACTTTGCTGATGATAATGTCGCGTTCGTACAGACGCCGCAGGATTTTTATAATCTTGATTCTTACCAGCATCGCCAGGGCAAGGGCAACAAACGTGTCTGGACCGAGCAGTCTTTGTTCTTCCGGGTGATTCAGCGCGGCAAGGATTACTGGAACGCTGCTTTTTTCTGCGGTAGTTGCGCCATTGTTAGAAGAACCGCGCTGGATTCGATTGGCGGTTTTGCTACCGGCACGCTCACCGAGGACCTGCACACCTCTATACGCCTGCATAAAAAAGGTTATCGTTCGATTTATATGCAGCAGTCCATGGCCTACGGGGTTGCGCCTTCGACGCTGGCACCTTTTTTGAGCCAGCGTGTTCGCTGGGGGCAGGGCGCGATGCAGGTCTGGAAGATGGAGGGTATTTTAACTGCCAGGGGCTTAACCTTTGCGCAGCGTTTAAATTATCTGGCATCGGTGCTGACTTATTTTGATGGCTGGCAAAAAGGCCTGTTTTATATTTCGCCGGCGATTGTATTGTTTACCGGAGTCATGCCGATTGATGCGATCAATTCAGAATTTCTGATGCATTTTATTCCTTTTTACCTGCTGAGTTTCCTGGTGTTTGAAGAGGTCGGCCGTGGTTACGGGAAAATGTTTTATATCGAGCAATATAACTTCGGTCGGTTCTTTGCTTTTGCCTGGGCGACGCTGGCGTGGTTTGGCACTAAGGATGGTTTTAAAGTTACTGACAAAAGCCTGAGCCAGAACCAGGTCAATAAGCGCATGTTGATGCCGCAGCTTCTGGTTATCGGCTTTAACGTTTTTGCGATCCCATTAGGCTGCCTGCTTTATTATTTTTATGGCTATCTGCCAATCGAAGGTGTCATCGCCAATGTGATCTGGGCGCTGATTAATAGTGGCATTGCGTTTTCGCTATTAAGTTTTACAAAGAATGTCAGCCGTTTTAAACGCAACGAATATCGCTTTCCGATTAATTTGCCTTCAAGGGTCACCGTGGGAGAAGAAATAACCTACGTTACAGTCGATAATATTTCATCATCCGGCTGTAAGTTTTACGGTGCATTTCCGGAAACGCTGGAGGCAGGCCAGTCTATCTTGGGGCAGATTGCCCTGCCCAGTGGCGAAATGAATTTTCACGGTGTGGTCGCGGCCAAGCTAATGTCGCCACCGAATGATCAGGGTGAACGTTATCTTAAAGGTGTTGGTTGTCATTTTGACTGGGACAAAGAAGACAACCAGGATGAACTGGATTTGTTTTTATATGGTTCTGACTTGCAGTGGACCTTGCATCATTTGACCGAGCAGTCGTTAACGCCTTTTGAATGGCTGGTTAAGAAATTCAAGAAACAGCAGATTATTAAACAGGTGCGTGCAGACTTCTGGGGGGCGGTGCGTTATCACTATGATGCTGAATCCGAAGATAAAGTTGCGATGGGCCTGATTGCGCACGATGTACACTCTCACGGTTCCATCGTGATTACCTTTGTGCCGTTACGTGAAAATGAAGTGCTGGTTTTTAGTACCTATTCGCGAATGCCACAACCGGATTTGATCAGGCAGACTGAACTGGTGGAGATGCTGGAAAGCCCGAGTGCGACCTTGTATGTATACAAACTGGTTGATGTTATTGAGCAGGAAGAAGATGAGGTGGCAGATGCGCAAATTGTATAAGTTTCTATTTCCTGTTGCGTTGATGCTGAATGCTCAGGTTGCTCAGGCAGCTGACAACCTTTTGCTCACGGGAGCGGAAGTTACTAATGATTCATCCCACTATTTATATCTGGGGACATCAGTCCCACTGCCGAGGAGTAATTTGGGAAAAGGTTACGTCGTGCACCTGTGGGCTGACTATCAAACTTATGCTTATGAAGCGGGAGCCACCGAGATAGAGGCCAGTATCAATTCCCTGTCGGCGGCTATTGGCTATCATGATTCGGGCGAAGACTACTGGTGGAATACCCGTCTGGGCGTTATTCGTTCTGATACTCGTCTCAGTCCGGATGATCCTGGCAACGATTCAGCTGGCTCAGACACCAATTTAAAATTTCAGCTCGAAGGTGAAAAGCGGACTTCAGAAAAATTCAAAATGATTGGAAATCTTGAATACGTTTTTGGCCGAAATGCCTACTGGGTGCGTGGCCGGTTTGTGACAAAAAATGACGATAACAGCTACGACGGCCCCGAGCTGATTTATCAGGGCGACCCCCACTATTCAGCCTGGCAGCTGGGCTGGATTCTCAATGAAATGACATTGGGCGACAGCTGGCGCTGGGGAGTGAAAGCCGGTGTCCGGTTTGATGAAAATGATACTTCCGCCTACGCGGGCATTGAACTAAGTACGTCATATTGAGTTTTTAGTGGCTTGATGAAAGCACAGGTTAAAAACCTTTTACTGGTCACAGGGAATAGTCAGCACCGCTTTTGTTCCACCTTCGGGACGCGGTATCAATTCTACTGTCCAGCCGTGTGCATCGGCCAGTTGCCGAACTATAGCAAGCCCCAGTCCACTGCCGCCAGTTTCACTGCCGCGAGACTTCTCCAGTCGAAAAAAGGGTCGAAATACGGCCTCTAGATGTTCATCAGGAATGCCCGGGCCGCTGTCCATGATCTGGATGATAATGGTTTCTTTCTGGCATTCATAGCAGACGTTAATGGGCTTGCCATCGCCATAACGCAGGGCGTTTACCAGTAGATTTGTCAGGATTCTGCGTAGCGCCAGAGGTTGTAACATCCTACGGCATGGCTTACCACGCGACCATTCGATGTCTACCCCATTGGTTTGAATATTTTTTATTATATTGTCCAGTTCCAGATCGATATCTGTTAGCACCAGTTCTTCTTCTGCTAGCTCAAGGCTGATGCTTAATGTTTCGCCAATGAGGCGATTAATTACTTCCAGGTCACCATGAATACTGTTCATTAAATCCCGGTCACCGCCTTCATTGGGTAACATGGATAAGGCTAATTGAATCTGGGTGAGAGGCGTTCGCAGGTCGTGCGCTATACCCGCTAACAAAGTCGTGCGGTTGGCTAGCAACTCTTTCACCTGAATATTCATGCGATTAAATCCACGGGCAAGAACGATCAGTTCTTCCGGACCTTCTTCTTTAACGGGGTCGGGCCAGTGCCCTTTGCCGACAAGTTGTGCTGCGTGGTAAAGGCGATCTATTGGAATGGTCAGGCGTCGCGTCAGTATGACTGCGGTGAGAACGGTTAGAAAAATTCCCGTGAACAGAAGAACAAAGAATGCGGTTGATGGTTCGACGCCGATACGGGCGCGTGAAAATCCAAAGCGTAATATTTCGTTTGATACCGGGATATCAATCCAGAACCACTCATTATCATCCATGCCCCGGCTGGTCTTGATGGTAATGGCTGTTCCCAATTGATTTTTCAGTGATGCTTCAAGAAAATAAAGGTAAGGCAGCATGCTTGATGAGTCAGGTAAATTCGCCTCTGCACTGGTTAATACGAGGTCGTGTTTTTGCAGCATTTTTTCGGCGAATGCCGCTCGCTCAACAGAGGGCAGGCTATCCCATCTCTCCGCCGCATGAGACATAATGCTGGCCAGGTCATCAGTGGCTCGATGTCCAAGCGGGAGCACCATATAGTAGGCCAGTGTTGATAACATAATCAGCAGAAATATAATCGATACGATGCCGATGGTAGAGAGCACTTTCCATAAAAAACTCTGAAATTTGAAAATAGACATGATGCGTTTAGTTAGTTTTCCGTTGAAAACAGGTATCCGGCACCCCAAATCGTGCGCAGATAAACGGGTTTGGATGGATCAGCTTCAATCTTTTTGCGTAAACGACCGACACAGATATCGATACTGCGATCGAGCGGGTCACGGTCGTAACCTTTAGTTAGTTCCAACAGGGTATCGCGGTCAATGACGCGGTTGGCATGTTCCAGAAAGGTGCACAAAAGAGTGAACTCACCTGTAGTGATAGGAATCTCCTGATGATCTTTGCTGAGCTGGTGTTTTTCCACATCCAGGCAAAATGGGCCAAACGTAAGGATATGGGCCTCTTTGGAAATGGGCTGGCTGTCCGGTGCCTGTCGGCGTAATACCGAGCGAATTCTGGCCAGAAGTTCTCTTGGGTTGAAGGGTTTGGTGAGATAATCATCAGCGCCCATCTCAAGGCCGACGATTCGATCAAGTTCTTCGCCTCGCGCGGAGAGGATAATGATTGGCAGGTTTTTCTGATGGTATAAACGACGTCCAATGGAAAGGCCGTCTTCACCTGGAAGCATAAGGTCGAGGATAACAAGATCAACCTCATGGTTGGCAAGATATCGATCCATCGCAACGCCATCTTCGACCGCTTCCACAACAAAGCCTTCTTGCGAAAGGTATTTCTTTAGCAGCTGCCTGAGCTTGGGCTCGTCATCTACCACCAACAGCCTTTGTCGTAGGGCGCTCATAGGGTTACCTGTCAATTTTGAGTATTGATACAATTCTGAAACAATTTCATTACATCTTGTTACTGTTGCGCAAACAACGCGATAAACAACTTCCTTACACTTCAGTCATAGCGTTATTATTTTTTCGCTATGCCATTTGTATAGACCTAACAGATGGTGACAACATGCAGAGGATTAAAATAGATGGTATACCAACATAGTCAGACAAACAAATTCCCTAAAACGCTACCTGCCATTTGCGGAAAATATTTTGTGTCTCTTGCGGCGGCGTTTCTTATCAGTGGCTCAGCGGTTGCCGCTGAAGCCAAACCCGATCCGCAGAAGATGCAGGAACTGCAAAAAATTATGCAGCATCAGATGATGTTGATGAAACCGGAACTGCAAGCAAAGGTTAAGGTGCTATCACCCAAAACCAAGCAATCGCTGATGAAAATACTGGCGCAGCATTCCCGTTATAGCGATACAGCGACCTTGCGTCAGGTGATGACTGAAGTTTTAGCCGATTACCAGAGCATGGTTTCAGGCATCATGACTGAAAATAAAGAACAGGTAGCGGACAGTGCACGGCGTCTGGCTAACCATAGAATTCCTGTTGGTGGGCTTCTGCCTTATTTGGGTCTGGAAAATGTGAATGATGATCGTTTGGCCATCCTTGAAGGATTCAATGACAGTGTTGAGGGCAATGCTAAAAAACTGGCTAGTGCCGCCGATGCGGGTGACATGGCACAAGCCGCATCATTTGTCGGACCAATTACTTCAGGATGCGTGTCATGCCATGCCACTTTCCGTAGCCAGCCAGGTCTTTCCAATTTGCTGCGTTAATTCGATTTTCAACTTAAATAGATATTCTGGAGAAACACGATGTCAATTCAATTCAATGCAAAAGCAGTTTTAGCTGCCGTTACGCTTGGTCTCCCGCTAGCCTCTCACGCTACAAATGGTGATCAGCTATTAGGTGTGACCGCTATCCAGTGGGGCATGGGCGGGGCTGTTGTTGCCGCACCACAAGATTCAGCGACCCTCTTTGTTAATCCAGCAGGCATTGCGGAACTGGGTATGGAGGAAGTGCGCTTCGATCTTAGCCCGGGTTTCATGAAACCTCCGCGAGAAGTCAATGGGGTCACCAGTGATTCCAACTTGTTCTTTTTACCTTCGGGTTCAGTGGCTTTTAAAGTCAGCGATCAGCTTTTTCTTGGTTTAGGTCTGGCTGCGCAGGCCGGCTTTGGCGTGGATTTTTCCGATGTCGCACCAGCGGCACCCGGTAATCAGTCGTTCGTGACCACCAAGGGTTTTTTCAAGCTGTCGCCCAGCATGGCCTACAAAGTCAGTGACGATCTGTCAGTGGGTGCATCGATCAATATCGGTTATCAGAGCCTGGCGATCAGCAATGCCATGTTTAGCTTTCCGCAAAACCAGCAGTTTGGCTTTGGTGCAACCCTGGGTGCTATCTATCATATAAATGAGCAATGGCAGATGGGTGTGTCCTGGGTCAGTAAAACAGACGTCAGTGAGCACGAGTTCAATACCGCCTCCAGCGCTACCACCTCAGGCGGTAAAATCACCGTAGATCTGGATGTTCCGCAACAGCTGAGTTTAGGTGTGGCATATAAATCGACGTCAGGTTTACTGGTAGAGATAGATGCTAAATGGATCGATTTCAGCGACACCATGGGTTCGGTTGATATTGGTAGACCTGCGGGTTTTACCGGCAGCATTCCGCCATCGCTAAATTTCGGCTGGGATGATCAAATGGTCTATTCGCTGGGCATACAGAAACAGGTCAGTGCCGAAACTGATCTACGTTTCGGTGTGAACTATGGAAAATCGCCTATTGGACCGGAAGATGTGGACCAGAATATTGGCTCATTAGCGATCCCTGAATTGCACGTGTCTCTGGGTGCAACACGCCAGATCAGCAAAAAAGTTTCAGGTTCCCTGTCCTATACCCATGCTTTCGAGAACGAGGTTGCTTCCAGTACATCTGCAAACAAGATAAGTATTGAGCAGGATATTGTCTATGCACAGATCGCTTACCAATTTTAATGAAACCTATAAGGTACGGAGTTAATTATGACTGTCGATAAATTTGTACGGCTATTTGCTGGTTTAATGATCCTGTTGAGTCTTGCACTCACCCACTATGTGCATCCGAATTGGGTAGCTCTTACGATTTTTGTAGGTGCAAATCTGGCGCAGAGTGGCCTGACCAACCTTTGCCCGCTGGCTACGATTCTTAAAAAGATGGGTGTGCCCGAAGGTGGTTCATGTAGTTGAAGTATTTGTTCCGGGGTTATAGCCCCGGCACTTTAATATGCTAGATTAATAAAACATTTAAGAGATAACGTTATGAGTAAAAAATGCCCAATAATTATTGCGTTCCTGCTGCTAATCATCGCAGGGGGTATTTATAAATTTATTTTCCAGGGTAGTGTTTCAGAAAGTACCGATGGACGTATTGCCATACATATTAATGGCGGAGAAAGAGATCTGGTTTTAGGAGAAATGAGAATGTTTCTGGAAAGTGTTCAGAAAATAACCATAGGTGTCAATGAGGGTGATATGAAGCTTGTTGCTGAATCTGCACGAACAGTGGGTAAAGCTGCTCAAGCGGCTGTGCCTGGCACATTAATGGGGAAACTTCCCGTTGAATTTAAGACATTAGGTTTTGATACGCACAGTAAATTTGATGAGCTAGCACTTCATGCAGAACAATTAGGCGATCCAGAACACAGTCTTCGACAACTTTCAGAGTTGATGAATAATTGTGTCGCATGTCATGCAGCGTACAAAATTGAAATGACCTCGTCTCGCCTGTAAGTAAATTACAAGCGCTGGTTAGTAATAATCACGGATGAGGTGAGTGAGCTTTTGTCCTGAAAAAAGGCCTGGTCTAATCGCCAAGCCTTTTTTGTTTGTGTGGTACAGAAGCTAGGTTGCTTGTGGCGCTTACTCTCGCTCCACAGCCAGGGCTGAATGGCTGGCAGAGCGGGTGGCACGGGTACAGGTTGTATCATCTAGTATGATCATGCAGCTGGGCGCTTAATGAAATGACCTTCGGGGAAAGTCGGTGTCCGGTTTGATGACAGCGCCACCTCGGCTTATGCCGGCATTGAACTAACTACGCCTTATTAGGTCCTTTACTGCAACAGTTCATCATCTTAGCCACAGCTACTGGCATAAATATGAGATAATACTCTGCTTTTCAGAATACTCTCGGTACAGACTCTTGATTACTACAGCAAATATCACCATGCAATTCGGCGCTAAGCCGCTATTTGAAAACATTTCCGTTAAATTTGGCGAAGGCAATCGCTACGGCCTGATCGGCGCTAATGGTTGTGGTAAGTCCACTTTTATGAAAATCCTCGGAGGCGACCTGGTGCCAACGGCGGGTGTGGTTTCAGTGGATGTGAACCAACGTGTCGGTAAATTGCGTCAGGATCAGTTCGCTTACGAAGATTTTTCCGTCATCGATACCGTGATCATGGGTCATGAAGAGCTCTGGGAAGTGAAACAGGAACGTGACCGTATTTATGGTCTGCCAGAAATGACCGAAGAAGATGGCATGAAAGTGGCTGATCTGGAAGTGCATTTTGCCGAAATGGACGGTTACACCGCTGAATCTCGCGCAGGTGAATTGCTCTTAGGTCTGGATATTCCATTAGAACAGCACAATGGTCCGATGAGCGAGGTTGCTCCTGGCTGGAAACTGCGCGTATTGCTGGCGCAGGCCCTGTTTTCTGATCCCGATATTTTGCTGCTCGACGAGCCGACCAATAACCTCGACATCAACACCATTCGCTGGCTGGAAGACATCATCAACCAGCGCAAGAGCACCATGATCATCATCTCGCATGACCGTCACTTCCTGAACAGTGTTTGCACACACATGGCCGATCTGGATTACGGCGAACTGTGTCTGTTCCCGGGCAACTATGATGAATACATGATTGCCGCCACCGGCGTGCGCGAAAGAATGCAGTCTGAAAACGATAAGAAAAAAGTCAAAATTGCCGAATTACAGAGTTTTGTCAGCCGCTTCTCTGCCAATGCTTCCAAGGCGAAACAGGCGACATCACGTGCCAAGCAGCTCGATAAAATTGAGCTGACTACGATTAAACCATCGAGTCGTGTTAATCCCTTTATTCGTTTTGAGCAGGACAAAAAATTGTTCCGTCTTGCGCTGGAAGTAGACGGCCTGAAAAAACATTACGATAATGAAAAGCCATTATTTGAAAAATTGAACCTGATGATTGAAGTCGGTGAGCGCGTTGCTATCATCGGACCCAATGGTATTGGTAAAACTACGTTGTTGCGCACCTTGTTAGGTGATCTCGAAGTCGATGCTGGCACTGTGAAATGGTCAGAGAATGCTCAACTGGGCAGTTATGCACAGGATCATTCCGCTGATTTTGAAAAAGACCTGTCCCTGTTCGACTGGATGAGTCAATGGAAAAAACCCAGTGACGACGAACAGGCCGTACGCAGTGTTCTGGGTCGTTTATTGTTCTCACAGGATGACATCAAAAAATCCGTGAAAATCATTTCCGGTGGTGAGCAAGGACGTATGTTGTTCGGCAAACTGATGCTGCAAAAACCCAATGTGCTGTTGATGGACGAGCCGACCAATCACCTTGATATGGAATCGATTGAATCACTCAACCTCGCGCTGGAAAATTACGACGGTACATTATTGTTCGTTAGTCATGACCGTGAGTTCGTCTCATCACTGGCAACGCGTATTATTGAACTGACACCCACTGGTCTGGTTAACTTCTCTGGTAGTTATGAGGAGTATCTACGCAGCCAGGGCGAGAGTGAAGCAGCAGCACGTGCTGCTCGATAAGGGGCAGCATCGAAATGAGCGATAATCCAGGCAGCAGTGATCAGAACGTTATTGATCAAACGCAATGCTGGGTTAAAAATATCATAATCGGGCACAACTTTTGCCCATTCGCAAAACGCGAAATGGAACGTGAAAGCATTCGTTACAGCGTGAACCACAGCACCGATCTGGAGCCTGCATTGCAGGCCATGATCGATGAATGTGGTCATCTCGATGAAAATGACAACACCGAAACCACGCTGTTAATCTTTACTGAAGGTTTTCAGGATTTTGAAGACTATCTGGATCTGGTCGAGTTAGGCGAAAAGCTGATTGCCGATCAGGACTATGAAGGTATTTATCAATTCGCCAGTTTCCATCCCGATTACTGTTTTGCCGGTGCTGAACAGGATGATGCCGCTAATTACACTAACCGCTCACCTTATCCCATGCTGCATCTCATCAGGGAGGCCAGTATGGAACAGGCGATAAAACATCATCCTGATGCTGAAGCCATTCCTGAGCGTAATATAGAATATGCCAGAGAACTAGGTCTTGGGGAAATGAAGCGCCAACTGGATGTGTGTCGTAAGAGTAACGATTGAAATAATAGATTGTGATGCGGGCGTCAGCAGTAAATATTTTCTAACTTATTCAGTAGATAAACCAGGCAGGTTTTTATTGTCACCAATAAGAATTTGACCGCGTTTTAGTACAACACATTGCTGGAGCTCGAGCTTTTTCAGTAAGCGACTAATCACTTCTCTTGATGTGCCCAGTTCCTGTGATAATTCCTGATGTGTTATGGTGAGCGCATCGGTGCCTGATCGTTCAAATAGGCGTCCTAACAGACAGGCGAGTCGCATATCAAGAGGCTCAAAAGCAGTATCATAAAACGAGCCAACCATTGAGCACATAGTGTCAACCAAACTGGTTAGCATCAGTGTGCGGAAGATTTCAGAAGCCCCCATCGCTTTATGAAAGTCAGGCGCGCTCATCATCAACATTCTTACATTACTTTCTGCTTTGGCATTGGCTCGAAAAGGTTTATTGTGAAGCAGGCTATTCAGGCTCATCAGGCAAATGTCACCGGGATTGATCCTGTATAAAGTTGTTTCACGGCCATCGTCCGCATCCTGATAGACGCGTATAGTGCCATCGAGCAGTAACATAAAGCCCATGCATAATGAGCCTGTGGCGGCGAGTATAGTGTTGCTGCAACCTTCAGCTAATTGGACGCGATCAAGAATGGCGATCCATTCAGGATTATGTTCACCCTCTAGTTCAGGGTAAAGTTTATATAACTGGCTGTGCGCAGAAATACTGGCATCAGATTTTAGTAATGGTTTGTTTTCCATTAGATAAGCCTAATATAACAATTCGTTCGGTATAGAAAGATAATAACCGCTCGAATAGTAGCATATATGGCGATTTATGCCGATTGTAAACAAGAGGTAAGTGTAAGTGATATGTTTGTCGTCAATCGTATTCATTGAAGCCCTGCTCATACAGGAAAATGGATTCGGCCAAAATGAAACATGGCATCGGTCGTATTGTAATATGGGCAAATAATGACTAATTTAATTATATCTGAACTCGCCATCTACCCAGTCAAATCCATGCGACAGGTACAATTGAAAGCATCAAACATGCACATGGGTGGTCTAAAGTACGATCGTCGATGGATGGTGATTGATCATCAGGGCGAAATGCTAACCCAGCGCACAGTCGCACGCCTGTGTTTAATTCAGCCCGAACTGATCAACCCCGAAATAGATTGCGGTCTGTCAATCAATGCACCAGGTATGACGGAACTAAAAATAGTTGTTCCAGAAAATCTCATAACACGCCGTGTAAAAGTTTGGGATGATTACTGCAATGCGCGTGATGCTGGTGACGAAGCCGCGAAATGGTTGTCGCAATTTCTTGGTCTGGAATGTCGTCTGGTTTATTTTCCTGATGATGAAATACGCATTGTTGATCAGACATTTGCGCAGCCTAAAGATCAGACAGCCTTCAGTGATGGATTTCCTATTCTACTAACCTCACAAGCTTCACTGGATGATTTGAATTCACGTCTGCATGAAGATATTCCCATGGCACGTTTTCGTCCCAATATTGTTATTAGTGGTTGTGAAGCATTTGCGGAAGATGACTGGAAACAGTTAAAAGTGGGCGGTATTACTTTACGCATTGTTAAGCCTTGTAGTCGTTGTACTATTCCTAATGTAGATATAAACACTGCTGAACGATGTAAAGAGCCAATAATGACTCTGGTGAATTATCGGAAACGAGATCACAAAGTATTTTTTGGACAGAACGCGGTTGCTGATGGAGCAGGGTTGCTGCAAGTAGGTATGAAAGTAGAAGTTGTTTAGATAGTCTGTTGAGGACTTATATTTTATTATTGCTTAACCTGAATTTAGTATGAAAAAAAAGAGGCGAG
This sequence comes from Gammaproteobacteria bacterium, assembly GCA_029882355.1. GTDB lineage: Bacteria > Pseudomonadota > Gammaproteobacteria > SZUA-229 > SZUA-229 > LH-M37. The sequence goes on along the minus strand of JAOUKV010000003.1, from coordinate 62,849 downwards.
CATTGCTCACCTCTTTTGACTTCTGATTTTAATTTATGTTCTAAGAGAACAATAAATCTGTCTTTCTTATTGAATTGGTGTATGTAGTGCAACAGTGCAATTTGATACACCAACACCATTGAAGTTCTGGTCAAAAGTAAATGTGCCGTTCATGCACAGAGTGCCAACTTGACCAGCGTAATCACCTTCGCCACTTACTTCGCGGACGCCTGCACAACCAGCCATGCGTAGAGCCATTGTGCCAGTAACCATTGGGTTTTCAACAGGGCCTAGGTGTGGAAAAGCACGACCAGTTAATTCTTCTGCAAAATTAAAGGTTGAACCATTAAGGTTCATAGCAAAATCATCCATAGTCCATGCCATAGTTTCTGGCAGTGCGCTCCAGTCACCCATCAGACCAAAGAAGCTAGTAGGAAATTTTACTGTGGCGGCAATGTCGCCTGTTTCTGCTACTGTGCCTATAGTTACACCTGTGCGCATATCTGTAACAGTGGCATTAACAACGCCTGCAACAGGGTAAAGAATGGTTACATTGTCAGGGTTCATCATGTCACCATTAACATTGCCAGCGGAATCTACAAAACCACCAACATGACCATTAACTTCAGAAATTGAATTAGTTACAGTCAAGGGCGCTGGGTTTGGGTTAGAAAGAGATGGCATACTGTATTTGCCTGCAAAGGCAGTGCTCGACATGAATGATGCTGCTGTTACTACTGCAAGTGCTACTAGTGATTTATTCATTTATAAAATCCTCATTTCCATTGTTTAATAAAGTTGATGTATACGCATTTAGTGCGTCTGCTGTTACGTAGAGCAGTAATCGTGCCAAATTATAAGATGCACAGTGATACCGAGGTTTTAGATGATTAAATGAATTTTTTTGTAAGTAAATATGGGTAAAGTTAAGCAAATATGTTAATTATCCCGTCATTATTTTTGAAAAATTTTCGCAAGAAAATTATATGTGATAGATGTTACAAATATTGCGTGATAATTGTTACTTATTAGATGTGATGTTTGTTACATAAAGAAGGAAAACCCATGCGTGAATGATAATAAGAATCAGTGAGTAGTAAAGAATGTCGACAAATTGTTTGATAATAAGTTGCGTTCTCAAAAACTTGGTGATTTTAAATTATATTGAAATTTACGTTTCATACTGGTTGACGTTAGTATTAAACCAGCAGCGGTGCCTGATCTTCTTGAGTGGTATGAAAGTAATAAAAGCGGCTAACAGTTTAAGTTCGTTTATGCATGATAATCTTCTGCATTCTGCTCATCAATACTTTCGATAAGTTTGTCTTCTGGTTTGTAAAGAATCACAGCGATGTCGATCAGGTTCTTGGTAATTCTTGCGGCATTAGAACTATCGTTGATTAAGGAGCTGGCCATTTCGTCGGTGATGTCACCATTAGCCAGCAGTTCTTCAACATGACCAGTTAACAGTACATCCATTTTTTCGGCTTTGCTTCTTTGTTTGTTGATTTTATCGAGGTGCTCTTCCAGATTCTCGGCTGGACCGATGCGTTTTATTTCACGAACTACTTTGAGTATACGCCGTCTTAATACGTTGTACTCTCGGCGGAGTGTTTCATTATCGGAAGCCATGTAACGCTCAAGGTTCTCCTGCAATGGTTTCATTCGTTTGACTATCTGTACCAGCAGTCTGTCCGCGACCAAAATGTTGCGAATAGTCTCGATTTGTTCATGCGTGGGCTTGGTCTGTTTTTGTAGCCTGGTCGCATAATCAAGAATCCGGCTGTAGATGATTTTGATTTGCGTGGCGTAAACCAGGTCAATATCTATCCTGATGGTCTTGGGTGATATGTTGAGGAATTTCAACATGTCCTGCTCAGATTCAAGGTCATGCCGATGCACACCAAGGCCATGGGCAAAAATTTTGTAGGCAGCATTTTCGAGCAATCGAACTGATTCATCAGTCAATGCCTTGATACCCGTTTGACTGTATTTCAATGATGATTCAGTTAGAAACTGTGGCTGATCAATTTCCACTTCTTTTTCTTCAACAGCGGGAACCATGCGTTCCGCCAGATTAACAATAATTTTTATAAATCCAATCAGTATAACGGCGTTTAAAATATTAAAGACGGTGTGAAAAATTGAAATAGCGACTGGAACAGCTGCAGCGTTCAAAAATGGTGAAACCCCCTCGATCTGTTCAACTACTTGTCCCACTGCGCGAAGAAAAGGGTAGAACAGTATTAAGATCCAGATGGAGCCAAGGACATTAAAAATCAGATGTGCTCGTGCTGCGCGCTTGGCGTGATAGTTACCAATTATGGCGGCAAGGTTAGCGGTGATGGTTGTGCCTATGTTCTGACCTACAACCATCGCTGCGGCTATATCAAAAGCAATCCAGCCTTCAAAACACATCAACAGTGTCAGCGCCATGGCGGCGCTGGATGATTGTATAACGAGCGTCAATATTGTTCCGATAACCAGGAACATAAGTATCGACAGAAACCCTCTGGAGGTGTATTCAGCCAGAAAGGCTAGAGCCTCAGGATGATCGCCAATATTTGGTACTGACTCTTTCAGAAACTGTAAACCAATGAACAGCAGGGCAAAGCCAACAGTAAAATACCCCCACTGCCTGGCTTTTTCGTTTTTTGAAATTGTCAGTAAAAATCCAGCCGCGACCAGTGGCAGTGCAATGGCACTCATTTTTACTTTAAAGCCGAGAATAGTAATTAACCAGGCGGTTACTGTTGTGCCAATATTGGCGCCCATAATGATGCCGACGGCTTCGGTGAGCGTCAGTAAACTGGCATTAACAAAGCTGACCACCATTAGAGTTGTTGCAGAAGAAGATTGAATTACGGCGGTAATAAAAAAACCGGTTAATAAGGCAAAAAATCGGTTTGAGGTAGTAGAAGCGAGAATGCTTCGCATCCGGTCGCCAGCCAACATCACTAAAGAATCACTCATAACTTTCATCCCGTAAAGGAAGAGTCCAAGCGATCCCAGTAGTGTTAAAAGGTCGGTAAAACCAAAGTCCATAACATCATGGTTGTTTGTGAAATATCATCTTATAGAATCAAAGATAGTGAGTGTTAATTGATTTGTGCAGCGTCAATTTTATATATTGAATGACATTCGACGCAATTATTTAATAATTCAGTAAGCTGCCTCAGGCTGTGATCAGGATCGCCTAGCTGTTCTGCATTAAGCGCTAACTCATCAAATTTATTATGGGTATCACCACCGAGTTTTTTGAAGGGTAAGGGTAGTTTGCCTATGAGTGAACCAGGCATTATTTTTTGCGCCTGATTGCCTACCATGAGAGCAGCTTCTGCTACTTGAGTCATATCTTCTTTGCTAATACCATCCGTAATTGCCTGAACACTGGATAGGAATGTGCGCATTTCAGCTAGTACAAAATTACGTTCAGTGGGTTCAAGTACTAATAGCTGGCGCCCATCATCACTGGGCTCTACTGAGCCAACTACAATAAACTTATAGCTCATTGCGATTAATGCAATTAGAAGTACGGCAGAAATGGACCAGCTTAATTTACACATATATTGTTCCGGATATGACGGTGGGTGATGAGCTTAAATTCGAATAGCTCTAATTTAGGATAATGGCACATTATTCTCGTTTAGTTCCGAGGTTGCAAGATTGCTTCTCGTTTGATTTGATTTTAGTCAATAACTTTCTTGCGCATATCTTTAGTACGGCCATGTTTGGTTTTGCTGTCCATTCGCTTCTTTTGAGAGTTTTTGCTGGGACTGGTGGCTCTGCGTTTTTTAGGTGTGATTAAAGCTTTCTGGATTAAAGTTTTTAGTCGTTCGAGTGCCGCTTCTTTGTTTTTGTCCTGACTGCGTGTTTGCTGGGCTTTGATTATGACTACGCCATCTTTGGTGATGCGGTGGTCATGCAGTGCTAATAGGCGTTGTTTGTATACTTCGGGCAGTGAGGAGGCTTTGATATCAAAGCGTAAATGAATCGCGGTTGACACTTTATTCACATTTTGACCACCCGCTCCTTGCGAGCGGATAGCGCTGAGTTCTATTTCATTATCTTCAATACTGACGCTGTTGCTAATTCTTAACACGGTACACAGGTTTATTAGCCGTACAGGCAGAGGTAGGCCGTTTCGGTTTCAACTTTGACATCGAAAGCGCTATTGTCATCAACATCAAAAGATTCGCCGGAGTTAAAAGTAATGAAGTCGCTGTCGGCGGGGCGCTTTATGGTTAGGGCGCCACTGATAACGGTCATTTTTTCTTTGTCATCGGTGTTGAAGACATAATCACCTGGCAGCATGACGCCCACGGTTGCGGGTAAGGTGTCAGTTTTGAAGCCGATCGATTTGATCTTTCCATCGAAATATTCGTTAACTTTTAACATGATTGCTCTCTTTTATTTTTTGGTTATTAATGTGACTGAATTGTATGGCTAGATATTAGTTTTGTCTTATTTATCCCGGTTGCCCATCAATGCGTGGTTTGATTAGTATAGGTGCGAACAGTGTAACAAAAAGTCCAAAACCGGCAATCCAGAGTATCTGTGAGATGACAATCCACATGTTGTATAAGTCAGGTAGAAGTAGTGGCAGAATAACCCGAGTAAATGTGGCAATCAGTAATAATATGAATGCTATCGATAGTCCGCGTGGTGGTTGTAGCACATTACGACCGGTATGGCCGAGTGTGACACGCGACATCATACCCAGTGTTAATGTGCCGATGCCGCCAACGGTGAAAGCATGTACCGATAAAAAAGGCGATACATCGAACCAGACTGAAGCGGTCTTGAGCGCAAAACCCAGTGTGAGAAAACTATAAGCGGTATACAGTACCCAAAGCATGGATGATTTCCACAGCGCTTTGGTGTGCCAGTCAAATAGACGAATAGCGTGCAGCACAAAAAGAAGGCCAGCCAGTGCACCAGCTATTTCGCTTTGCAGATAAATTACATCGAAAAACCATAATGCGATCAATAAGATCAGGCTGCTGATATCCAGCCATTTTCTATTGCGCAGCGAAACGTTTTCGTTAACACCTCTTTCGATGAAGAAGGGAATGACGCGTCGTCCCATAACAAAAATCATGGTGAGTACAAGGTAGAGGCATGAATAGATGCCAATGCGCTCACCATTTTCTACCAGGCCCATCAGGCCAGCGTAATAAAACAGATTGGCGGTGAACATCAGGGCCAGAATGGCAAGCACGCCAACTTGTGCCCATTGTTTTACTTTTATGATTGGGGAAGCGACTGCAATAGCCGTTAATAAAATAAACAGACAATCGAGCAGGGCGACGATTTCTATTGAGCCAATATTGAACAAGGGTAAAAGTCGTGCGCAAGCCCACAGTAAAAACAGCAGGAACAGTTTCAAGCCGGTAATGGTTTGTTGCCCGGTCCAGTTCTTTACCGCAGCGAGTAAGAAACCTGCGATCACGGCCAGTGCGTAACCAAACAACATTTCATGGCCATGCCAGACTATAGAATTGATCCCGAGCAAAGGCATTGGCCAGTTAAACTGGTAAATGCCCATCCATAGCGTCATTGCGATAACAGAAAAAATAGCTGTGGCGAGAAAAAACGGGCGAAAACCGAGTTGCCACAGGGCGATGCTGGATTTTTGTTCGGGATTAGGTTCGGTAATGTTGATCATGGTGCTTCCAGATTAGTTTGGGGGGATTATAGCAGTCTGGGGTGGAGTGTTTACCGTGCTTACGTTATGGAGAACGATGGAATACCAGTCTGTCGCCCTCAGGGTGGCGTCGAATCCGCGTCAGGCTTGCATACGGCACCTCAATCGAAAACAAAGAGCTCATCGGCATGTTTAGAATGCGCCGATAGATTACCCTCATCACCGCGCCATGACTTACAACGAGGACATGTTTCCCCGCTAGTCGCTCGACAAGTGCATCCCAGACAGCATCAATGCGCTCACAAAAGTCCGTCATATTCTCACCACCCGGCGGCGTATTATTGATAGGATCTTCAAAGAATGCCTGCCACGCGGCAGGGTCAGCCTGTTTTACCTCATCGTAAGACTTGCCTTCCCACTCGCCAAACGCCAGTTCTGCCAGACGAGGCTCTGTTTCGACCGTTAGACCAAGACGTTCAGAAAGCTCTGCGGCAAAATCCGCACAGCGTCGTAATGGCGAGGTTACCACCACATCCCAGTCAGACATCCCATGAACGCTTTCGCGCATTTGCTGCCAACCGGTTTCGCTCAGCGGATCATCCTGCACACCTCGAAAGCGGTCACCACCAGCGGGTTGACCATGACGGAGTAGGTCGATGAAATGGGGGGTGGTTGTCATTTTTTTGGATCTTTTCTGGGTGTTGTTGATTTAGTGATTTTGTATATTGCCACATCTTAAATATCAGTGCCGTAGCCCGGAAGAAGAGCAACATAATCCGGGTTAAACCATGGCAAACAACCCCGGATTTCGCGAAGCTTCATCCGGGTTATTCGCTTCAAAAACAAGGCTAAAGCCTTCAAACAATTTATGACGAAAGATGTTCACGTTGATGTGGTCTCATAAAATCAATGTCCGGTCCTTTGGGTACAATGCCCGTGGGATTAATCGATTTATGGCTGGCAAAATAGTGGTACTTGATATGATCCATGTTGACCGTTTCTGCAATGCCGGGAATTTGATAAAGCTCGCACGTGTAGCCCCATAAATTCGGGTAATCCATTAAACGTTTTTTATTGGTTTTAAAGTGGTTGTAGTACACCGCATCAAAACGCACCAGCGTGGTAAACAATCGCCAGTCGGCTTCAGTGATTTGCTCGTCGATCAGGTAGCGTTGTTTTGATAATTTTTCTTCTAGTTCGTCCATGGTATTAAACAAACGATCATAGGCTTTGTTGTAGGCTTTTTGTGTTTTTGCAAAACCACAACGATAGACGCCGTTGTTTACATTGTTATAAATCGGCTCGTTGATTTTATCTATCTCTGTTCTTAGGGCTTCGGGATAAAAATCCACAGTATTATTTGTAAACGTATCAAAGGCAGAATTTAACATGCGAATAATTTCAGATGATTCGTTGTTAACTATCGTCTGCTGTTTTTTATCCCATAATAGCGGCACCGTCACCAGCCCATCAAAATTAGGGTCGACGTTTAAATAGTTTTCGGCCAAATAATGAGCATGGTTTATATGGTCTTCTGTCGCGCCCGGATATTCACCGAACACCCAGCTTTCCGCTGGCATTAGTGGATGCACCACGGAGACGGATATCACATCTTCCAGTCCTTTTAATGTACGAAAGATCATGGTGCGATGCGCCCAGGGGCAGGCATGTGAAATATAGAGATGATAGCGTCCCGGTTCAGCAGCAAAACCTGCTTTGCCGGTTGGGCCTGCGCTGCCATCTTTGGTTATCCAGTTCCTGAAGCCCGATTCTGATCGAACAAACTCACCGTTTACTGTGCTTAATTCTGCATTGATCATGTTGATTCTCTTTTATTTATTAGATGAAATAAAACGCTTACTTATGATTGACCCATGCACGATCAGAGACGAAATTATTCGACTGGAAATCTCGCATCGCCTGGTCGATCTCATCGCGAGTGTTCATCACAAATGGACCGTATTGAACGATGGGTTCATTAATCGGTTTGCCACTAATGACAACAAAGCGCGCACCCTGTGCGCCTGCAGTAAAGTTAGGTGTTTGATCCTCTGTGCCCAGCACAACCATAGTATTCAATGGCACCTTCCGCCCATTGAGCTGACCATCACCTTCAAATATATATAGAAAGCTGTTGTTCTTTGCGGGCAGTTCATGTTGAAAACCTTTGCCTGCTTTCACCTGAATATCGAAGTAACAGACGTTGGTGATGTCATCCACGATAGGCGACAAGGCTTCAGCAAATTGACCTATAACCACTTTGACTTTGTAGCCTGATGTTTCAACGACGGGAAAAGCATCGGCGTCATATTCCTGGTATTCAGGCGTATCCATCTTGTTTGCCGCTGGCAGGTTGACCCACAACTGAAAGCCGCGCATCAAACCGTTTTCCTGTTTGGGCATTTCTGAATGGATAACCCCGCTGGCCGCCTTCATCCATTGAGCACTACCGGGACCGAGATCACCGGTATTACCCATGCTGTCTTTATGCTCCATGTGGCCTTCGATCATATAGGTGAAGGTATTGAAACCACGGTGTGGGTGAGAGGGAAAACCCGCAATATACTCATCCGGGTTATCGCTACTGAAATAATCCAGCATCACGAACGGGTCGTAATTGCGTAAAGCCGGTGTACCGATGGTGCGGTGCACAGTAACACCGGCACCTTCAGAGGTGGCCATCGCCGGTATGAATCGTGTTGGGTTTGCCTGTGTATTCATGATGTTCACCTTTTTCTAAAGAAATGCGCGGCGTATTAAATCTTGTCGTTGGCGGTATTATTGTCATTGCTCAACAAAGAATAAACAGTGATAATCAGAAATTATTGTTCTTATAATCGCAACAATGGGAGGCTGAAATGGATCGCTTTGAGAATATGAGGGCTTTCATTCGCGTCGTTGAAACCGGTAGCATCAGTGGCGCTGCGGACAGGCTTGGCGTGGCAAAGTCCGCCGTTAGTCGACGTCTAAAAGAACTGGAAGCGCATCTGGGCGTAGAGCTTTTTCATCGAACCACCCGAAGTATGAATCTGACCGACAGCGGGCGTGCTTTTTATCATCAATCGGTGCGCATACTGGATGATGTGCTCGAAGCTGAACTGGCCACATCGCAGGCTCATGGCACATTAAAAGGCAGTTTAAAAATAGCCTTACCGTCCACTTTTGGTCTCATGCATATGGGGCCTGCCATTAATGAATTTTCAAAAGCGCACCCACAGATTGAATTTGACCTGGATTTTAATGACCGTGAAGTCGATTTAATTCAGGAAGGCTTTGATCTGGCGATTCGTATTGCAAAGCTGCCTGACTCAAGTTTGATCGCGCGCCATCTTGCGCCAATTCGCATGGTTATGTGTGCCAGTCCAGATTATCTTGAACAGATGGGCAAGCCGCAATCACCGGATGATTTAAAAGAGCACGAATGTCTTGTTTATAGTCTGTTGCGTGATTTTGAATACTGGCACTTAACGGATAGTAGCGACAGAGATATCAAAGTAAAAATACATCCATGCTTAAAAGCCAGTACCGGGGAGTTTCTTAAAGACGCGGCCGTAGAAGGCAGGGGAATTGTTCTCGTGCCATCGTTCATTGCCTATAAAGAAATTGAAAGTGGCACTCTGGTTCCTGTGCTTGAGGATTACAAAACGCCGCAGATTGATGCCTACGCCATTTATCCACAAACGCGCCATCTTTCACAACGCGTTAGAGCCTTTGTGGATTTTCTGGTGAAGAGATTTGAGGGTACGCCTTATTGGGATTGTTGTCTTAAGAAACCAATGTATTGATGGGTAAGTGAAAGACTTCAAAAGAATAAATGGTGGGCCTGGAAGGACTCGAACCTTCGACCGATCGATTATGAGTCGAGCGCTCTAACCAACTGAGCTACAGGCCCTGAAGAGGGTGTTGTTAGTGTGTGATGACACATTTAACTGGCAACGAAGTATATAGAAAACTTCGCGCCAATTAAATAGATTAAGAATAAATGATTTTTAGCTATCGTCGGATAAGAAACTGCGCAAATGTTCAGCGCGGCTAGGGTGGCGAAGTTTGCGTAGTGCTTTGGCTTCGATTTGGCGAATGCGTTCACGGGTGACATCGAATTGCTTGCCGACTTCTTCTAATGTGTGATCGGTGTTCATATCGATACCGAAGCGCATGCGTAGTACTTTTGATTCGCGTGCCGTCAGCGTGGTTAGGATGTCTTTGGTTGATTCACACAAAGATTCGCCAGTCGCTGAGTCCATAGGAGCCAGTATATTGGTATCTTCGATAAAATCACCCAGGTGTGAATCTTCATCATCACCAATGGGGGTTTCCATGGAGATAGGCTCTTTGGCAATTTTCAGTACCTTACGAACTTTATCTTCAGGCATTTCCATTTTTATAGCTAACTCTTCAGGTGTGGGCTCGCGTCCCATTTCCTGAAGCATCTGACGGAAAATACGGTTCAGTTTGTTGATGGTTTCGATCATGTGTACAGGGATACGAATAGTGCGTGCCTGATCAGCAATCGAGCGGGTAATGGCCTGACGAATCCACCAGGTAGCATAAGTCGAGAATTTGTAACCACGACGGTATTCAAACTTGTCAACGGCTTTCATCAGGCCGATGTTGCCTTCCTGAATTAAATCGAGGAATTGCAGGCCGCGATTGGTGTATTTTTTGGCAATTGAAATAACCAGTCGAAGATTAGCTTCCACCATTTCTTTCTTGGCACGGCGAGCCTTGGCTTCACCGATGGATATTTTGCGATTAATCTCTTTGATTTCGACAATACCAAGACCGTAGTCTTTTTCCAGCAAGGCCAGTTTTTGCTGAGTCATTTTGATTTCAGGCGATAGCTCTTTTAATTTGTCGGAATATTCGTGACCTTTGCAGTATTTATCGATCCATTTGGTATTGGTTTCATTATCCGGGAACGTGGTGATCATAATCTTGCGTGGCATGCGAGCCTGATTAACGGCAAGATCCAGAATATGTCGCTCAAGTTTGCGTACACGGTCTATGGTGGCGTGTAGATCTTGAGTTAGTTTAATAACGGCTGCTGGCTGGTATTTGAAGCCAAGGAAGGCTGTAGCTAATGCAGTACGTGCTTTTTTTATTTCGTCCTTATCGTCTTTTTCAACGGCATTTACAGCGCGCGTGTAGGCACGTTTGATTTTGGTAAAGATCTTTTTGACCTTATCTGCATCAAGAGCAGTGCTTACCACTTCTTCTTTTTCGCTAGGTTTTCCGGCGGCAGCTAGCTCGGCTTCACGGGCAGCGTTGGCAAGTGCTAGTGCGGCCAGTTGATCAAGTTCTTCATCGCTTTTATGGAAATCTGCAACTAGATCGGTCAGGCGTGTCTCGCCCGCTTCAATTTTTTCCCAGGTTTGAAGTGTTAGTTTTATGGTACGTGGATTGGTCGCCAGAGCACCCAAAATCTGTTTCAGGCCTTCTTCGATGCGTTTAGCGATTTCAATTTCGCCTTCACGAGTCAGTAACTCAACAGTGCCCATTTCGCGCATGTACATGCGGACAGGGTCGGTGGTGCGGCCAAGCTCAGTTTCAATCGAGGTGAGTGCGGCAACGGCTTCTTCGGTGACCTCTTCGTCGGCCTCACTGACAGCTCCATCAGTCAGAACGCGAGACTCTCCTTCAGGTGCGACTTCGCAAACCTGGATACCCATATCGTTGATCGTATTTATAATATCTTCGACCTGGGTAGGGTCGACAATGCCTTCGGGCAAGTGATCGTTGACCTCGGCGTACGTTAGGTAGCCCTGTTCTTTACCTTTTGCAATCAACACCTTAAGCTGTGATTGTGATTCTTGTCCGCTACCTTTTTCTTGCTCTGCCATTGCTGCGCCTGTTGAATATTCTTTAGAAAACTAACCGAGCCGTGTATTTTACCATTTATACACTGTCTCGGCTATAGGGTACAAAGTATAGGAAAGGATTTTGATGATTGAGGGTTTTAGGGTGTATTCATGGATTTTTTATTGAATATATTTGCGCTGATATGATTAATATGTGCAATTAATAGATATAAGTTGATTGTCAGGGCGCGGTCGAGTATCAGTGGGAGGAGTTGATAATGGTGAGTTTAGAGACGCCAGTATGTGATTTTGGTCAGGATATTATTAATTTTTCATTGCCAGGTGTTGATGGCAATGTTTGGACGCCTGAGTTGATCAAGGGCAAAAAGGGTCTATTGGTAATGTTTATTTGCAACCATTGTCCCTATGTGAAGTCAATACGTGAGCGCATTGTCAGGGATACGCGTGAACTCATGGTGTTGGGTATTAATAGCGTGGCGATCATGTCGAATGATCCGTCTGAGTATGAGGAGGATTCTTTCGAGAATATGAAGGCAGTGGCGGATCAGTTCGATTTCCCATTCCCCTATTTAATCGATGAGAGTCAGGAAGTGGCAAAAGCCTATGGCGCAGTATGTACGCCTGATTTTTTTGGTTATAACGCGGATTTGAAATTGCAGTACCGTGGACGCCTGGATGCCAGTCGTAAAGAAACTGCGGCAGAGGATGTGAATCGTGATTTATTTGAAGCGATGAAGCAGGTGTCAGAAACGGGTTGTGGCCCAGATAATCAAATTCCCAGCATGGGCTGTTCGATCAAATGGAAAGATGAGTCAAATTGACAGGTTTTTCTGGATAGCACCATAAAAACGGCTAGCTTGCCCATTGCGCTGATTTAGGGGAAAATACGCGCTTTTCTTTGACCAAGACTAATGCCGTGTAGCGGTCATTGTTTCATTCCAGGTCATTGATTTATATAGAATTTTCGTTGTGGTGCAGGGGTTTTATAGACCTTTATGCTGCGACTCAACAGTTATTAAACTTAATCGGAGAGCATAATGTCTTCACGTAAAGACCTTGCAAACGCCGTACGCGCATTAAGTATGGATGCAGTACAAAAAGCTAATTCAGGCCATCCTGGCGCACCTATGGGTATGGCGGATATCGCTGAAGTATTGTGGAATCACAACCTGAGCCACAACCCAGCTAATCCTAACTGGAGCAACCGCGACCGTTTTATTCTGTCCAACGGCCATGGCTCAATGCTGATCTACTCGCTGTTACATCTGACTGGTTACGATCTATCTATCGATGATCTGAAAAATTTCCGTCAGCTGCATTCTAAAACTCCAGGTCATCCTGAGTACGGTTATGCGCCAGGTGTTGAGACTACTACCGGTCCTTTGGGTCAGGGTATTACTAATGGTGTTGGTATGGCGATTGCTGAAAAAGCATTGGCTGGCCAGTTCAACCAGAAAGGTCACGACATCGTTGATCACAATACTTATGTATTTTTAGGTGATGGCTGTTTGATGGAAGGCATCTCTCACGAAGCCTGTTCACTGGCGGGTACTTTAGGCCTGGGTAAACTGATTGCGTTCTGGGATGACAACGGTATTTCTATTGATGGACACGTTGAAGGCTGGTTCACTGACGATACACCTAAGCGTTTCGAGTCTTACGGCTGGCACGTTATTGCTGATGTTGATGGTCACGATGCTGATGCACTGCAAAAAGCGATTGATATGGCTAAAGCCATGACTGACAAGCCCACCATGATTTGTTGTAAAACAACGATTGGTTTCGGTTCACCAAACAAAGCGGGTTCACATGCCTGTCACGGTGCACCATTAGGTGAAGAAGAAATTAACCTGACTAAAGCTGCTTTAGGTTGGGATCACGCTGCATTTGAAGTACCTGCTGATGTTTATGCTGGTTGGGATTGCAAAGAGTCAGGCGCTAAAGCTGAAGCTGCATGGAATGAAAAATTCGCAGCTTATAAAGCAGCATACCCTGAGTTGGCTGCTGAATACGAACGTCGTATGGCGGGTGATCTGCCTGCTGACTGGGCGGCTAAGTCTGCTGAATACATTGCATCTGTTAATGCTGATGCGAAGAGCCCTGCTACACGCCAGGCTTCACTAGCGGCTATCGAAGCTTACTCACCCATGGTTCCTGAAATGTTTGGTGGTTCTGCGGATCTGGGTTGTTCTAACCTGACTGAATGGTCTGGTTACAAACCTATGATCAATAACATCGAGGCTAACTACCTGAATTACGGTGTACGTGAATTCGGTATGTCTGCAATCATGAACGGCATGGTTTTACATGGCGGCCTGATTCCTTTCGGTGCAACCTTCCTGATGTTCTCTGAGTACGCGCGTAACGCATTGCGTATGGCTGCTCTGATGAAAATTCAAAGCATCTTCGTTTTCTCTCATGACTCAATCGGTCTGGGTGAAGATGGTCCTACGCATCAGCCAATCGAGCAGATTCCTACACTACGTATGATTCCTAATATGGCTGTATGGCGTCCCTGTGATGCCGTTGAGTCTGCAGTATGCTGGGCGCAGGCCATTGAGCGTAAAGACGGTCCTTCATGTTTGATCTTCTCACGTCAAAACTTGCCGCATAACGAACGTACAGCTGCACAGATCGCTGATATCGCTAAAGGTGGTTACATCCTGAAAGATTGTGAAGGTACACCTGATGTAATCATCATCGGTACCGGTTCTGAGGTTGCACTGGCAACAGGTGCAGCTGAAGCTATGTCTGGTAAGAAAGTTCGCGTTGTATCTATGCCTTCAACTAACTTGTTTGATGCACAAGACGCTGCTTATAAAGCTTCGGTATTGATCAAAGGCGTGCCAACTGTTGCAGTTGAAGCGGCTGTTACCGATGGCTGGTACAAATACGCAGATGCGGTAGTGGGTATCGATCACTTCGGTGAGTCTGCACCTGCTGACCAACTGTTCAAAGAATTTGGCTTCACCGTTGAAAACGTTGTGAAGACTGTTGAGTCAGTACTGTAAGAATTCATTTTTAACTATTAATTATTAGAAAATATTGGAGAAATTATTATGACTGTAAAAGTCGGTATTAACGGTTTTGGCCGTATTGGTCGCATGGTATTCCGTGCTGTTTATCAAGAATTCAACGACATCGAAATCGTAGGTATTAACGATTTGCTGGACGCTGACTACCTTGCTTACATGTTGAAATATGATTCAGTACACGGTCGTTTCGACGGTGACGTTTCTTTCGAAGAAGGCGCAATGATCGTTAACGGTAAGAAAATCCGTTTGACTGCTGAGCGTGACCCATCTGATCTTAAATGGGGCGACGTAAAAGCTGACATCGTTATTGATTGTACTGGTTTCTTCCTGGATCAAGAAAGTTGTCAGAAGCACATTGATGCGGGCGCAGGCAAAGTTGTTCAATCTGCACCTTGTAAAGATGGTGGCCCAATGTTCGTTTATGGTGTTAACCATAACGAATACAAAGGTGAAAAAATTGTTTCAGCAGCATCTTGTACTACTAACTGCCTAGCTCCAATAGCTAAAGTATTAAATGACAAGTGGGGCATCAAACGTGGTTTGATGACCACTGTTCACGCTGCAACTGCTACACAGAAAACTGTTGACGGTCCTTCAATGAAAGACTGGCGCGGTGGTCGTGGTATTTTAGAAAACATCATCCCATCTTCAACTGGTGCTGCTAAAGCTGTAGGCGTTGTACTGCCTGAGCTGAATGGCAAGCTGACTGGTATGGCTTTCCGCGTACCTACTTCAGACGTTTCTGTTGTTGACCTGACTGTTGAGTTGGATAAAGAAGCTCCTTACGAAGACATCTGTGCAGCAATGAAAGCAGCTTCAGAGTCTGGCGACATGAGCCGCACACTGGGTTACACCGACGAAAAAGTTGTTTCTACTGATTTCCGTGGCGTTGGTTTCTCATCAATCTTTGATGCAGAAGCAGGCATTGCCCTGGACGGTACTTTCGTGAAAGTTGTTTCATGGTATGACAATGAATACGGTTATACATGCAACATGATGCGTTTCGTTGAGCATGTAGCTGCCAACTAAACGTTAATCGTTTACCTGGTATTCAAATTACCAGTCCGGTTTTTTCCGGACTGGTTTTTTGCTCTAAAGAGTTGTTTGTTAAACGTTAAATAATTTTTAATAAACAATTTTTAAATATATAGAAAATTTTAGGAGTTAAACATGTCTTTCATTAAGTTGACTGATCTTGATCTTGCAGGAAAACGTATTTTGATTCGTGCAGATATGAACGTACCTGTTAAAGACGGTAAAGTAACATCGGATGCGCGTATTACTGCATCTATGCCAACCATTACGATGTGTGCAAATGCGGGCGCAAAAGTCATGGTGATGTCTCATCGTGGGCGTCCTGAAGAAGGCAAGGTTGATGAAGAAAATTCAATGGCTCCCATTGCTGATGTCATGGCTGAGAAACTGGGCAAAGACGTTCGTTTGGTAAAAGATTATCTTGATAACGCGCCTGAAGTTGCAGATGGCGAAGTCGTTCTTCTGGAAAATGTTCGCTTCAATGCGGGTGAGAAAAAAGACGACGAAACACTATCGAAAAAATACGCAGCCTTGTGTGACATCTTTGTTATGGATGCATTTGGAACTGCTCATCGTGCGCAGGCTTCTACACACGGCGCTGGTGTTTACGCGCCCGTTGCCTGCGCAGGTTTGTTGCTTTCAAATGAGCTAGATAGTCTGGCTAAAGCTTTGGCTGAACCTGCTCGCCCGATGGTGGCGATTGTCGGTGGTTCTAAAGTTTCAACTAAACTGACGGTGCTTGAAGCGCTGTCGGAAAAAGTGGATCAGATGGTTGTTGGCGGTGGTATCGCTAATACATTCCTGAAAGCTATGGGTCACAACGTCGGTAAATCTTTATGTGAAGATGATCTGGTTGATACTGCAAAAGCGCTAGTAGAAAAAATGAAAGCACGTGGTGCCATCATTCCAATCGCGACTGATGTAGTTTGTGCAAAAGAGTTTGCTGAAAATGCAGAAGCGACTTTGAAAAATGCTGATGATGTTGCTGATGACGATATGATTTTTGATATTGGTCCTGATTCAGCAAAAGAACTGGCAGAAATTATTTCCAAAGCTGGCACTATTATCTGGAATGGCCCAGTCGGCGTATTTGAGTTTGATCAGTTCGGTGAAGGTACAAAAACAGTATCTATGGCAATTGCTGATGCAGCTGGTTTCAGTCTGGCAGGTGGTGGCGACACTATCGCGGCGATTCAGAAATATGATATCTATGACAAGGTGTCATATATCTCTACTGCTGGCGGTGCTTTCCTTGAGTATCTTGAAGGTAAAACTTTACCAGCAGTCGCTATGTTAGAAGCGCGAGCAGCAGAGAAGAAATAGAAACATAGAATAGGGGATGCTCGAAGTGTTCCCTGTTCGTTTTAAGAGGTAATAATGCGCAGAACAAAAATAGTTGCAACGCTGGGTCCAGCTACCGATGACATTGAGGTCGTTGATGAGCTGATACGCGCTGGTGTTGATGTTGTTCGATTGAATTATTCTCATGGTTCACATGAGGAGCAAGCAAAACGTGCAGAAATGGTACGTGAAAGTGCAGAAAGACAGGGGCGTGTTGTTGGTGTATTGGCTGACTTACAGGGGCCAAAAATTCGCACTGAGCGTTTTATAGATAAAAAAATCACACTCATTAAAGGTGATAAATTTATTCTTGATGCCGCCATGGATTCATTGGCTGGGACTAAAGATGCCGTAGGTATTACTTACAAAAGTCTGGTTGACGATGTTAAACCCGGCAATACTTTGTTGCTTGATGATGGGCGCATGACGCTGGAAGTAGAAAGTGTCGAAGGATCGAAGATACATTGTTTGGTGTTACAAACCGGTGTGCTTTCAGATAAAAAAGGCATTAATTTGTTGGGTGGCGGTTTGTCCGCGCCTGCGTTGACAGACAAAGACAGAGAAGATATGAAAGCGGCAGCGGCTATTCAGGCTGACTATGTGGCGATTTCATTTGTCAGTAGTGCTGCCGATGTTATCGAAGCACGCCAACTTTTACGTGACGCCGGTGGTTATGGCTGTATTGTTTCAAAAATAGAAAGAGCTGAAGCGCTTGATGTTATCGATGAAATCATTGATGCCTCTGATGTGATAATGGTAGCGCGTGGTGATCTGGGTGTTGAAGTCGGTGATGCCGAATTGCCTGCTATTCAAAAAGATTTGATTCGACGCGCACGTGCCAAGGATCGTGTTGTTATTACAGCAACGCAGATGATGGAGTCGATGATTGAAAATCCAATTCCAACTCGAGCCGAAGTTTTTGATGTGGCGAATGCAGTTCACGACGGAACCGATGCAGTGATGTTGTCAGGTGAAACTGCAGCCGGAAATTACCCGGTGAAAGTGGTTGAGTCGATGAGTCGTATATGTGAATCTGCGGAGAAGCATCCACGAGTAATGAAATCAGATCACCGCTCAAATCTAATGTTCGAGCGTGTTGATGAAGCAGTGGCTATGGCAACCATGTACACGGCGAATCATTTGAATGTTGATGCCATTGGTGCCTTGACTGAATCGGGCTCAACCGTATTATGGATGTCTCGTATTAGTTCGGGTATACCTATTTATGCGATTTCACCACTGGAAAAAACACGCCGTAAGGTGAGTCTGTACCGGGGTGTTTATCCACTTAGTATCGATTTTGAACGGATTGGCAAATACAATATTAGCTCAAAGGTAGCATCTCTATTGAGTGAAAAAGGTATTGTAGATAAAGACGATCAAATTATTATCACCCGGGGGGATTTCCTGGGCGAAGAGGCGGGCGGCACCAATGCAATGAAAATTGTAACCATTGGCGACGTACGTGTTTCAAAAAATTAGTTTTTAATTTAATTAGTGAGGAAATAACCATGGCTTTAATTTCATTACGCCAACTACTCGACCATGCCGCAGAAAATGATTACGGTATGCCCGCTTTTAATGTGAATAATATGGAGCAGGTTCAAGCTATCATGCAAGCTGCTGACGAAGCTAACAGCCCTGTGATCATGCAGGGTTCTGCTGGTGCTCGTTCATATGCAGGCGAACCATTCCTGCGTCACCTGATTTCAGCAGCGATTGAAATGTACCCACACATTCCTGTTGTTATGCATCAGGATCACGGTTCAGAACCAGCAGTATGCTTGCGTTCTATTCAGTCTGGTTTTTCATCAGTAATGATGGACGGTTCACTAGAAGCTGACATGAAAACACCTTCATCTTTTGAGTACAACGTTAATGTAACTAAAGAAGTTGTAAAAATGGCTCATGCTGGCGGTGTATCTGTTGAAGGCGAGCTGGGTTGCTTAGGTTCACTTGAAACCGGTGAAATGGGCGAAGAAGACGGCCACGGTGCTGAAGGCAAGCTTGATATGGAGCAGTTGCTAACAGGTGTTCAAGAGGCAGCTGACTTTGTTGATCAAACTAATGTTGACGCTTTGGCTATCGCTATCGGTACTTCACATGGCGCTTACAAATTTACTCAGGAACCTACTGGTGAAGTTTTACGTATTGACCGCATCGAAGAAATTCATGCAAAACTACCTAATACTCATTTAGTTATGCACGGTTCATCATCAGTACCTCAGGAATGGTTGCAAATCATCAACAACTTCGGTGGTGACATGAAGCAAACATATGGCGTACCTGTTGAAGAAATTGTTAAAGGTATTAAGTCTGGTGTTCGTAAAGTTAATATTGATACTGATTTGCGTATGGCATCTACCGGTTCAATCCGTCGTCACTTGCATGAGAACCCATCTAACTTTGATCCTCGTAAATTCTACAAAGAAGCTACGAATGCAATGAAAGAAATCTGTAAAGCACGTTTTGAATCATTTGGTGCTGCGGGTAATGCATCTAAAATCAAAGCTAAGTCTCTAGAGACTATGATTGATTTTTATAAATAAGCTGATCGTTTGAGCTCGATAAAAAGGGGAGCTTTGTCTCCCCTTTTTTGTTTATAGATAATGACAGGAGATAAACATGTCTGAAGAATTACAAATTGAAGATCAGGTGGTAGGTGAAGGTAAAGAAGCAACTGCCGGTATGAACGTTGAAGTTCATTACACAGGTTGGTTAACTGATGGTGCCAAGTTCGATTCAAGCCTGGATCGCGATGAAACTTTTAGTTTCAAACTAGGTGGTGGGCAGGTTATACAAGGTTGGGATCAGGGCGTTGCCGGTATGAAAGTTGGCGGTACACGTAAACTGACTATTCCACCCGGTATGGGCTACGGTGCTGCAGGTGCCGGTGGTGTGATTCCACCAAATGCGACACTGATATTTAAAGTGGAGTTAATATCTGTCAGCTAAGTTTTGTAGTTAGTGGATAAGAAAAAGCCATGAGCCTTGCTCGTGGCTTTTTTGTTTATAGCGATAGTAAATAATTACCTAGGTCTTCAATAACGTCATTATTATTTTGTGTATGCGAAATTGCATAAATGGGAGTATCAATATATTCACGTAAATCTTCTTCATTATTCATATCACTATTTTCTTGTGATTCTTTAGCATTAAGAACAATCGCTACAAGTTGTAGCCCACGATTGGAAATCGCTTCAACTGTAAGTAAGATTTGGTTTATACATCCAAGCCGGTCATTAGCAACCAGCAGCACCGGCAGCTGAAGTGCTTCAGCCAAATCTGCATTGAGCCCATCAGCGGCCAGTGGTGAATAAAATCCACCAGCACCTTCGATCAATGCAAAACCGTCTCCCGTATATTTGCAGGCTTGATCTAATTGCCTGATAGTGATTTTTTGGTTTTCCATGCGGGCTGCTCGTACCGGTGATAGTGCCGCCACAAATCGGTAGGCACAGACATCAGATAAATCACCCTCATAAGTAGCGGCCTGTTTGAGAGCGGTTGCGTCAGCGGGAATGATTTTACTGTCTTTATTTTGGCAGCCAGACTCGATAGGTTTTTTGGGAATAACCCTGATGCTGTTTTTGACTAATTGTGCCGCCAGCAGGGTGGCGACATAAGTTTTGCCAACGTCCGTATCCGTGCCGGTAACAAAAATACCGCGCATAACTATTGGGTAAGCAGATTTTTGGCCTGCTGATATTTTTCAGAAGTTTTCTGAATAACTTCATCAGGCAAAGTAGGTCCGGGGGCTGTTTTGTTCCAGTCCAAAGTTTCGAGGTAATCTCGTACGAACTGTTTGTCGAAGCTGGGCGGGCTAATGCCTGGCTGATATTGATCGGCAGGCCAGAAACGTGATGAATCAGGTGTCAAAACTTCATCGATCAACGTTAGTTGACCATTTTTATCCAGACCAAATTCAAATTTGGTGTCGGCGATGATGATGCCACGCTCAAGCGCGTAAGCTGATGCTTCTTTATATAGTTGAAGACTAACGTCGCGAATCTGTGCGGCGATATCGCTACCGACTAAAGCTTCAGTTGTAGCAAAGTTAATATTTTCATCGTGTTCACCAACGGCGGCTTTAGATGAGGGTGTGTAAATTGCCTCTGGTAATTTATCGGCAAGCTGTAATCCAGCAGGTAGCTTGATACCGCAAACTGAACCTGTTGCCTGATAATCTTTCCAGCCAGAACCGATCAGATAACCACGGACAATCGCTTCAACCGGTAAAGCTTTGAGTTTTTTGACAATCATGGCGTGATCAGTAACTTCAGCTCTTTCATTTGAGTCTGGTAGTACATCTTCAAGCGCTAGATCACTGAGTTGGTTAGGGATGATGTGAGAAAGCTTATTTAGCCAGAAAGTAGTCACGTCATTGAGAATGCTTCCTTTACCGGTAATAGCATTGGGCATCACTACATCAAAAGCAGAAATACGATCTGTTGTCACAATTAACATGTGATCTTCATCGATATCATAAATATCGCGAACCTTGCCCTTATGTAGTAGAGGCAGGCTTTTTATATTGCTGGTATGTAGGTTTGCCATGTTATTAGTACCTTTAATTCAAGCGGGTATATTCTACCCGTCAAAAGATTTCTAAGCGAGTTCAGGGATCAGGTTCCGGGTGATAAAGTATTAAAATACCATAATATGAATAATGATATATAAGTATTTGATTATATTGTTTTTATAGGTACTTTTAGACCGAGAATAGTTTATGATTACGCAAGGATTATAAAAATAAAACTAAAGGGAACGAAAATCTAAAATAAACACCCGGAGTAGAAGAATAATGATAAATAAAAAAGCAGGCACGAAGTCCCTGATAGGGTCTTCGTGTGTACTTACAACCATGCTGTTACTCGGCAGTACTTTTTTCTCACAGCTGGCCAATGCGGTACCGTCTTTTGCCAGGCAGACAGATGTGCCCTGTGCAGGCTGTCACTTCCAGAACTTCCCGGCGCTGAACACTTTTGGTCGTCACTTCAGAGCAAACGGTTACACATTAACTGGCTCGCAGAAGAAAATAGAAGGCGATAACATTTCATTACCAGCAACATTGAATGCTTCGATTATTACCAAGCTTCGCTATCAGCAACAGGGCAGTGATGACCGTGGTGAGGTCCAGTGGCCAGATGAGGCGGCACTTTTAGTTGGCGGTCGTCTTTCTGAAGATACAGGTTTTTTGATGGAATTAGGTATGGGGCCCCAAGAAGCAGAAGTAGCTGTTGATACGGGTGATGGTTCATTAACCTGTACAAATCCAGCAGATGCTACAACCTGTACAGTTAACACTGGTACCGGTGAAGGTGGCGGTGACGTCACTGGCAACTTCCTGTCCACCAAACTTCATTTTAATGTGATGGATAGTCTGGCCATTATTCCTTTCTCAACCGATGGTCTGGGTGTGGGTTATGGCTTTGAATTATTGAACACAGGTGTGCAGCGTTCACAGCGTCCTATCGAAAACCGTAAAGGGTTTGGTGCTGCTCAAATGTTAGGAACTGCATCGGGCGAAGCGACTGGTATCGCTGTTGTTTATCACACTGATGATCTGTTCGTGAACTACTCACACTGGGCGCCTACCTGGGGTAATGTGGATGCTGATCCTCTGGGCGGTTTAGCTCATTACCTGCGAGCAGCTTATATGCCTTCGATGGGTGGCTGGGATATGGGTGTTGGTTTCTCCATGATGTCGGGAACTATTGATGTGGGTGCAAATGATCCAGCGGCAGAGGTTATGGTAGATAGCTGGGGTGTTGATGCTCAGGCTCAGGGTACAGTAGGTGAAATGCCGCTTGGTATCTACCTGAGTTATGGCGCAGCGCCAAAGAGTACGGCTGGTAGTGCCGCAAATACCTATAATGCAAGCACCCTTGATGACGCAACAGCATTGGGCTTTTTGCTCAAGCTAGGTGTGATTCCTGGCAAGACCCAGATCTATCTGGGTTATGGTTCACATGATTTTGATGAAGATCCGGCAGGTGTGGCAAAGATGATCTCAGTTAATGAGGCAACCATTGGTGTGCAGCATATGGTTGATCAGAACATCAAAATTGAGCTGTTTAACGTAAGTTCAGATGCTGAAGATGGTGCTGGTGCTGATGATAAGTCTAAGGACTACACCATGCTCATGTTATTTGCGGGTTTCTAAATCGGCATACAACTATATTTAAAAATTATGTAACAAAATATTGGGTTTTAACTCACATTTGTTACATAAATTAACCGGAGAATAAGGTTATGAAACAGTTATCACAATACAAATTAATTATTATCAGTATATTCAGTATGCTGTTCTCGACGAATGCAGCAGCTGACTTTTCGAAAACTTTTGAGGGTTATGAAGTTTTTAGTAAATATTGCTTCATCTGTCATGGCGCAGAAGGCAAGGGTGATGGCCCTTTAGCCAAGAAGATAGACACGCCACCTGCAGATCTAACTGATGATACTCGCATGAGTAAAAGGACAGACAAAGACCTGACTCGTATTATAGAAGGTAGTGCACCACACGGCACAGTATCATCTGATATGCCTGCATGGAATGTTGCGCTTTCTTATACGCAAATTCGTTCACTGGCTTCTTATGTTCGTTATTTACACAGAGGAAAGAACGGACTGACTGGCAATCCTACTGCAGGCAAGAAAGTTTATGAGGGCTCATGTGTTCAGTGTCATGGTGATGATGGTGAAGGTGATGGCGTTCTTACTCGTGTATATTCAATGAAGCCTGCCAATCATTCTGATGCTGAGCGTATGGATAAAATAAGTAATGAAAAAATGCGTGCAATTATTACAAATGGTGGTGCTGGTGCCAGCATGATGCCAGGCTGGAAAGGAATTCTAAGCAAGGAAGAAATTGATGATGTAATGAGCTACATACGATTGATAGCAGCACACTAATATTATGTAGTACCAGGTAAAAAAATTGTAACAAGATTTGATTTGCCGGTTGAAAAGCCCATATACAGTGTATGTGGGCTTTTTTTATGTTGTTCGCTACGGTTGTTGCTTGTTTTATTTACTTTCTTTTTTCATTGTATGGATATAGATCTATTAAGCCCATGACATTATAGGGTTATTCTCTGCATTCTCCGTTTCCTCTGCGGTAAGGCTTTAGGTTGTGATCTAACCACAAATCACACGCTGCTCCTTTGCTTTACCCAAATATTTAGCTAAAATACGCGGCCTTGCCTGTGATTTATGCGGTATCAGTTCAACAGAGCACCGATTACCGGTTTCAGTATAAAAAAAGCCTGATATAACCGATTTACAGGGGTTATATGGGTGGTTTTGGATCAAATATGAGCTCAACATTACAAGAACAAATTAAATTAGGTCTGCCAGAGAAACAGGGTTTATACGACCCCGCATTTGAAAAAGACAGCTGTGGCGTCGGCTTTGTCGCGCACATCAAAGGCGAGCCTAGTCATCAGATCGTTCTGGATGCTGACCATATGCTGCAGCGCATGGAGCATCGCGGTGGTTGTGGTTGTGAATCTAACACCGGTGATGGCGCGGGTATTCTCACCGGAATGCCACACGAATTTATGGTCAAAGTCGCGCGTAATGATCTTGGCGAGGTGCTGCCAGGCGTTGGAAAATATGCGGCGGGTAACGTGTTTTTCCCTCGGGATGAAACACAGCGCGCACATTGCAAGCAGACCATAGAAAAAATTATCGAAGAACAGGGGCAGCGTCTGATTGGCTGGCGTGATCTGCCGGTGGATACCGAGGGTGCTGATGTCGGCCCGACCGCGCGAAATTCTCAACCTTATATTAAGCAGCTGTTTATTGCGGCGGCTGACGATCTGGCTGACAGCGATTTTGAGCGCCAGCTTTATATTATTCGCAAGCGCAGCACGAATTCATTGCGTGCCGATAAGAGCATGAGCCAGCGCACGCTGTTTTATATCTGTTCGCTGTCACCACGAATAATTATCTATAAGGGTATGTTGAATGCGCTACAGGTAAAAGCATTCTTCCCTGATCTAGTTGATGAAGATTACAAAACACATTTGGCGATGGTGCATTCACGTTTCAGCACCAACACCTTCCCATCATGGGATCGCGCTCAGCCTAATCGTTTCATGAGTCATAACGGTGAGATTAATACGCTGTTGGGCAACAAGAGCTGGATGACTGCGCGCCAGGGTATGGTCAGCAGTGATTTGTTTGGTGACGACATCGAAAAGCTATTCCCGATTGCTGAAAATGATTGTTCTGATTCCGGTAATTTCGACAACGTGCTCGAATTCCTGCTGATGTCCGGCCGTACCTTGCAGGAAGCAGTAATGATGATGGTGCCAGAAGCATGGCAGTCTGATGAGAACATGGATAAAGAGAAAAAAGCGTTTTATCGTTACAACTCCGCATTGATGGAGCCATGGGATGGTCCCGCATCAATTGCTTTCACCGACGGTCATTACATTGGTGCTACCTTAGACCGAAATGGTTTGCGCCCTAGCCGCTATTACATCACACACGATGATCGCGTTATCATGGCATCAGAAGTTGGTGTGGTTGAAATCGAGCCGAGCAATGTGAAATTTAAAGGACGTTTGCAACCTGGCAAAATGTTTTTGATCGATTTTGAGAAAGGTTGTTTGATTCCTGATGAGCAATTGAAAGCTGATTTTGCGGCACAGCGACCTTATGGCGAGTGGCTGGAAAAAGAAGAAATTAAATTATCAGAACTGTCCCCCAACGAAGAACCGCACGGTTTTTATCCTGAGACTTTACTGCCGCGTATGCAGGCATTCGGTTACACCGTTGAAACCATGCAGTTTATGTTGCTGCCGTTAGTACGTGAATTAAGAGACCCGGTCGGTTCCATGGGTAACGACTCGGCGCTGGCCTGTTTGTCAGATCGCCCACGCATGATTTACGACTACTTCAAACAGTTATTTGCGCAGGTGACTAATCCACCCATTGATTCGATTCGTGAAGAAGTGGTGATGTCACTGGAATGTTACATTGGCCCCGAAGCGAATTTGCTGGAAACCACGGCAAAGAACGTGCATCGTTTACGCGTGCCGCACCCGATTCTAACCAATGAAGAACTGGCTGCGCTGAAGCACATGAACCACCGTGGCTGGCGCACCATGACGATTGATATTACTTATGATCAATCGGAAGGTACCGACGGTTTGGCAAAATGTCTGGATGCCGCTTGTGCGCAGGCTTCGCAGGCGATTGAAGATGGCTATAGTCTAATTATCTTATCTGATCGAAACATCGGTCCAGAACGTATTGCGGTTAGCACCCTGTTAGCCAGTAGTGCAGTGCACCATCATCTAGTGAACGAGCAGCAACGTACACGCATTGGCATCGTGTTAGAAACCGGTGAAGCACGAGAAGTCCATCATCATTGTTTGCTGGTCGGCTATGGCGCGGATGCGATTAATCCTTACGTTGCGTTTGAGTCTTTATTCCAGGCCAAGCGTGATGGCTTGCTGGAAGAAAAGGAATATCCAAACGATGATTCCATCGTTTACGATTATCGCAAAGGCGTGGCAAAAGGCATGCTCAAAGTCATGGCAAAGATGGGTATTTCAACCTTGCAGTCTTATAAAGGTGCGCAGATTTTTGAGGCCGTGGGTTTGGCTGAGGAAGTTATTGAACGTTGTTTCAAGGGCACCGCCAGTCGTATTAAGGGTGTTGGTTTTGAGGTGCTGGCAGAAGAGTCTTTGCGTCGCCACGAAATCGGCTATCCAGGTCGTGAAGTGGTTGCCATTGCCGAGCTACCTAATCCCGGTGATTATCACTGGCGTTCCGGTGGTGAAACGCACATGTGGAATCCGGATACGATTGCCAATATCCAACTGGCTGCGCGCACCAATGATAAAGATGCTTACATAAAGTTTGCTAAATTCTCAAATGAAGAAGCCACCCGTAAATCAACCTTGCGTGGCTTATTAACCTTCAAGAAAAATGTCAACGGCGGCCCTATTGCTATCGATGAAGTTGAACCGGCGAAAGAAATTGTAAAACGTTTTGCTACAGGCGCGATGAGTTTTGGTTCTATTTCAGCCGAGAGTCATGAAGCCATGGCTATTGCCATGAACCGTATGGGTGGTAAATCGAATACCGGTGAAGGTGGTGAAGATGCGGAGCGTTTCACTGCTATGGCCAATGGCGATTCCAAGCGTTCAGCGATTAAACAAATTGCCTCTGGTCGTTTTGGTGTGACCAACTGGTATCTCACCAACGCCGATGAATTACAGATTAAAGTTGCGCAGGGTGCGAAACCAGGTGAGGGTGGTGAACTGCCTGGTGCCAAGGTGGATGATCATATTGCAAGATTGCGTCATTCAACTCCGGGTGTGGGTTTAATCAGTCCTCCACCACATCACGATATTTATTCGATTGAAGATTTGTCACAGTTGATTCACGATTTGAAAAACTCAAAT
Organism: Gammaproteobacteria bacterium; assembly: GCA_029882355.1. Taxonomy (GTDB): domain Bacteria; phylum Pseudomonadota; class Gammaproteobacteria; order SZUA-229; family SZUA-229; genus LH-M37. The sequence continues at coordinate 35,569 of JAOUKV010000003.1, read as the reverse complement.
CCTTCAGCACGGATCAGTGTGAAATTGGTTTCGGAAATCGGTGTCGGCACAATTGCTTCCGGTGTGGCTAAAGCTTTTTCTGATCATATTGTTATTGCCGGTCACGATGGTGGTACTGGTGCGTCACCGTTAACGTCGGTTAAACACGCAGGCCTGCCCTGGGAGTTAGGTCTGGCAGAAACTCACCAGACTTTGGTAATGAACGATTTACGTTCACGCGTGGTTCTGCAAACCGATGGCCAGCTGAAGACTGGTCGCGATTTGGCTATGGCCGCTTTATTGGGAGCAGAAGAATATGGTTTTGCTACCGCGCCGCTGATTACTCTGGGTTGTATCATGATGCGTAAGTGTCATCTGAATACCTGCCCCGTGGGCATCGCGACACAGGATAAAGAGCTGCGTAAAAAATTTAAAGGCAAGCCTGAACATGTAGTCAACTACTTGTTCATGGTCGCAGAAGAAATGCGCGAGATTATGGCAGAGCTTGGTTTCAGAACCATCAATGAAATGATTGGACGTGTTGATGTTTTAGAAACTGATATCGCGCTTGATCACTGGAAGATGAAAGGCATCGATCTTTCCATGATTCTGGCACCAGCGGTTAAACCATACAATGAGGTTGATGTGTATTGCACCATGAAACAGGATCATGGTTTAGATAAGGCACTGGATAATCAGATTATCGAATTGGCACAAGTCGCTATTAAAAATGGCGAGAAAGTGCAGATGGAATTGCCGGTAGTTAATATAAATCGTGTTGTCGGTACTATGTTGTCGCACGAATTAGCCAAAGCACGTAAAGGCGAGCCACTACCCGATAATACAGTGCATATTAAATTGAACGGTTCCGCCGGACAAAGTTTAGGTGCATGGTTATACGAGGGTGTCACTATTGAGCTTGAAGGCGATACCAATGATTATGTTGGTAAGGGTTTGTCGGGCGGACGCATTATTGTTTACCCTCCGGGTAATAGCAGTTTTATTGCGGAAGAAAATATCATCGCCGGTAACGTTGTACTTTACGGCGCAACCAGTGGTGAGGCATATTTCCGAGGTATTGCTGCCGAGCGTTTCTGTGTGCGTAACAGTGGTGCAACGACTGTTGTTGAAGGTGTTGGTGATCACGGTTGTGAATATATGACTGGTGGTCGCGTGGTGGTACTGGGTGAAACCGGTCGTAACTTTGCCGCTGGTATGAGTGGCGGTGTTGCTTATATCTGGGATCGAAACGACAGGTTCACTGAGCAATGTAACCCTGGCATGGTCGAGCTGGAAGCGGTAGAAATTGAAGAAGATGTTGAGGAGCTAAAGGTTTTGATTGAAAACCACCTGAGATATACCGGCTCAACCGTGGCACGTGGCATTCTGGAGAACTGGGATGATGCACTCAAACAATTTATCAAAGTGATGCCGACTGATTACAAGCGTGTACTTGCAGAATTAAAAAAACAGGAAGCGGCAGCGTAAATAGTCGTTAATTGTTGGCCATCAAAAATAAAATTTTAGAGAAGATGTAATGGGCAAACCTACTGGCTTTAAAGAATATGAACGCAAGACCGAAGCGTATCGTGATGTTACGGTCAGGTTAGGCGATTACGGTGAGATTTTCTCCGGTTCGCATGATGAGGCGCATTTGCAAACTCAGGGTGCGCGTTGCATGGACTGTGGCGTGCCGTTTTGTCAGTCGAGCACAGGTTGCCCGATAAGCAACTTAATTCCTGAATGGAATCATCTGGTTTATACTGGCGATTGGCGGAAAGCCCTGAATCGTTTACATAAAACTAATAATTTTCCAGAGTTTACTGGTCGTGTATGTCCTGCTCCGTGCGAAGGTTCATGTGTGCTGGGTATTAATGACCCAGCGGTAACCATTAAAAATATTGAGCACGCGATTGTCGATCGAGGTTTTGTAGAAGGCTGGATTACAGCACAAGTGCCTGAATCGCGTACCGGTAAAACTATCGCTGTTGTCGGCTCGGGGCCAGCAGGTTTAGCCGCTGCGGCGCAACTGAATAAAGCGGGTCACTCAGTGACAGTTTACGAACGCGCTGATCGTATTGGAGGTTTGCTGATGTACGGCATCCCAAATATGAAACTTGGCAAGGATGTTATTCAACGCCGCGTGGATTTATTACACGCCGAAGGTATCGAATTTGTGACCAATGCTGATGTCGGTGGCACAGGTGAAAATGCCATTGATGTTAAGAATTTGCTAAAAGAAAATGATGCTGTTTTGCTTGCCACTGGTTCGACCAGGGCGCGAGATATGGACGTACCCGGTCGTGGTTTAAAAGGCATTCATCTGGCCATGGATTTTTTGACCGCCAATACAAAAAGTTTACTCGATTCCAATTTACAAGACGGTAACTATATTTCTGCCAAAGACAAAAATGTCATTGTCATTGGTGGTGGCGATACCGGTACTGATTGTATTGGTACTTCAATTCGCCACGGTTGTGCATCGATAGAAAACTTTGAGTTGATGCCGCAACCACCTGAACAACGCGCAGAAGATAATCCCTGGCCGCTTTGGCCGCTAATCTATCGTGTAGATTATGGCCACGAAGAAGGTAAAGAGCGTTTTGGTCGTGACCCACGTGATTACTGTGTTTTGACCAAAGAGTTTATTGGTGACGATAACGGTAATGTTGCTGGTGTTAAAACTGTCGAAGCGAAATGGACTAAGTCAGAAGACGGTCGCTGGAATATGCAAGAAGTGACAGGTTCTGAGAAAGTATGGCCAGCTGATCTGGTCATGTTATCAATGGGCTTCACCGGTCCTGAGCAATACGTCAGTGATGCCTTAAATATTGATTACGATGAGCGTGCTAACTACAAAGCCGACTATGGTCAATACAAAACCAGCGTAGAAGGTGTTTTTACCGCAGGTGATTGTCGCCGTGGTCAGTCACTGGTGGTATGGGGTATCAATGAGGGTCGTGAGGCTGCGCGTGAAATCGATGCTTTTTTGATGGGCAGCAGTTCTTTACCCTAGTTCATCCAGCGCTAGTTTTTGGATGTAGTTCTGAAGAATTTTTTCACTGTTTTTTTCGAAATCGACAAATTCGAGGCCGAGCAGGTATTCTTCCTGTGACAGACGACGCGCAGCAATAACTTTGCAGGAAGCATAAAACTTCTGTTTATCTTCAGTCGGGAACCGGGTAATTACCTTCACCTTGATGCGATCAAGAGAGTAACTCTGTAGCCCGCGGGGCTCTATTTCGTTCGCAATGAAACTATCACATTTGAATTGAATGCCATTCAGAGAAATATCATGTGTCTGGACAGATAGTATACTGTCATTTTCTAAAACAAGATCAATATCAATCATGGTCATATATCGTACTACTTTGCGGCGTTCAATGGACATAGGCATTATGGAATGTGCTTGGTTTCTTGGATTGTAGTACAAATTCAGGTAAAAGGTGAATTGTTTATCGTGCAATATTACGTTAGAAGACATGCCTGCAGGACGTACAAGTTATCTATAAGAAAATATATGTGTGATGCCCATCATGAAAGTCTCTAGAACGTTTTATATCACGCAGTTATAGTGTGATATTGCTGTATTTGCCTATGCTAACATACGAAAAAATGGGTTTGGAACATAAAAGTATAGGAATGGTGTGCGTAATAAAATAAATTTAAACAGGGAGAAATATCGATGATTGAAGCATTTAATATTCAGGAAATGACCGATACCTACGTGATTCCATGGGCGATTAATATCACCATGGCACTGCTTATATTTGTTGTCGGTAAGTTTGTTATTGGTGTAATCACCAGATTGGTGAAAAAGCTGATGTTGAAGGCCAGGCTAGATAATATTCTGGTTAATTTTATTAGTTCGATAATTAAAACAGTTTTATTGCTGTTTGTTGTTATCGCCTCCCTGAATCAGCTTGGTGTCGATACAACCTCACTCATTGCCCTAATTGGTGCGGCAGGTCTTGCCATTGGTTTGTCCTTACAGAGCACGCTGCAGAATCTTGCTGCTGGTGTCATGCTGGTTATTTTTCGGCCATTTAAAAGCGGTGATTTTATAGATGCAGGCGGCGTAATGGGGACGGTAGAGAAGATAAATATCTTCAATACGGTGATGCGTACAGGTGATAATCGTGAAATCATCGTGCCTAATGGGTCTATATATGGCGGAACCATAACTAATTACTCGGCACGTGAGACAAGGAGAGTGGATATGGTTTTCAGTATTGGGTATAACGATGATCTACGTAAGGCAAAAGGCATTATCAAGCAAATTTTAGATAATGATGAACGTGTCCTTGCGGAGCCTGAACCATTGGTGGCGGTGGCAGAACTGGCTGATAGTAGTGTGAATTTTAATGTGCGCCCCTGGTGTAAATCGGGTGATTACTGGAATGTATATTTTGACACCCATGAAAATATTAAGCTGGCCTTTGATGAGGCGGGTGTCTCTATTCCATATCCGCAGATGGATGTGCACATGCAAAAAAATAATTAAGGTGAATAAATGAAAAATAGAAATATGAATCTTATAAAAGTAGTGAGTATTGCGAGCCTGCTGGCATTTTCATCAAGCAACGTGGCCGCAGAAAAAGCAAAGTCGCCATGGGAAAGTTCTGCTGAACTGGGTTACGTAAATGTCTCCGGTAATACCAATACTGAAACGACCAAAGCAGCGTTCGAGCTTTCGTATGAGATCGAAAATTGGAAATATAAAGTACATGCAGATGCTTTGTCATCTAAAACTAAAACAACGGATACAACAGTAAGTCCATCGCTGGTAACTGAAGAGCGTACCGCAGCAAAATGGCTGGCAGCAGGGCAAATGGATTATAAATTCACCGATGTTGATTATTTCTTTGGCTTATTGAGTTACGAAGATGATCGATTTAGTGGCTTTGATTATCAGGCAAAACTTGGACTTGGTTATGGTCGTTGGTTGATAAAATCAGACATTCATAATTTGAATATTGAAGCAGGTCCTGGTTATCGTTCTTACAGGCTGGTGCAGCAAGCTCCTCCTGCACCACTCGAAGAAACACAGGATGATAGTTTGCTGCGTGTAAATGCTGGTTATATCTGGAAAATATCAGGAACTTCAACATTTAAAGAAGATCTGACCTATGAAGCGGGTCAGGATCAGGATGAATGGAAATCAGTCTCCGCATTAACGGCAAAAATTAATAGTACTTTAGCGATGAAGATCTCTCACACCGTTAAGCATCTGGAAGTCGTACCAGCAGGTAGTAATAACTTTGACAGAGAAACAGCCGTGACACTGGTATTTACCTTCTGAGCAATTTTTTATAACAAATGGCTGTTGAATATAATCCGTGCACGAGTTTTCAAGCACGGATTTTTTATGTATCAACTAAAATGCCTCCGTGGCCCATGCAGGGATAACGTTTTCATCAATTGAGAATATTTGCGTTCCCCAGAAATAAGTGGCGAGTGTTATCATGACGATAACAATTAAGTTAATGATGAAACCTGTAATAACCATATCACGTATTTTTAACTGACCCGAGGCAAAAACAATGGCATTGGGCGGTGTTGCTACGGGCATCATAAATGCCATAGATGCAGACAGGGTAACTGGTAGCATTAATAGCAGCGGGTTAACTTCAATAGCTTTGGCGATAGAGGCTACCAGTGGTAATAACATTTCCGCAGTCGCTGTGTTAGAAGTTACTTCTGTCAGAAAAACCACCATTGCAGAGGTGGCAGCGATCAATGAAATAATACTGGTGTCCTGCAGGCCAATAAATTGCTGACCGATAAATTCTGATAGACCGCTGGCAGTGAAGCCTCTGGCTAAAGCAAAACCACCACCAAACAGTAAAACAATTTTCCATGGAAGTTCGCTAATGGTATCGACATCAGCGATTTTTTTGAATTTCTTCTGGTTTTTTGCGGGGATCGAAAACAGTAACAATGCGGAGGCAATCGCAACGGTGCCATCGTTAATCAGGCTGGCATGTTCGAGCAGGCGTGACCAGCCGGGAATAATGAAATCACCGACAATAATATCCTGTCTGAATATCCAGCAGAAAGCGGTGGCGGTAAAAACTGCAGCAACAACCTTTTCCTCATATGACATGGCCTGCTTTTTAGAGCCGACAGCCCTATTTGCCTGAGATAATGAAGGAAAGTGTTTTCCGGTATAGCGCGAGGTGATGATGTACCAGGTGGTCAACAGCATGCATGCTGAAAGCGGTAGTGCAAACATTAGCCATTGTGAAAAAGAAATCTCAGGCGCAGAAGGGAAAGTGATTTCGAAAATCCGTTGCATGGCCATGTTGGGCGGCGTTCCGATCAGCGTACTGGTACCACCAATCGAACAGGAATAGGCAATGCCGAGCATCAGTGCAGTCAGCAATGCCTGGCGATCACTTTCGTTGAGCTGGTTCGATGAGCGTGCATAAACGGCCAGACCGATGGGTAGCAGCATGGTTGCTGTGGCAGTATTGGAAATCCACATGGACAGACCTGCGCCGGTCAACATGAAGCCAAATACCATTAATCGAGAACTGCCGTGAAACCAGCTGATAATGCGTAAGGCGATGCGGGTATGTAGTTCCCAGCGTTGCATAGACAGTGCCAGTACAAAACCACCAATGAACAAAAAAATGGTGGAGTTCATATAAACAGAAGCAACCTCCTTGCCTGATGTAATGCCCAGGAGGGGAAATAAAACCAGCGGTAATAATGCTGTTGCTGCCAGTGGCAGTGCCTCGGTAATCCACCAGGTCACCATCAACAAGGCTACGGCGCACATGTTTTGTATTGCTGGACTGGGAAATATCGGCAGCCAGAGCACGATCAGAAAAACAACCAGACCTAGCCAGAAACCATAATTTTCAAAACTGGATTTAATTTTTTTCATAGCGTGAACTATTCATTTTTGGCATTGAGTACAGTAAAAAGTAGAACGATTCTGCTGGCTTATTAGTTTGATCGGTTTAGCACATTCAGGGCAGGCTTCTCCTGCACGACCATATACCTGTAACTGTTGTGCGAAGTAACCGGGTTGACCATTCTCGCGGGTGAAATCACGTAAGGTGGTACCGCCCTGTTTAATCGCTGCATCAAGTATTGTCTTAATGGCTGCAACCAGTTTTTCACAACGAGGTTTAGATATACTTCCTGCTTTACGATTGGGATTGATACCAGCCATAAATAAAGATTCACTGGCGTAGATATTGCCCACACCAACTACTACGTGACTATTCATAATAAATGCTTTAATTGAGCAGCTACGCTTACGGGATTGTGCATATAAATATGCGGCATCAAATTCGTCAGTCAGTGGTTCGGGGCCGAGTTTGCTGAGTAGTTTATGTTCTTCAATAGCTTGCTTGGTCCATAACACACAGCCAAATTTTCTTGGATCGGTTAAACGCAGTATTTTTTTATTGCTGAAAACAAAGTCAATGTGATCATGTTTTCCTACTGGTGTTGAGGGTGTGCAGATTCTTAAGCTACCGGACATGCCGAGGTGAATGATGACTGTGCCGGACCTGGCGAAGTTAAGTAACAAATATTTTCCACGACGATCTATCTGAGTGAGTTTATGGTCATTTATTTTATCGGGTAGTGATTTTGGAATAGGCCAGCGTAGCTTGTGCTGTCGTATGATTACACTGCTCACTTTTTTGTTGAGAATATGCGGTTCAATACCACGACGGCTAGTTTCTACTTCTGGTAATTCAGGCATGATAGTTTGAAGTGCTGTTATTGAGACTGGATAGCCTTCATGAATTCATCGGGTGATACCTGAAGTGATTCAGTAGTGGATTCGTTCTGCAGATTATCAGGTGTAGGTTTGACAGAGCCTGGTCTTAACAGGGTGTCGTAGTCTTCAAGGTTGAAGTGATATTCCAGATTGATATCAGGTCGTGCAATAATTAGCCATGGATCAACATCGGTGATATTGAAAAGAACAGGGGTATCTTTATTTACAATATAGACCTGAATTTCCCCCAGTGATTCTCTTTCAACATAATCATGTACTGCAAATGCCTGCTTATGAGTCCAGTTCTGGACTGCCTCTACGATGGCATCGCTAGAGATATCAGTAGTGCTTTTCCAAAGATCATTTTCGTCACGTGCTAGCGTCTGTTCAGGTAAAACAAGCTTGTTGATCTTTGTCCTGGCCGGTAATAATTCGCGGGCGACCAATGTGCCCATTTGTGAACTTAATAAAGGGTAATAATGATCATCAATTAAATGAAGTTCATTATTTATTGTTACATATCGTAAATTATTAATTGGATTTATAATGCCAAAGACAATTTTCGTATCATTGAATCTGATGTATGTGACTGCCTTATCAAGCCCGTATTTCTTAAGATCAAGATCGTCAGTATTATATTGGGCATGACTGATGGTGCTAAGTAAATTCAGTAGTGTTTTCATGCGGAACTGATTTGCAGAAACCTCAACAGGTTTTATCATATGCCATTGCTGATCATTCTTGTTTATAATTATTTCACGTTGCTGGTGGCGAATAGAAACTCGAGTAATGCTGTCAGCGCTAATGTCGCTGAGTTTTTTTGTCCCATTCTGATCGATTTCATCGATGAAGAGGAACATGCCAAGACCAATGGCGAGTAGGAATAAAAATAAATTAGTGAGTAGGTGCGATCGCATGATTAGCGTTTACGACGTTTAAACCAGATAAGTAGGCCAGTAAGTAATAGACCGAAAGGAAGCAGAATAAAGAAACCAAAGCCGATGACCATTATCTCGGTATCATCAAGTTGAAGATTTGTATCTGGGGCATTCTTTATTTCGATGGAGATTAAATCATCATCACCATTTAACCAGTCAATAATGCTTAATCCCAAGGTTAGATTAGCGCCAATACCGACATAACTATTGGCTAGGAAATCACTATCACCAGTGATAATAATGCGTTGTGATGATTTATTGTTATTTGTTAGTGTGCGTTCAAGAGCAATCACTATTGGCAATGGGCCTGCAATGTCACCTGAATTTGAATCAAATACGATGCCATCTACCAGGTCACTGCTTTCAGACCAGCTTTGAGGTAAAGACTGGGCAATAATTGTTTTTTGCCAATCGCTATCATCCCCAATGGTGATGCCACGGCTGATAGGAAATAATGTGTTATAGCTCAGGTTTTTTGTGATCGCATGCGGATAATAATCCAGCACAGGAATCATTGCAGGGTGTTGAATGCCCAGAGTCTTACGTAAATTGGTGTTGTTATCGACAATAATGCCATCAATAAAATTAATATTTAGTAGCATAGCTAATTCATTAAGACCATTGAGTGTCTTGCTGTTAGCGCCGGGATCCATCATCCACAATAAATTACCACCTTGTTCGATGTGTTTTTTGATATGTTCGAGTTCACCTTTAAGAAGTGTTTTGTTAGGGGAGGCAATCACGAGAATATCGGTGTCATCTGGCAAAGATGCTTTTAACAAATGATGCTGAGTACTGATGATGCCCTTGGTCGCAAGCTTGTCGGTAAATTGACTGAAATCAGTATTGTCACTGCTGGAAGGGTTACGTTCGTCATGACCAGCTATATATACCAGTGAGCGCCTGCCGCTATAACTGAGTCTCTGAAGTGAGCTACTGAGTGTGCTCTCACTCAATGATGCTACTATTTCACTGCGCCCCTGGTATTTAATAACAACCTGTCCATATCGGGTTACTTTATCAAGTTGTGCTAATTCAATATCAATATCGGGGTTGATTAACTTAAAGTTAAAGTTATTCTTTTCGCGTTTATATCGTTTAAGTATTTCAGCAACCGCTGCTTTTACGGTAGGGTCATCCTGCAGGTAAACATTAACGACTACTGGATCATCCATACTGTGGAGTAATTCGATGCTGCTTTGTGAAATGGTATTACGTTGACCTGCTGTCCAGTCGTACTGAACACTGTATTTCTGGCTTGCCCAGGCGAGTAGACCAACTACGCTGAGTAATAAAATGATGAAAATAATCTTTTGTATCTGTAATTGGAAGCGAATACTTTTTGAGGTTTTCATGCGTAATACTTGTCCTTAACCCTGTAGACGTTCTGCATCCATATGACGGATGGTGAGTAGCAAAAAAGTGATAATGAATAATGCGAAATAAATCAGATCGACACTGTTTAGCATACCTCTTAGAAAAGGCGTGACATGGCTGGTGAGTGACGCATAATTAAATATACTGTCTGCGCCATTACCACTGCGTTCAATCATCCATAACATAAGCAATAAACCAAAAGTGCTGATAGCAGCAACTACCGGATTAGCGGTGAGTGATGATAAAAATAAACCTGCTGCAGCGAAAGCACACAATAAAAGTAACAAACCAAGCAGGCCAGCGGCCAATTTACCTAGATCAAGATCCGTGCCCATCATTAGTGACAATGGCATTAAACTAATCATGCCAATAAGAATAAGATAGAAAAATACGATGCCAAAAAATTTACCGAGTACTATTTCACTGATGCTAATAGGCGAAGATAGTAAAAGCGTTAGTGTACCATTGCGACGTTCTTCACTGATTAATCGCATAGTTAGTAATGGCGATATCATGAGTAACATCACACTGGCAATTTCCAGTACCGGAGCTGTGATCAGGTCGGAAACGCCTGGAGCATTTGGCATGGTAGTCAGTTCTTTCTGAACAGAAAAGAATACGTCTATCTGAGCAAAAAAAATCCAGCATAAAATTAATTGTGATACTGCTAGTACCGTCCAGGCCAGTGGTGATAAAAACATGCCGCGTAATTCGCGTAGGGCAATATTTAGTATCATGATTTCGCCTCCTTATTTTTATCGTCACCCAGTGTGAGATCGATAAAAATCTGTTCCAGAGTGTGTTCATGAGGGATTAGCTTAACCAGTCCCCAGTTGTTGGTAACGGCCGCATTGGCAATATTTTCAGCGTTAACATTAGATGTGTGCACAAGAAAAGTGTTGTCGTTTATAGATTCAACATTGTTTATGTCTGCTATTTCGTATAACTGATTAATGCTGGGTGGGCGCAGTAGAGTGATTTCGTAAAAACCATTCGAGTGTTTATCGAGCAAATCATCCATATCAGCTTCGTATACTAACTTTCCTTTATTAATGATCTGTACGCGATTACATACCGCTTCTACCTCGGGCAAAATATGTGTGCATAAAATAATTCCATGATGCTTGCCTAATTCAATAATTAATTCTCGAATTTCACGAATTTGATTTGGATCGAGACCGACCGTTGGCTCGTCAAGGATAATGATTTCAGGTGAATGAATAATAGCCTGTGCAATACCAACACGTTGTTGATAGCCCTTGGATAGATTACCAATCAAGCGATCACCGGATTCCTCCAAGCCGCAACGAGTCTTAGCCAATTCTAGGGCTTCAATAATTCGATTTTTATCAATGCGATGTAGTTTTGCGCAGTAGGCAAGATATTCATCGACAGTCATTTCTTTATAGAGTGGCGGCTGCTCTGGCAGATAACCAATTAGTGCTTTGGCTCGTTTTGGATCATCTAATAAATCAAAACCATTAATATTGATTTCACCCTCATTGGGAGCGAGATTACCGCTAAGCATTTTCATGGTGGTTGATTTGCCTGCACCGTTAGGACCGAGAAATCCGAGAATATCGCCTGTTTTCAGCGTGAAACTGATGTCGTCAACGGCACGATGGTCGCCATAATAGCGAACAAGATTATTGGCAGTAATGAGTGGCATATTATTGCTGCTATTCCCGATTAGATGTGGCTGGCAAGTAAAATTTATCAAAGATGAAGTATATTAGCAAAAACGCGGCCAGTGTATGGCTAAATTAGATTCGATTGGCCTGTCGCTTATTCGCGATACCTGTTTTTGCTTCTTTTTGTTGTTGTATAAGGCTTTCGAAGTTGCCTTTTTCACTTGAATTCTCGTAATCCATTCTCAAGCTATTGAAGATTTTTTGGGTGGGCAAATTCATTTCAGTCGTTAGTATGCTGTAGAGCAGAGAAAATAATCGCTTCTGTGAAATCTTCCAGGAGCTGCCTTCCCGCTGGTAGATAAAGGTGCTGAGTTGAAAGAAATTGTCGAAAGCCGATTGGCCGAGAATAAGCGGTAAAGTATTTTTGAAGCGACCCGAGTTGCCGATCATGTCCCAGTAGCGGGCGAATCGATTCACCGCCTGCATGGTGTAGAAATCAATGTTGCGTGTGCTGAGTATGTTGTAGGGTGCTTTTGGATTGTAACGTAGCTGGTAAATTTCGGTATGGCGATTGATTGGTGCACCGCGTAAGCGTTTGAGTATACCGAGCTGGATTTCATGAGGTTTTAGCGAAACCAGTTGATCAAAACTTTTGGCGAAATTTTCCAGCGTGTCGCCGGGTAAACCAAATATCAGGTCAGCATGAATGTAGGCCTGGGTTTCTTCTCTTAACCACAGTAAATTGTCACAGGATTTTTGATTATCCTGTTTACGGCTGATTAAATCCTGTAATACGGGGTCAAAAGTCTGGATGCCTATTTCAAACTGCAAAGAATGCCTGGGGAATTTTTTGATAGTATCTTTGAGTTTATCGGGCAGGTTGTCGGGCACTACCTCAAAGTGTAGATATAAATCATCGCTCATGCGTTCAAGAAAAAATTCCATGATGGCGACGCTGGTGCTGACTTTTAGGTTGAATGTCCGGTCGATAAATTTGAAATTACGTGCGCCGCGTTGGTGTAGTTTATCCATGGCTTCAAGAAACTTGCCAAGCTCAAATGGTTTGGAAGTTTTATCCAGTGAAGACAGGCAAAACTCGCATTTAAAAGGACAGCCTCGTGACGCTTCGACATAAATCATCCGGTTACGAATATCTTCATCAGTATAGTAGGCGTAGGGTAGTTCGAGCCGGTCGAGCTCGACAGTTTTACCTTCAATGATTTCCCCCGGGGGCTTCTCACCTGAGAGTAATTGTTCACAGAGTTTTCTGAAACTGATTTCACCGGCACCCTGAATAACGTAATCGGCCAGCTCAACAAAAACGGGATGATCAGGGTAGTGGCTAACTTCAGGGCCACCTAGAACGATGATGGTATTGGGAGATATTTGTTTAATGAGAGCAACCGTTTCGCTGACTTCCTCCACATTCCAGATATAAACCCCAAAGCTAATAATGACAGGATTCGTTTGTAACAGATTCTCAGCGATATCTGTCGGCCGCTGATGAATTGTGAATTCTTCTATTTTGGCACGGGGCTGCAAATCGCCCAGATTGGCGTACAGATAACGCAAACCAAAGGCAGTATGGATATAACGGGCGTTGAGCGTGGTGAGTAGGATATCGGCCATAGTTGGCGTTTTCTGGTTTCCGAAGCGGGCTGGTTTTTTATTATGTATTGAGGTCGCATTTTACACAGAATCTCGGCGCAGAATTATTCAATAATTCCCCTGTGTTTAGTTGCTGTATTGATAATTCAAAATCATTATCGTTGGTATTGTGATTTTAATTTCTTATGGGGAGATGTGAATGATGACCGCTACAACGATGACAGGATCAACTGGGACAGCTGCAGCCAAAATGGCTCCAGGCAGGCATTTTCCGTATGCGCCAAAAGACTGGAGGCCCAGCGACGCAGAGTCTATCGCTGAGCAAGATGGTCTGACGCTTGATGATGACCACTGGGAACTAATACGGTGTCTGCAGGAGTACTATAGCAAGACAGATTTCCCCAGACTGCGTCAGGTGACCGATGCACTGGATGAAAACTTCCACAAGAAAGGCGGCATGAAATATTTGCACCAATTAATGCAAAAAGGCCCGATTGCTCAGGGGTGCAGGCTGGCGGGCCTGAAAGTGCCTGCAGGATCAGTCGATCCCTCATTTGGTAGTACTGCTTAATTGAATAAGTCGGTCTTTTGAACAGGCAGAAAAAAACCCGGGTTAACCGGGTTTTTTTACGAGCTTGAAAAGATAAGTTAGACTTATTTGATCTTAGCTTCTTTGTACATGACGTGCTTACGAACAACTGGGTCGAATTTCTTCATTTCCAGTTTTTCAGGCATAGTACGTTTGTTCTTTGTGGTCGTGTAAAAGTGACCAGTTTCAGCAGATGAAACCATTTTAATTTTATCGCGCATGAGAATCTCCTAATTAAGTGGTTTAAACTTTTTCGCCGCGAGCACGCATTTCTGCGAGCACAACGTCGATGCCTTTTTTGTCGATAAGACGCATAGCACTAACTGCAAGGCGAAGCTTAACGAAACGTTTTTCACTTTCTACCCAGAAACGATGGATCTGCAAATTAGGCAGGAAACGGCGTCTTGTTCTGTTGTGAGCATGCGACACATTGTTGCCGGACATGGGACGTTTACCGGTGACTTGGCATACTTTAGACATCTCTATAACTCCAAATAAGGTATTAAATGTCGCTGCAAACGGCAGGCGACTAAAACAGCCGGCAATTCTATCGGAGAAAGCAGGATATGACAAGCCACAATCAACGGCATTTAGCTGGCATGTCTGTAGTGGTATAGTTGCGCCTTAATTAATTAGCGAATTTTAGTGATTATGGTAGCAGATACAGTATTTATCGAAGACCTACGCATCGAAACCATCATAGGTATCTATGATTGGGAGCGCGAAATCAGGCAGATTGTCAGCATTGATCTGGAAATGGCCTCTGATAACAGGAAAGCAGCGGCTACCGAGAGCATTGATGACGCCATTAACTATAAGGCAGTGGCAAAACGCCTGATCCAGTTTGTTGAAGAAAGCGAGTTCCAGCTGGTGGAAACCATGGCTGAGCGTATTGCAGAGATCGTGCTGAACGAATTCAACGTGCCCTGGATGAGGCTGAAGCTCGGTAAACCGGGCGCTGTATCAGGTTCAAGGGCGGTAGGTGTCATTATTGAACGTGGAGATCGAGGCTGATATGGCTAGAATCTATATCAGCCTGGGCAGCAATATAGAGCGTGAGCTCAATACTCGCGAAGGCATCAAAGCGCTACGCGAGCGATTTGGCGAACTGAAGCTCTCTGCCGTCTACGAAAGTGAGGCTGTCGGCTTTAATGGTGATGCTTTCTATAATATGGTGATCGCCTGTGATGTCGATGAAGACGTGCACAGTGCTAATCAAGGGTTGCGCGATATCGAAGATGCTAATGGCCGCGAGCGTACCGGTCCAAAATTTTCCTCACGAACGCTGGATCTTGATCTATTGCTCTATGATGATCTTGTCCTGAAAGAAGATTCCCTCAAGCTGCCGCGTGAAGAAATTCTGCATAATGCTTTTGTGCTCTGGCCATTGGCTGAGGTCGCGCCAGATTTAGTGCATCCCGAGGTAGGGAAAAGTTATGCTGAATTATGGCAGGCTTTCGACAAGACCAAAGAAAACCTTCAGCCCATTGAATTTGAGTTTGAATAAGATAGAGATACTATAAGTATGATCATTACCCTTTCGCCTTCAAAAGGCCAGGATTTTTCAGAACCGGCAAAAACAAAGAAACACACAACGCCGGATGCGCTAGAAGATTCGCAATTATTGATTAAGGAATTGCGCAAAATCAAAACCGAGGAGCTGCAGGCGCTGATGGACATCAGCGAGAATATCGCAAAGCTGAATGTCGGTCGTGTTAAAGATTTCAAAACACCTTTTACCATCAGCAATGCCAAACAGGCCATCTTTGCCTTTAAGGGGGACGTCTATAGCGGTATCAATATTGAAAACTTCAGCGCCGATGATCTGGCGTACGCGCAAAAACATCTGCGCATGCTTTCTGGCTTGTACGGCTGCTTGCGACCTCTGGATTTGATTCAACCGTATCGTCTGGAAATGAAAACAAAATTAAAAAATCCACGTGGCGATAATTTATATCAATTCTGGGATGAGCGCATTACTGATAGCCTAAATAAAGAACTGGTCAAGCAACAAGAGCCAGTATTGGTGAATCTGGCTTCCAACGAATATTTTAAATCGGTTAAGCCGAAATTATTAAAAGGCCGATTGCTCAATATCAATTTCAAAGAAACCAAAGACGGCAAAACAAGAATCGTCGCTATCTACGCTAAACGTGCGCGTGGCATGATGACCGATTACATATTACGAAACAGGATAGAAAACCCTGAAGATATGAAAAAATTCAAAGAAGGTGGTTATAAATATTCCAAAGCCGACTCTGATGATAAACAATGGACTTTTATAAGGCCGCAACCACAAAAATAATATTGTGAATTAATCGTCACAGCAAGAATAATTTTTCTGCTGGACAGGTGGGCAGGGCACAGTACCGTAGGAACAGAAAACACAGCAGTCCCCTTTGAGAGGTTTTAACAGTGTTTTGCAGCTTTCACATTCATAAAACCATTGGCATGCATCATCAGGCATAGTTTCAGTTTTCTTGTGTCCACAATGCGGGCAGGTCAAGGTAGATTGATAGATGTATTCTGTCATGCTTTCTAGTCTCAATTTATACTGAGAAAGTGAAAAAGATATCGTACTCCACTTAGTAATCTATATCGCAAGTGTTGTGAGAGCTCGGCGCTAAGTCGAGACTATTAAGTAATCTTACAGCTTCGTGAACGTCTGCCTGATCGAAAATAATTGCTGTTGTCGTAATAAGCCTCAACACCATTATCTTCATGCCAGCCCGGCATACCGAGTATCGGAAATGGATTAAGGTCGTGCGGTTGGTTGTACTGATCTCCGGTAGTAAAAATTGCCGCTAGCTGCTCATCAATATAAGCGAGTCGCTCATTCATGGGTTTGGCAAAGTGGCTTTCATCCACGATCAACAGAATCGCATTGGCGGTCATGCCGATGTATGGGGCGAGTGCCTTTTCGTACATCGCATGGCCGAAGGTCGTGCACTCGAATTTACCGGCCAGCTCATCGCGACGCTGCCAGAACAGATGCTTCCATTTAAAGTCCCTGATTAGTTGCAGTAGTGCTGGCTCGCAGCTGGTGATTACTGCACCGCCTTCGTCAAAAAGCGATAGCATGTTCTCTACCGGGCTGCGCCGTCCAGCATCGCCGTTTTCGAGTCGTTGTTTTGCTTTGGGTATGTGGATGGAGTTGATCACGGCCTTGGTTTTGGGAAAGATGAACCAGGTCAGAAGTTGAAAGAAGTCGTGCCAGTTTTTTGTGCGAGTCTGGATCTCTCCGTGAAGATAAATTCGTGGTGCGTAATGCTGCTCGAAGTGGTTAGGTCTGCCTTCTTGCGCGACGATCTTCAATCTGGCTCCGTGTTGAGTACGTAGTGGTGAGGCTACACTATCGAGTAGTTGCTGATAAGTCTCAAGACCCGGCCAGTCGGCAAAGTTACGGAACGGGGTGAGCAGTGGGCGCAGAGGTTCGAACAGTGTCTTGCCACTGTCGAAATCGGGGCTCCATGGCACCATAGCATCGATTCGGGTATTGGTTTTCACGTTGTGTATATTTTGTTATTGGGAGGTGAAAGATAACTGAAATTGGCTGTGCTGTCTTGTCCTTTCCCAGGGAATGGAATCTGCGTTACTATTGTTCAAACTTAGAAATGGAATTGATGCCGTATGATAAAAACAGTGTTTACGATATTGCTGAATTCCTGCTTTGCGCGCTGTCGTTCATTGGTGTTGGTGATGTGCTGCCTGATCTCGCCACTGTCTGCGGCGGATACTGCGGGATTATTTTCCTGGCAGCGTGATTCGTTCTTTCAAACAATTGAGCAAACGTTTGAGCAGGCTCGTCAGCAACCGCTGTCACGGGTGCGCACGCAGTTTGTAATACAACTGGCGCAAGGTAAGCGTTTGCTGAA
Organism: Gammaproteobacteria bacterium; assembly: GCA_029882355.1. GTDB lineage: Bacteria > Pseudomonadota > Gammaproteobacteria > SZUA-229 > SZUA-229 > LH-M37. The sequence continues at coordinate 17,831 of JAOUKV010000003.1, read as the reverse complement.
CGCGATACGACTGGCTACGGATGGGGTGCCATTCGGAGAGTTGAAGAGGCTGGAAGAGGCGCAGTTTTACATAGCCACTCTGGCTGCCGCACATGAATCATTGATGATTGAGGCGCACGGGTTTCTTACTGATGCCCGCTTAACGGTGCTGAGTGCTGCCGTACACTGGCCTACTGCTAATGCCGATGTACACGATGCGATTTATCGAGTGGTCTATGGCGGACGGGCTGCTATCGAGGAAGCACTGGTGCAGCATAAAGGTACAGACTTACCGGCGCTCACCTTGCTCGAAGATGTTCCATCGGCGACACCCTCGGTTGTTGTTGAAGGCGTGCGTGTGCACAGCGGTGACATCATCCTGACTCGTGGCGACGCGCCTACCTCGGCGATGATCGCGCGCGGCAATCCCTATCCGGCAAACTTCTCGCACGTTGCTCTCGTGCACGTCGACGAGCTCACTGGCACCGTCACCGTCGTCGAATCGTTGATCGAGCATGGTGTCGTGTCTAAATCAGTGACAGAGTTTCTAAAAGAAAAACGCCATCGACTACTGCTGTTGCGATTGCGTCCCGGCAACGGGGTACTGGAACTGGATCCGCTGGCACCACATCACGCGGCAAGTTACATGCTCGATCACATCAAGCAAGGTCGCATTGCCTACGACTTCAGTATGAACTGGAATGATGCTTCAGAAATGTTTTGTTCCGAGGTGGCGTACCATGCCTACCGCTCCACCGGCATCGATCTATGGGCCAGAAAATCCAAACTTGAATCACCCGGATTGATCCGCTGGTTGGGTGACGTCGGCATGCAACACTTCACTACAATCCTGCCTTCCGATATCGAGTACGATCCGCGGTTAGCGCCAGTGGCAGAATGGCGCAACCTTGAGACATTACGTAGCGAACGGCTCGATAACGTCACACTGGATGTATTGCTGGAGGCTGGTGAACGCGGCGACCGCCTGAGTTACGCGCCACTCGCGGCCCTGCCGGGTGGCGCAATTAAACTCTGGTCGAAGCTAAAATCAGTAGTGGGTTTAACCCCGACAATTCCGGCGGGCATGAGCGTTGACACTGCTCTACGCGTTCGTTCTCTCATTAAGAAAGTCCACCCTGAACTGCGCGCAGCTATCACCATCGCCGATACGAAATACCAGACGGAACATGGCTACGCCACGCCCTACTGGAGTCTGACCAACATCGCTCGTCAGTTGTTAATCGAGCTGAAGGATGATTTGTCGCCAGGGTTATGGCATGGAAGACCATGATCCCATTGATCTTTTTCATATATGAATTGTAGAGCCTGGCTCTGTGCTTATAAGATCTGTGTTAGCTGCCAGCCAAAAAATAAAGTCATGACGAAAGTATATAGAGCAATGGCGTAATACCAGCGTCCACTACTCAGTTTTGGTGTTCTAATTGGAGCCACGTTTAAGACGGCCAATGACACTATTGTGACATAGAGTAATAGTGTGAAATTAGATGTGCTGACAAAACTATTAATAACAAAAATCAGAACCAGGAAAATACCGTTGTTATCAATGGCCAGGCCCTGAAAGCTGGTTTTTCCTGCTAAGCCGTAAACATTAAAGTAGCTCAATCGAAGTACACCTGCTGCAGCAATAATAAAAGCGCCTGGAATAAACCAGGGACTAAAATCACCGTAGCTCAGTAAAACTACAGCAGGGCAAATGCCAAAGCTGACAATATCAATCAACGAGTCCATCTGACCACCGAACGAACGTTGTTCGTCTGTTCTGCCTTTCATGCGCCGGGCGATGTTGCCATCGCTCCAGTCAAAGAAAACAGCCCAGACAAGTCCGATCATGGCAGCAGGAAAAATACCCAAAATGGCGAAGTAGATTGCCAGCACAGCAGAAAAAAGTCCCGCCAGTGAGCACAGGTTTGCCCAGTCATTAACGAATGACAGTATTGATGGTTGTGGTGTTGCTGAATTGTTTTCTAATGACATATCGTTTTCTCTGGCACTGCGGTTTTGATGGCAACGGTCGTGGTATCAGTCGCCAATGTTTTATTTGATGCTGCCACCGCTATAACGTTTTTAGCTGGGCGACTAGCGACGCCTGTATAACGACCAGCGACGACCGGTTGTGGAATGCGAGGAAACATTAACTCCGCCTGATTCAAATCGATTAAGGTATCAATCTCATACCATTTGCTCTCATCGAAGAAAATGGCCTCTAATTTTAGTGAGCCATCAGTGACCATATCGGCAAATACTGTTTCGTAATATTCATTAACACGTTCATCAGCGATGTAGTTATCTAATTGCTCAACGACCTTTCTCCAGCTCCGCATAGAAAAACTATAGATATTAACGGTTTTGTACTGACGCGCATCATCAACACTATGCGACACACGAAAGGCGCTTACTTTTTTCTGATTATTGAGTTCCACGACTGTGCCATTCATCCATGGCAGAAAATTCGAAACTGCAATTTTGTCAGCGGTCATCATACCGTCAAGCAATGAAGGTTCAAAAACCAGATCACTTTCAATCAGGATAAACGGCTCATCGATCATTTGTCGCGCCAACCAAAGTGAGTAGATATTATTGGTCGTTTTGTAAACAGGGTTGAAAACATAATCGAGCTGAAAATCGGCCGCGTTTTCTTCAAGAAATTCACGAACACAATGATCCAGATAACCGGTGACCACGACCAGCCGTTTGATGCCCTGTGAGCGTAGATTTTCAACCAGACGACCCAGGATAGGTTCGCCACCCACCTCGGTGAGACATTTGGGTGCATCAAGGGTTAAAGGGCGCAGGCGTGATCCAGTACCTGCGGCTAAAAGAAGTGCAGTAGTTACACGATTATTAATGATCAATACTCCTAAATGGGTTGGCTGATGCGGAATGCAGCTCACCTGAATCAAGATAGACAGATAAGTCGTCAGCACTGGTTGGCAAACATCCTAAGGGAAGCCACTTGCAGAGTAGATATTTTCAATCGCTGTTGCCGTAAACGTCATCAACGCCAGCGCCAGCATTTAATCAATACAACAAATAACCACGGCAAAACGCCATTGAGTCCATCATCGTAGATGTGAAATTTCGATCTATGCAAGATTCAATAGAGACGACACAGGCTGCGCATGAAATGCGCAACGAGCCCATCATGGCGGGCCATATCAATGCCAATAAGCATCTCTAGAAAGGGTTACAACTGCTTTAAAACTAAAGAAAAGCTAAAGAAAAGCCAAAGAATGACCAAGGGAAAGCTAATGGAAAGTCCGCTAAGCATACAGCAAAAACACGATTCGTCAATGAGGGTAAATACAGGCAGAAAACAACCGAGGTTTGAAAAGCGTTTATTTAGTCCATGCTGGCACATGGAAAATCAATCGAGTCTGACGCCCTTTAGCTATTCGATTTGGTTGTCAGTTTTTAAAAGAGCCATATAGCGGTCAACCTTCTCGGCAAATGCAAGCTGTTCCTTGTCGCTCATATAGTGAGCGAGTTCCCTGTGGGCACTGCTGGCAATATTAAGGTGTAATTTTGCCTTGCGTTTGTCTCCCTGTCTTGCGCATCGGGTAGTGGCGTGGATATGTTCCCAGACACTGTGTTCGAGTTTATCCTTGATCGGAGGATGCGTCTCGCCGCCATTACTTCTTTCTTTAAAATATCTTGATAATTCACCAACGTGTTGTGGATTTATTTTGTGATGCTGTTGCAGTGGTGGCAATGGTTGATTGGATTGTGAAAAGGTATTGGGTATATTGTGCTGATTGTTGTGCTCAGTATTGTTTGTTTTAATCGCGTAGGCAACGGTGGTTTCAATGAATTCCATCAAGGGTGTTTTAATGTCCTGGTCATAGGAGGTTTCGATACGATTGATTTTGCGGTGATAACTATTCATGCGATTGTGCAATATGATCAGAGAAATCTTGACAAAGAGTTTTTCTATTCCACGAATCAGTACACGGTAGGGGATGATGTTACTCATGGTATGCTCTGGGTTATAGTTGCTGGTTACCCGATTATAGGGGGTGGATGTAGTATTTATACAGAAATTAAACTAATGAATAAGTAAATTCAAATACAGAATAATATTAAGCTGTGGCTGCAATTCGCCGTACGCATGACTTTATTTGCTATTGCACTAATGTGGCCGGCCGGTAGCTGGCACTGGTGGGAGGCATGGGTATTCAGCAGTGGGTCTGCCCCCTTTAATTGAACCGGGTTTTTAATGAAATTTAATATAAAAAATATGCTGAGGCCGGAGGTTTTTGACCATCCGGTTAAAAACATAGAGCTCATTGAAACTCATATCTCCTGGGTAATACTCACCGGTGATTTTGCCTACAAGATTAAAAAGCCGGTGGACTTTGGTTTTCTGGATTTCTCGACACTGGAAAAAAGACACACCTGCTGCATGAATGAACTGCGCTTGAACCGCAGGCTGGCAGCCGCTATATATCTTAGTGTCGTTCCCATCACAGGTACACGTGACAAGCCGACGATCAATGCCGACGGTGAAGCCTTTGAGTATGCAGTAAAAATGAACCAGTTCCCGCAATCTGCCCAGCTTGATTTTATGCTGGCTGCGGGTGAACTGGATGTTGGACACATGGACGCCATTGCCCGCATGGTTGCTAATTTTCATCAGGATATCGATATTGCCGATGACTCAATGGATTATGGAAATAATGATGTCATTTACCAGCCAGTCGAAGAAAACTTCAACCAGATAAGAGCGCACCTGGATATAAGGCCGTATGCCAAAACGCTGGTTTCACTTCGGTCGTGGAGCAATGCCACTTTTGTAAAACTGGAATCAGTATTTAAACAGCGCAAAAGTAACGGCTTTGTTCGTGAATGTCATGGTGACATGCATCTGCGTAATCTGATGTGGCTGGATACCGGCCCCACAGCCTTCGACTGCATTGAATTTAATGCACATTTACGCTGGATTGATGTCATCAGTGATATGGCTTTTCTGGTCATGGACTTGCAGGCACGGCAGCAATATCAACTGGCCAATCGTTTTCTGAACAGTTACCTCGAAGTTACCGGTGATTATACCGGGCTCTCTGTATTGCCCTTTTATCTTTGTTATCGCGCATTAGTGCGTGCCAAAGTGGATGCCTTACTAGTCGAACAGAAAAATAGCACACAGCAGGACGGGCAACAATCACTCGCAGAGTTCGAGTCCTACCTTCAACTGGCAAAAACTTATACGCATGTAACAACACCGAAATTAATAATTACGCGCGGCTTATCTGCATCGGGCAAAAGCACCGTATCCCAGCAATTAATCGATGCCATGGGCATGATCCGCATACGTTCAGATGTAGAGCGCAAACGATTATTCGCAGCCGCATTAACCGACAAAACTTCAAATGAAATTAACGCCGGTATTTATTCAACCCAGGCATCACAACAAACCTATGCAAAACTGGCTGAACTTACATCACAGGTAATTGGTGCTGGTTACAGTGTCATTGTTGATGCGGCATTTTTAAAATATGAACAGCGTGAACCTTTCCAACAGCTCGCTGAGCGTTTGGGTGTTGCTTATATCATTTTAGAAATAACCGCACCTGAAAACGTGTTGAGACAACGCATTATCGAAAGAAGGCGTGATGTTTCAGATGCAGATCTCGTAGTACTCGAGCACCAGCTAGCTAACTGGCAGCCGCTACACCAGGATGAAAAAAATAACGCCATTTCCGTAAACACCGGGGATGCATTTGAAATGGATGCGTTAGTAAAAGGTATTAATCTTGATTTCTAAACCCCCCAGGCACAAAGCTCCGCCAGTGCCGTTGACTCAAGCAGATAGCTAACCTTGTTAGCCAAAGCGAGTTGTTGAATGGTTGGTAACAATTGGTGTTTTGGCAAAGCGATCACGGCTTCAGCTGAAACCGGCGAATAGCCAGAAACATAACCCCACATATGCAGCAGCGCATTTTTAATTAATTTTTCATCTGGTGGCTGGCGTAACAGTGTATTCAGCTCAAGAGCAACATCGTTAAATTGATTAGCACCGGTTTGTCTTGCCAGCCGTTTTCCCATGCGTTGATAACTGGCAATGTCGCGCGCCATTACCGAATACTTATGCTGTGCCCAGAGTTGCTGTGCATTTTTGGGCAGCGGTATTCGGCCCTGCACAAGATTTTCATATTTCCGTTCGAGTATCGATAACTGAGTGGCTGGCGGGTCGATATAGTTCTCAGGCCAGGCCTCAGGCTTTGATCGCAACCACACTGGTGATTTATCGTTATAGCCTCTGAGATTCATTTCAGCGACCAGTAACTTGTGCCGCTGTTTTAATGCCCAGCCATAACCGACCCAGCGCAATGTTTCGGGGTGCTTTGAATAGCCTTTTTTGTTATTGCTAATAATCGAGACAATGCCGTGCAGCTCCCGGTGCTCACCGAGCAGACTCTGACGATTTAAATAACCCGGATTAACGTCCCAGATCCTCATGGCTTCATCGGGTCATGTTTTACGAAGATTAAATCATCCGTGTTAAAGCCAAGACTATCTGCACGTTGAATAAACTGGTTGATCAGCCCATCGTTAACCTCGGGTTTTCTTGCCAGCAGCCAGAGGTATGAGGTATCGGGGCCAGCGACAAAAGCATGCTGATAATTTTCCCTGTCCAGTTCGAACACCGCATACGTGCCATAAAACGGGCCAAAAAAAGAAACTTTAAGATAGCCCTTATCTGTTGTCTCAACAAAATAGGCCTTGCCTTCAGCCTGACGCCATTCTTTATCTTCAACTAAAAATCCCCGGTTGATAACTTTCACACCACCGTCTTCGCGTAAAGAATATTCAGCAGAAACATTATCCATGCCACGCTCAAACGAATGGTCGAGTCGCGCGATTTCATACCACTTTCCCAGATAACGGTTTAGCTCAAAATTAACAACAGGCTTAACGCCATCGGGCAAGCCAGTGCAGCCGTTTAAAAACAGGAGTAAAAATAAAAGTGTTGCTTTGCGCATAATGCTGATTAGATCAACAACACTTGCGTTGAGCAGGGTAATTTTTTGTGAATTAAGCATTATAGTGCCAATCATATGTCAGTTAGAAGCATCATAAAGCATGAAAAAATTGAGGTAAAAAATGAACTCATTACTCCTGGTAGCGCACGGTAGCCGACGTGAACAATCGAATGAAGAAGTTAGGCTGCTCGCCGAAAAACTCAAACACCGTTGTGGCGAAAACTATCCAGTCATTCATGCCGCATTTCTTGAAATCGCCAATCCGCTAATACCGGCAGGCCTGCAAAAATGTATTGATGCTGGCGCCAGTAAAATAACCGTACTGCCTTATTTTCTCAACACCGGCCGGCACGTGGCAGAGGATATTCCAGAAATAGTTGAAGCGTTTAAACAAAACGCAGACGTTGAAATAAATATTGCAGCACATCTGGGTGCATCAGAGATGATGCTGGATTTGTTGGTAGGTGTTGCGGTTGAGTGAGTATACGCGTGGTCAAGATATCCTGGCCAACAGTTATATCGATAGCCTCCTGAGAGTGATCTGATATTTTTAGATTATCTGATGAAAGGTATCTGCACAACGCCATATGGTTGGATTATAAGGAGAGTTACTTTTATTCTAGTTGGTTAATAATCACATCAATAAAAGCATGTATTTATGAAATTCAGATTGCGTCGTTACTTTCTATTGACCAGTTTACCAGTCGTAGTAATCATTACCCTGCTTAGCGCTTATGGTTATATTAATTTTGCCACGAGTATTATGGTTGAGCAGGAATCGCACGCTAACCAGCAACAAACTCGCCTTATGGGCCAGCTGCTGTGGCCACGATTTCAGTCTCACATAATATGGAGCAAAGATCAGGATGCGATATCCTTAAATGCTGCACAAGCGGTGGCAGAAATTGATGAAATAGTGGTGGATCTGTTTCGGGGCTCTAACGTTATTAAAGTAAAACTCTATAATCTTGACGGTTTAACCGTGTATTCGTCGCAGCAATCACAGATAGGCGCAGACAAATCTAACAATCCCGGTTTCATATCTGCGAGTAATGGCAGTGTGCGTAGCAACCTGACATGGCGAAATGAGTTTCATGCTTTTGAAAAGATTGTTATGGACAGGGATGTAGTGTCATCTTACCTGCCGCTGTACGATACACACACACGGGAAGTGATTGCAGTGGTAGAACTGTACTCAGACGTCACTAATCTAGTGGCTCACATTCATCGTGTTCGCAATCAGGTTATCTTTGGCGCGATTGTTTGTTTGAGTTTGTTGCTGGGGTTGCTGTATATACTGATAGTGCGCGCCGACCTGCACATCCGTCGCCAACATGATGCACTGGCTGATGCCAATGTGGAGATTTCACGCCTGGCCTATACCGATGCTGTCACTCAACTACCTAATCGCCATCGTTTCGATCAGGCCCTTGAGGAGCATATCCAGCACTGTCGGCGTCATAATGAGGGCTTTTCCCTGTTGTATCTTGATCTTGATGGATTTAAGGTCATCAATGATGATCACGGTCATGGTACTGGCGATGCGATCCTCGCTGAGGTAGGGCAGAGACTTAAGAATACTGTACGTGAGACCGATATGGTGTATCGGGTCGGTGGTGATGAATTCGCTTTATTAATGCCGGGTGCCAATACACCAGAATCTGTCATTCAGGTCGCGGAAAATTTGTTAGAAAAGGTAGCTCAACCGATAGAGTTCGGAGGACATGCACACAGTGTGAGTACCAGTATTGGTATCGCCTGTTATCCGAGAGCCGCATCAAATGCCGGAACACTTATTGATCTTGCCGATGCTGCTATGTACCGTGCCAAGGCAAGGGGTAAGAACTGTTACGAGACTGCTGAAATTTTGTAATCCACATTTGGGTTTTTGCTCAATTTGTTCTCTTCGTGTTTGTTTTAATTATTATTTAGTGATTAGATTGCAGGTGATATCCATATAAGCTGTAATGTATTACAAAGAATAGAAAGGAACGCAATCTTAATGAAAAGCCCGCTATTTACCCGCCGTGCTGTACTGGTCACTTTAATATTAATGCTGGCTGGTTGCTCACCAGCACCATCAAAAGCCCCCGGATTAGCTGACTTTCAATCCAGCCAGCTTGACTCGCCAGATAAGGCGCGTGTTGTTGATATGCTGGACGATAAAGGTGTGAGTATCGGTGACCGAATTATTGTTCAGACCGGTCCTGATAGTTTTCATGAAGGTGGATTCGATAATTATTCGATTCAACCTGACAGGTTAAGTTTGCTACTTAGCAAAGAAGGTAATCATTCCAGTTATAGGTCACTGTCTTACGAAACCGTAGTAAAAATCTACTTCATCGAAGAAGGCGAACAGGTAAAGCAGCAACGAAAAGCAACAGCACAATTGAATGATGCCGTGCGTGCCGGTGACATCGAAACAGTCGAAGAACTGCTTGAGCAGGGTGCTGATATCAACGGTGATTCAACCTGGAGCACACCATTAAGCATTGCCGTAGGCAAAGAAGACAACGAAGCAATGATTGAATTATTGCTTGAGCACGGCGCCGATATAAATAACAGCGGTAGTAGTTTTAAAACCTTACTGGAAATCGCTATCAACAATGGGCACCTGAATAATGCACGGTTGCTGATCGAGGCCGGTATGAACTTCACTGAAAAGAACAAGCATGGGCGCACGCCATATATGCAGGTGTTTTCCAGCATGGGATATGCCGAAGAAAAGGACATGGCAAAGTATGAAGCCTTTCTCGCCTACCTGATTAGCAAGGGTGTAGACCCCGAAGAGCGCTGGCAGGACCCGCGCTACCTGGCCGACAACAGCCTTGGTATGAACGGTCTGCGTCTTATTGATATGACCGAGGCGCAGTGCTTTGAATTTCTCGATAAAAATAATATCGAGTACAAACGTATCGCTGCAACCGGCGCTGTCAAATACCCTGTGCAGGTACTCTCACCCATCGCAGGCATTCATTACAAGCACGTCGCCGGTTCAAAAAAACATTCTGTTATGGACTGCCGGCTGGTCGTCGCCATGGCAGGTATTGGACCGGTATTAAAAGAATTTGGTATTAGCAATATTTATCACATGCGCGCCCATAGTCACGGTGCCCGCGTCGGCGGCAAGGGCCGAACCAGTGGCCACCACTATGCACTCGCGCTGGATATTGCACGACTGGTCACCGCCGATGGCGAAGTCATGGAAATAAAAAAGGACTGGGGCGATCGAAGAAAAAATGTCGATCCGTGTCTTGAGGGTGAAGACGATTCGGATAAACAAACAAGCCTGCGTAAAATCACCTGCAAAATAGCAGAGCAGGGTATTTTCCACTGGATATTAACGCCGCATTACAACAAGGCACATCACGACCATCTGCATATTGAAATACGTGAAAATGTTGGTGGCGGTTTGTTTCAATAGTGTGTCTTGTGGGGTGTGGCATAAAAATCAAAAGTAGTTATGTAGCTACGATTACGCTAGACCAATTGTATTTACGAGCAGAACCCAGAAGCAAGACTCGATGGCGCAACCTGGATGGTTGATGCGTTTGGGATTTGAAGTGAATAGCCCGGATCCAGCATAGCCGCATCCGGGCTAATTGCTCACCGGTGCATATATCCAGGGCCCATATAACCCGGGCCCATATAGCCGGGGTTCATATGTCCAGGTCCCATGTAGCCAGGACCCATATATCCCGGTCCCATGTGTCTGCATGCATCATTCATTGGCGATAAATCAGGAATTGAAAACCCGCGCGCGTTTGCTCTTTGCTGCATTAACTGGTGATGCTCCTGACGTATCTGCTCACGCTCCTGTGGGGTTCGGGCATAACGCATACGTTCATGAAACTGGAACATCTCCTGCTGTGACATCAGCGGCTCAATGTAACCCGATTGAGGCTCAGCCGAGACGGTGAGCCCGGTAGACAAAAATAAAGCCGCAACCAGCGAAGGTATAATTAATCGATGTTTCATAATAATCTCCTGTCAAAAGTGGTTTGAATGAACTGGTTGAAATCCAGAGAAAACCAACCAGCGTGGAGCTATGCCGGCAATTGTATGCCCGGTGGATTATTTATAAAAAGTAGTATTGGTTGGGTATTGTGTCCCTGGAACTATTATTTATTTGGGGGTTGACGCCACAGTCGCTTGTTAGCCAGTTCTATCAAAATTGTATCAGCCTGACATTTCGGCTTTCGGTTCGCGCCTTGACATATCAAAGCCAACTCCAGCGACAATACTTATGACTAAAGATAAAACAGCAAAGAAAAAGCTGTACTGAAATATCTCAGCTTTAACCGGCGCAAAGAAATATACGGCTATGACATGCCCAATCACCAGAAACACGCCATTGACTACGCAGACGCCAAAAACCCAGGGCCATGATGCGGCAAGAATGAGGCGGATATTTTCGTTAAGATGCACGCGCCACCAGAGATATGATGCATTGATTCCAAGCCCCGAAATACCTGCAAGTAAAGCAAGCGTGGGTGGGCCGATACCACCTCCGACAAGTAACATTGCAATTGAGAGCAAAATCAGAATGAACCCGCCGTGTTTCTTTTCTATAAATATGCATGACCATGAAACAACAAGAGTAGAAATAAGCAGGGTAAGAATTCCTGTGATTAAAAAATTAGGGATGATGGTGAACGCTGGGTCGCCATCCAGGTACAGGGCGATTGGCCCCTGAGCCCACGAACTAAAGAGCATCCCATCTGGCTTAATGTTGCCTTGAAGCACTTCCCCGACACCATGAACTATGCCGCCTAAGCCGCCAAGAACACCAAAAACTGAAGCTATCGCTTTAGCCGCGCAAATCCTGTGGAGTGTATTTTTAAGGTCCATGCTAGCTCACCCTATGTTTAAATCGATACCATAACGATAATTACGAAATTAATTAGAATGCCGTATCCACCCTGATTATCGAGCTGATGTAATTTTCCAGCCCAGAACAGAATAAAGATAAGCGATGATAACACCGCCGATGTAACGATCACATAATGCCAGCAAAACAGCATTGAAATAAATCCTGTACCAGTCACAACAAATCCAATAGTGACCAGCATGCCTTACCACTGATGACTACATCTATCAGGAACTTGGTAAAAAAGTTATGCATCTCAATCACTTTAATTCTACAAAACCCCTCACCCAGATCCGCTTCAAGCAATCGCCTCCTAACTTCCAGAAGGCGCATCACGGCCATCTGCATATCGAAATACGTGAAAATGTTGGGGCGGATTGTTTCAATAGTGGGTTGGCTGTAAGAGGAGTGTTAAAAACACTTTTTCAAGCGGCGCAATGTTCTGCGTATATTGCGCCCCACCGTGCTTGGCTTTTACGTTCGGGCTACTTACTGGTTCTAATAACCACAAGCTTTCTATATTGATATTGAGAATTAGAGTCTTACTCTTGTAATTCTGAATCAGTCAATCTGGCTCGTTTGCATACATGGACGTTGGCTCACCGGGTCAGCACACCTCAGGAGGTGCATCATGTTACGAAGACTATATTTTTTATTCCCCGATGAAAAACATGCCCAGATTGCGGTTAATCAATTATTGTTTAAAAACATCCCGTTAAAAAAAATGCATGCCATTGCAAAAGGGGTTGCGCTAAAAACCTTACCGAAAGCCACAGAGCGGCAAAAAAATGACACCGCCTACCAGATCGAACAGTTTTTATGGAAAACGAATTTGATGCTATTCGCAGCAGCTTTAATCGTTTTGATAGTCAGCCTGCCAGCAGGCAAATTGCTTTGGGCGGGGCTGGCGCTGGCGGTAATGCTAATCAGCTATATTGGCGGCAAGTTTTTTGTAGAGCACGTGCCCCATGACCACCTGACAGAATTCACCAGTGCACTGGCACACGGCGAAATATTATTGATGGTAGATGTACCGCTGTATAGAGTCGCCGAAACGGTAAGGTATGTTGAAAGCCAGCACCCAGAAGCAAGACTCGATGGCGCAATCTGGATGGTTGATGCGTTTGGGATTTGAAGTGAATAGCCCGGATCAAGTGTAGCCGCATCCGGGCTAATTGCTGTTTCGGGAGAAGGATAACATTCGTACGATTACGGTGAGCTAATCGTACCTACGGTGCTACATCTTGCCGTGCTTATCTCTGCCATTCACGCGTTGGCGGGAATCCAGTTTTCTGTGGGGTGGAACGTCGTTTGTTGCCCAACCTGCCTGGCTTAATAGAAAACTCGCCCAAAATGAGAACCGCGTCACGCTCCTTGAAGAGATAAATCTGAAATGTGAACTGGGTAACATCAAATCCTGTGTAGATGACTATTCTTGATATCTGACACGGAGGGAAATTTGAAATGTACTACACAAATATCAAACACTACGAAAACATGATTAAATTATCCAGTAATACGGGTGCGGGTGACTGTTATTCTAAAAACGCTGTTCCCGAAACCTCAGACCTGATCAAAGGATTTCTGCTCACCTTGGCTTTCGTGGCCGTCTGGGCGTACTTTGCATAGATACGTCACGGTGCCTTTAGGCTGCCATACTGGGTTGTTATCGAGCGCATTTCGACGCGCCCATCTCCCGCGTATTAACTCTTAAAAACAATAGACAGTCAGGCTGGCTGTCATATACTGTTGGTGCCGCATGAGACATAACGAAACGTATGAAACGCAAATTAGTAAAAATAGCCACTTTTCTTACGGCGCTGCTGGTCCTGACGTCGGTCTGGGCGACGGATGTCGAGACAGTGCTGGCCGCAGAGGAAGCGCCCGACGGCGTTGTGTTCGAAATTGTTAGTGGTGAAGAAGGCCTGCTCAGTCGCTTGTTGCCTGCAGTCAAAGCTGACATCAAAAAACTGCGCGAGCGCTTTCCAGAACTGCCCGTCGCCATCGTCACGCACGGCAACGAGCAGTTTGACCTGTTAACAGAAAACCGCGATACCGAAGCCGCCGCACATACGCTGGCCAAAGAACTGGTCAACGCGGATGAGGTCAATTTACACGTCTGCAATGTACATGCTGGCTGGCGCAACAAGTCACCGGAAGATTTTCCGGATTATGTCAATGTCGCCGCCACCGGCCCCGCACAAATAAGAACTTATATTGACATGGGGTATGTAGTTATTACTTTGCCGTAGGGCAAAACACAGGACGTGTTTTGTAAAAAAATCGCCCCATTACAACCTGCCCTGAAGGACAAGCCTCAGCTTCCAACTTTGCCAACGCGTCGTTTGGATTAGCCGCCCAGAAGATCAAGGAGTTTGACCGCATTGATCCGCAGCCATACCAGCGCCATGGCGATAACCGAACCGGCAAAGGCCAGGAAAGCATCTTTTTGCGCATCCCACTCATCGCCCTGCGTGCCGAGGTAGGCACTGCCAAGATCCGGGCTGACGATCATCGCCACCATACCTTCGATCACTTCGTAAAGGGAACTGAAGGACAGCACGATTGCCACGGTCAGGGAATACGACCACGTCGCCTTGATGCCCGACCTGCGCATCAGCAGTTCGCGGAACGGGCAGGCGATGAGCAGCCCGAAAGCAAAATGCACCAGGCGATCATAATGATTACGTTCAAAACCAAACCAGTCCTGCATCCAGAAACCAAAAGGCGTTTCAGTATAGGTGTAGTGCGCACCCACCAGGTGCATGCTCAAAAAGATAACAAACAGGGCATAGGAAAAATTAGAGAACTGAAACCGACGATAGGTCGCCGCGAGCAAAACGACCCAGACAATGACCAGAATGTTTTCCAGGAACCAGTCACGGGGATAAAGCGGCCCAATCGCCGTGACCACCCAGAGAACGAGCAGCCAGGCAGACAAAAGCTGTAAAGGGCGGTTTGATCGGAATGGCCTGCTCATCAATGAATTAACCTCGAATGACTGTCCTTGGTTAACAATAGCACCAGTTTGGGGCTTGGTGGTAGTAATGAGCGCGAACGATGCGGTTTATAAGAAACATTTACTGCATCCTGGCGTGCTTATCTCTGTCATTCCAGCGTGGGTGGGAATCCAGTTTTTGTTGTGAGTAGGATGTGGTGAACTTGCGAACCGCATCTGTCGAGTTTTTTATAGAGTGTTGTGGTAATTACGCGAACGATGCGGTTCATAAAAGACATTTACCGCATCGTACCGGGCTTCATTAAGTATAATAAGACCTCATTAGTAACAACGATTAAAATTATGAGCATGCCCAATTGCCCCGAATGTAATTCTGAATATACCTACGAAGATGGTGAGATGTTTGTCTGTCCAGCTTGCGGACATGAGTGGTCACAAGATGCCTCATTAGATGAGTCACTGGTACGTGATATGAATGGCCATATTCTGAATAATGGTGATTCGATTATTGTGACTAAAGATTTAAAGATAAAGGGATCGTCATCTGTTGTTAAGGTTGGCACCAAGGTTAAAAATATTCGCCTGATTGATCCCGTGGAAAATGCGGATCATGATATTGATTGCAAAGTGCCTGGCTTGGGTGGATTAAAGCTTAAATCCAAGCATGTTAAAAAAGCATAGTTTTAGTTTTGTAGGGTGGGGACGTTGTTTGTGCCTACGTGGTTGTTGATGGAAGAGGTGGGGTACGCGTGAGCACACCCTACTTGGTTTTTCACCGTTATGTGGAATTGGGTGTTTACTGATAGATTGGAGTGGAGATTTGGATGTTGAGGTTTCGGGAGGGGATTGACATGCGTACGATTACGCTGGGCTAATCGTACCTACGGTGCTAAAAAACACCCGTCATTCCCGCGCGGGCGGGAATCCACGTTTAGGCTTTTGCGCAATTACTAAAACTTGGTTAAAGGGCTTTGACCCCTTTAATTAAGACAGTATCTGACCCCTTAAGCCACTATGAAAACTTCTACCAGGAGGCCAAAAAGCGTCGAGCTGCCGATCTGAAAACCATCCGCTAACCCCCGCCTTAAAATGTAAGGGAGAGCGTGCCCTCCCTCCCCTACAATTCGCCAACGCCATTACGCCCAATCGCTTCGCGCCAAAAATCACTGTCCGCCGCGCACGAGACGAACTCTGTAGGCAAGGGTCTTATTGCTACTGTCGACAAAGCCATGGTTAAAACTCACGTACCACGCGCTGCCCGGAAGGTTGGCATGCGGCGATGCCGACCAGTAATTAAAAGCAGGTGTAACGGGGAAGGCTGTCGTATTAATGGCTGGACTGAAGCAACTATTTTCTAAAAGAGAGGTGAGTTCATTATGGTTGGGCAGGCGCCAGTCGGTATAACCCGCAAAACCAGTGACATTGATAGTCTGCACCTGTTGCAAAGCAACCTGCCAGGTGTAGGGTACGGCACTGCCAGTATCACATGCCGTGTCCGTGGTGCTCAGCCCTTCCGAACACTGACGCCACATCAGGCCGGTTTGGTTATCGGTAACCGTACCATCAAGGTTATCGGTATAACGGCTATCGGGGGCGGTAGCGGTAACACTGTTGCTACAAGTCTGAGCCAACAACGGTTGAGCGCCCAGCAGCAGTGTAGCCAGTAACAGTCGCATAAAGTGTGTCTTGTTCATATATTATCTCCTGTATTCGTTCATTTATCTGTCACGTTGCACGGCAACAAGCCAATGTCAAAAATCACTGTCCGCCGCGCACGAGACGAACAGAGAAGGCATTGTTCTTATTGAAGTTTAGGACACTGCCAGTGTTGAAACTCACGCGCCACGCGTCGAACGAATAGCTGGCAAATGGCGAGGCCGACCAGTAAAGAAAAGCAGCCGTATTGGGAAACCAGCCTGTATCAATGGCGGGACCGGGAAAGGCGACACTGCTGTCTACCAGGGATGAGAGCTCTTCTTTGTCCGGAAGACGCCAGTCACTCGCTCCACACAAAGCAGCCGCATTGACAGCCGCGACAAATTTCTCAGTATCACAGTTAATGACATCAAAACAGGTTCCGCCATTGGTGATTCCGAGATTGCCGCCGTTGCTGGCGGTGTCGCTGTTGTACCAGGTGTAGGTGTGGGCGCTGCTTTGCAGTCCGCTGGTGGTTTTTACCTCCCACATCAGGCCGGTGACATTGTCCTGCACACAAGACCAGGGGGTAGTGGCGTAGGCGACCGTTTGGTCAGCGAGCGGGGTGCCGGCGCTGTTGAGCTTGGTGAAGCTAAAGCCGGTATGTCCGTCGGTATCGTCGTTGGCGGTAACGTCACGACCGTACTCGGCATCCTGCCCCTCAAAGCCGGTTTGTGGACAGGCAAGGCCGTTGTTAGCCGCATCGGAACAGGTGGTAATGCCGGTGTCGTTGAGCGGCGCGTAAACTAAAACAGAAACCTCGCTACTGGCCGAACTTTCGGTACTGCCATTCCCGGAGGTGATGACAAAGTAGTAGGTCGTATTGTTGTTAAGGTTGCGAATGGTAGCGGGGCTGGTTTGATTGCTGAGCATAACCCCATTGGCAAGGCTGGCGTAGTTGGCAATGTCAGCCAGGCTGGCGAAGCTCTCGGTGGCGTAATAGAGCGAATATTCCGTAGCGTCGGTGACGCTGCTCCAGCTAAGCTCGGCCTGACCCGCATATTGACCTGCGACGACAGTGAGACCGGTAGGAGCTGCAATATTTACTGTTGTGGTAGTAAAGAGATCACTCACGCCACCAATGGTGAGGGTGGTGTCGGTCGCGGTTACAAAACCAGCCGAACTGGTGTGGCGTACTGTTACGCTCTGGCCATTGCTGACCGTGCCGTCGACGCTGGTGTAAGCGCCACCATCAATTCTGTATTCACCCCCGGTGATGCTGATGGCGGAGGCACTGTTAATGCCGGCTACAGTGATGGGCGCTGATTCGGTGAGGGTGCTGAGCGTGACATCAGTCTGATCGATAAAGCTGAATACATCGGGCGTG
>JAOUKV010000041.1 GCA_029882355.1 Gammaproteobacteria bacterium | reverse complement strand
CTCTGTTGAACCAATTGACCATGCGCCACGTGTTTTTGCATGATTAACTGCTGCATCGATATCTGAAGATGATGCATTTTGGTCAATATCAAAAACTTGACCGGGATAGATCAGATCTGCATCTTTAATTTTGCTGCGGTTAGTTTTATAGATTAATGGCCATTGGTAAGAATTACCATAGACATTGTCCTTACCTGAAATATCCCACAGGTTATCACCACCAACAACAGAGTAACTTGTTACACCTGCACCCATTCCTGCATGCTTGCTACCCGACATATCTGACTCAGCACTGCTCAGTGCAGCTTTATCAGCATCGCTCATAGCGTCAGCAACTTTTGCTTGAGCCATTGCATTCTCTGCCTGCAATCTAGCTTTGTTGGCAAGAGCTTTAGCTTCGTCTTCATTTCCTGCTGCCAGCGCTTTTTCAGCTGATTCAATAATGCTACCAGTATCACGCCATTCGTAACCTGCTGCCTTAGCATCGGCATTGGCAGTTTTAGCGGCAGCAATAGCTTCTGCAGCTGTTTGCTCAGATTCGCCAGTTGTTGCACAACCAGTTACCAGACCAAGACCCAGAAAAGCCACTAAAAATAATCGTGCTGTTGTTTGTACTAGTGTTGTTCGCATAATGTTATGTCTCCGTAATAAGACAGTTATTGTTTAGCTTACTGATTGCCGATTGATGCCGCAGCAGTTAATAGCGAGCTATTTTTATTTCATATCCAGCAAAGCTTAACGAGCTAGATAATCCGAATCAGATTGCTCTGTTGAACCAATTGACCATGCACCACGTGTTTTTGCATGATTAACTGCTGCATCGATATCTGAAGATGATGCATTTTGATCAATATCAAAAACCTGACCGGGATAAATTAGATCTGCATCTTTAATTTTGTCGCGGTTAGTTTTATAGATTAATGGCCATTGATAAGAATTTGCGTAGATATTTTCCTTACCAGAAATATCCCATAAGTTATCACCACCAACAACAGAATAACTTGTTGCGCCTGTGCCCATGCCTGCATGCTTACTGCCTGACATGTCTGATTCAGCATTTGCTAATGCTGCTTTATCTGCATCTGCCATAGCTGGGGATTCTTCTTGAACCGCCGCATCATCTTGAGCTGTAGCCTCTGTATCACCAGTTGATGCACAACCGGTTATCAAACCAAGTCCCATAAACGCCATTAAAAAAAATCGCGCCGTTGTTTGTCCAATAGTTGTTTGCATAAAAATCTCCAATAAATATGTCATGTAAAAATAGTAGCTATTTCTTTTTTTGTCTTATTTGCATGGGATTATAGCTACAATAATTCAAGAATGTAACCGCAGCTCTGCAAACATTGATTAATTATCATTTATGGCTTTTGTCTGTTCATTTCTTCCAGTAAGCTTCCGCAACATAATGAGGAACAAATCATGAGTTCAACACGCATTTATCTAAATCCCAACTGCAGCAAATGTCAATTAAGCATGCAACTGCTTGATGATAAAGGCATTAATCCAGATGTTACTGAATATTTGAATGAACCACCCAGCGTTGATGAGCTCAGTAAAATTCTGGATTTGCTATCGATGGAGCCTCGTGAGCTGATGCGTCAGCATGAGGCACCTTATAAAGAGCTGAATCTAGCCGATGAGACTCTAAGCCGTGATGCACTGATTCAGGCCATGGTTGAAAATCCCATTCTCATCGAACGCCCGATTGTTATCCATAACGGCAAAGCTACCATTGGCCGCCCACCTGAAAAAATTCTGGAACTACTCTAATGCCTGAAATTCTGGTTTTATACTACAGCCCCGGTGGCACCACAGCCGAAATGGCCAATGTTATCGCTCGCGGTATCGAAGAGGTCGATGGTATGGAAGCGCGTATTCGTACCGTTCCCACAGTGTCAGCGAATACCGAACAAAGTGAAAACAGCATTCCGGACGATGGCCCGCTATACGCGACTCTTCAGGATCTCGAAGAATGTGAAGGCCTGGCCCTGGGCTGCCCCACTCACTTTGGCAATATGCCAGCTGCGATGAAATACTTCATCGACAGTACCAGCCCCTTGTGGATGTCGGGCAAACTGGTGGATAAGCCTGCGGCCGTTTTTTCCGGTAGCATGAGTATGCACGGTGGACAGGAAAGCACTTTACTCACTATGATGCTGCCATTGTTACACCATGGCATGCTGATCACCGGCCTACCCTATACACAAACCGAATTACTCAGCACAAAAACCGGCGGCACGCCTTATGGTGCGACCCGCGTCACTAGCGATACTGAAGCTAATATTTTGAGTGATGAAGAACGTGCACTCTGTCTGGCTCTGGGTCGCCGTTTAGCTAACACCGCAAAAAAACTCAAAGGTTAAGTTATGCCAATATCAACGCTTTTACTTTCACGCTGGTTAACCTTGTCCGGTTATTTTGGACTGATGATTGGACTCTACGCCTGGCATTTATTGATTAACCAGACAGAGGCCCATTTAATTTCGATAGTTATACTGACCCAGCTTGGCCCGCTCATGTTCCCTCTTCGTGGCCTGCTCAACGGTAAAACCTACACCCATGCCTGGTCGATTTATCTGGCGATATTTTATTTTATTGTGGGGATCTGGTACGCGGGCGCTAGCGAGACGCTGATGTTTGGGTTGTACGTTACCGCGTTCAGTTTGTTATTTTTTGTCGGCACTGTGCTCTACACAAGGCTTAGCTCAAGAAACCAGAAAGAAAATACGGCAGACTAATGCAACAGCATTAAATTAATTGTTCTGATCCCAGCACAGACTTAACAAAGGGAACCGTTAAACGTCGTTGCATCGCCATGGCCGCGGTATCCAGTACTTCCAGGCGTTCAAATAAGCCAAACAAATCACGCGGATAATGACGCATCAAATACTCTGCTACATTATCCGGCAGCTCCAACCCTCGTTGTTCGGCTCGAATACGCAAAGCCTCGCGTTTGTCCGCATCACTCAAAGCCTGTAATTGAAACACCGGCCCCCAGGCAAGACGAGAACGTAAATCTGGCAATTTCACCGCCATGGCTTCTGGTGAAGCAGATGCCGCCAGTAACAAGTTATTTCCCGACTCACGCATACGGTTAATTAAATCGAATAAAGCTTCTTCCCATTCGGGTGATTGCGCCATCAGCTCAATATCATCCAGACAGACCAGATCCAGTTGCTCCAACTCATCGAGCACACGCACCGATTGATTGATAATCTCTGCGACTGGCAAATAACACACGGTACGCTGTTTTTTTGCGGCTAGATGGCAGGCAGCCTGTAACAAATGACTCTTACCCCCGCCCTTACCTTCGCCGTGAGAGGACCAGATATAAACCTGTTTCTCGCCCTCAGCCAGGGCGCATTGTCTCACGATACCTACTGCAACCTCATTACGACCAGTAACAAGAGTATCGAAACTTAAAACATCGCGGACACCAAAATGCAGTGGTAACTGCCTGAATGACGTATTAACCATACCGGACTGAGACATGACTAACGCAACGCAAAACGATAAACCATTGGTTCAATTATTAACGCTTCAGTGGGCACACTAGCGGAGGTGTTTTTTGTTGGGTTTTCAGTCATACCCGTTATGATGGTTTTATCCTTCAATTCACCATTCGATGCATCTTTTGATTCATCCTTAGATTCATTAATAACGTCATCTGCTAACAATGTCATGACTGAACCTGACTGAATTAGATTCAATATATCATCCACTTCGCTACGCAAAGTCAGGTCAAAAAACACCCGATCTGGCTCAACTTGCGAAAGCTGTACTGATCGCACCGCCGATAAACTCAGCAGATATTTCTCAACTCGTCGAAATGCTTCCGCACTTCCCACGCGATCAACTTCTATCGAAACCGTTTTTTGTTGCGAAATATCAGACGTTTCCAGTACCGCAAACTTTTGCCCCATAGCATCGACAAGCAAATCAGTCGCTCTCGCAATCTGGTTGGCATAATCACTACCAGTCAAACTCCATTTCCTGACATTACCATCCATCAATAATGACCACTCACTTTTCCATTCAGAACCACTCCAAACCATCTTGGCAACGACAACAGGGCCAGAGGCATATCGCTCCGATGCTTTTTTCAATGGATCGATAAAACCTGCCCAGATATCGGAAAAATGGACGGTTTGTTTGTCAAGGGCATCATTTTCTGGCCAGATTGTCGGGACACCCCGACGATTGAAAGCCTCATTCGCTTTTGATTTAATCAGCGAAATATCTTTATTTTTTAGAACATATCGTTGCTTACCATCATTCACCGCCAACCACACCACCGCCCGGGTTCGACGATCACCCCATACAGGTATGGCCTGCTGACGCAAAAAACTCATGATTTTTGTCGTGTTATAACGCGCCCAGAGTTGTTTCAAAGGTGCAACATCTTTTTCTTCTGAAGGCTGAATTGAATATTCATATCGTTTCACATATCCGTTGGCGGCAGGCGCAGTGATTTTTTCCAAAATATTGCTGTCACCAGAAATCCTGATTAATACTTCTATCAGGCCATCATCAAGTGCAGCACGGCGAATTTCCTTGCTTTCATCAAGAACCGTCATTTTCACATCAAATAAACCTTCAACCACCACGGCCGAGGCCGTCAACGGAGCCAATACGGAGATCCATAAGAGAAATAATAGAGTTTTTAGTTTTATTGCTGAGGCAAAGCTCAAATAACTTCTTGTTTCTTGATACATCATAGACTGAATAATTAGAGGATTATTTCGATAGATTATACAATCAGAAGGCTAGGAGCGTGTAGAATATCACCCCTTAATTTTCATCTATTAATTTCACGCAGCACTGGCCTTCAATAATGTCGGATAATACTCAAAATAAGAATACTTCCCCTTCCCTTAGTTACCGCGATGCCGGTGTCGATATCGACGCAGGTAATCAGCTGGTTGAGAAAATTCGTGGCAGCGTCGCCAGCACCAAACGTCCCGGTGTGATGGGCAGTATCGGCGGTTTTGGCGGTTTATTTGAGATTCCCGCTGGCTACAGGCAACCAGTACTGGTTTCCGGCACTGACGGTGTTGGCACCAAACTGAAGTTAGCTATAGAGCTGGGTAAACACGACACCATCGGCATCGATTTAGTCGCCATGTGTGTCAACGATATTCTGGTATTGGGTGCTGAACCATTATTTTTCCTCGATTATTACGCCACCGGCAAGCTGGACACCGACATCGCTGCTGACGTTATTGAAGGCATTGCTGAAGGCTGTCGCCAGTCCGGTGCAGCACTGATTGGCGGTGAAACCGCTGAAATGCCCGGCATGTATAGCGAAGGCGATTACGATTTAGCCGGTTTCTGCGTTGGTGTGGCCGAAAAAGAAAATATTGTTGATGGCTCAAAAGTGAAAGCCGGTGATGCCATTATTGCCCTGGCTTCCAGTGGGCCTCATTCAAACGGATACTCTTTGGTTCGTAAAGTGATTGAGGTCAGCAATGCCTCTTTAGATCAGGCCTGCGGCGAAACCACGCTGGGTAATGCACTACTGGCACCTACTCGAATTTATGCCAAATCGATTCTAGAAGTATTAAAAACCATTCCACTACACGCACTGGCACATATTACTGGTGGCGGTCTGTTAGAAAACATTCCACGCGTTTTGCCTGATAACACGCAGGCGGTTCTCGATGAGCAGAGCTGTAAATTACCGCCTGTTTTTGAATGGTTACAAAACAGCGGCAATATCGAAATGAATGAGATGTACCGAACTTTCAACTGCGGCATTGGCATGGCAGTCATCGTTGCCGAAGAAGATGCAGGAAATACCATTAAGGCTTTCAATGATGCTGGCGAGAAGGCATGGCGTTTGGGCGAAATAGTTCAATCATCAGGCAAAGCCAACGTTATTTTCAAATAAACATAACGATCGTGGGTATGCCGTCTATTGTCATATTGATTTCAGGCTCGGGCAGCAATCTTCAGGCGATTATTGATGCCGTTGCTGATAAAAAAATACACGCACACATCAGTGCTGTCATCAGTAATCGTCCTGACGTTTTAGGTCTGACAAAAGCCAAATCTGCAGGCATCAAGACGATTGTTATCGACCATACCAAATTTGCCGAACGCCAACAATTTGATAAAGCCTTGGCCGAACAGGTTGCACAATTAAATCCTGACCTGATTGTACTGGCTGGTTTTATGCGAATATTGCCAGAGACATTTATTGATCAATACAAAGGCCGTATACTCAATATCCACCCTTCGTTATTACCTGAATTCAAAGGTATGCACACACATCAGCGCGCCCTTGAAGCAGGACACAAACAGCACGGCGCCAGCGTTCATTTTGTCAGTAATGAACTCGATAGTGGCCCTATTGTCATACAGGCTAGAATACCAGTACTTAATGGTGATGATGAAACCACTCTCGCCACCCGTGTGCTGCAACAGGAACATATCATTTACCCACTCGCTATAGAATGGTTAACCAGTGGTCGGCTAAGCCTGATTAATAACCACGTACACTTTGATGGCAAACCTATAAAAGAAATAGCAACATGGCAATCAGAAATACTTTCCTTACCACAATGAAAATCGTATTCAGCCAATCATTATTGACTCTAATTCTGTTGCCATCACTGAGCCTGGCACTGCCTCTCGAATATACGGCCAGTTATAATATTGGAAAATATGGCATGGACATCGCTAAGAGTAATTATTCACTCAGATACGAAAACAATGGTGTCCGCATGATGCAACACACTGAAACCATCGGACTGGCAGCTCTGTTACGTAACGATACCCTGGACGAAAGCAGCTTTCTATCATTTCAAGATAATCAATTATTGCTAACCGAATTTAGCCACAAACAAAAACCGTCAGGCAAAAAAAATCGTGATATCCAGTTAAAAATCGACTGGGTTCAATCCGATAACAAACTACTAGGAATGGTCAGCGGTAGTGCTGGTGGTAAAAAGCTTGAATATAAAGTGAATAAACCCGTCTGGGATACCAACAGCTATCTGATTCCATTAATGCTCAATACAAAAGAAAAAGCTCAGCCGCAGCAATACACCATGATGATCAAGGGCGAGTTCAAAACTTATTCTTTTATTACGCATGGCTCTGAGAAAATTGAAGTAAGTGGTCAGACAGTTCAGGCGATCAAAATTGAACGTGATGGCAGCATTAATAAAAATCCAATTTATATATGGCTGGCTCCGTCACTAAATAATCTGCCAGTCAAAGTGGAAAAGTGGAAAAATGGAGAGTTGCAGTTAACCATGACACTCGATCAGGCAAAATCTCCATCTGATAAAAGTATGGAATTCAAATCCGTCGTAAATAATACAGAGGAGTTTTGACGACTTATGATCACTGATTCTGAATTTGAAGAAGAATTACCGCCAAGCAAATCACAGGAAAAACGTGACTGCGATGCACTAAAGAAATTGGGCGATGAACTGGTTGCACTCAAACAGGAAGAGCTTGATGCCATGAATCTGCCAGAATCACTGTTTGACGCCTTGCTGACAGCTAAAAAAATACAGTCCGGAAGTGGTCTTAAACGTCAGCGACAATACATCGGAAAGCTCATACGCCAGATTGATAGTGATGATATAAAAAAGCATCTCGATCATATCAAACACAAACACGACACTAATACCGCTGAGTTCAGAAAAGTAGAACAGTGGCGTGACCGTTTATTAGCCGATGATAAAACGACGCTTAATGAAATTATCGAAACGCATCCAGAAATTGACCGTCAGCACATCAATCAGCTAATTCGTCAGGCAAAACGCGAACTCCAACAGGAAAAACCGCCCGCCTCGGCGCGTAAATTATTTAAATACCTGCGCGATTTACACGAATAAAGCTATTCTGGAAATTAGCTGCTTTATTACAGACAAGATCAACCGTAATTAATTTTACAATCCAGACGTCTGTGTTTCAGCGCAGGGAATAACTGACGGGTTTTCTGAAGTTTATTTATATCAATATCAGAGATAACGACGCCGGTGCCATGTGGCAGACGATTGAGCACCGTTCCCCATGGATCAACGATCATACTATCACCGTGAGTTTCACGGCCATTAACATGATAACCACCTTGTGCCGCAGCCACCATATACGATAGATTCTCGATTGCGCGCGCACGAATAAGGGTTTCCCAATGCGCTTTGCCCGTCAAACTAGTGAACGCCGAAGGTAAAACACATATATCGACACCGGCATCAACCATGGCTCTAAACATTTCAGGGAAACGCAAATCGTAACAAATTGCCAGTCCCAGGCGACCAAAGGGTGTATCGGCAACAACAACTTTATCTCCTGCAGTCGTTGTATCAGATTCGGTATAACTCTCATCACTTTCTTCCAGAGTTACATCAAATAGATGGATCTTGTCATAGCGGGCAACCACTTCGCCGGAATCATTGAACAGCAGACAGCTCGAATAAACTTTCTTTTCTTCGCAGGACTGGATAGGTATTGTGCCACCCACCAGCCAAACACCGTGCGTTGAAGCCTCAGCACTCAAAAAATTCTGAATCAATCCCTCACCATATTTTTCAGCAATACTAACCTTGTCAGTTTCAGTCATGCCCATAATGGCAAAGTTTTCTGGTAGCACAATGAGCTTTGCGCCTTGCTGAACAGCAATATTGATAAATTTTTTGGCTTCATCCAGATTTGCCTGTACGTTTGGACCCGATGCCATTTGAATTGCTGCAACCTTACTCACCGCTATACATCTCCAACTTTGAAATTTTTATAATAATAACATCTGCTTTACCGCTACCGGCAACTACATATAAGTATTTTGAAGGAATTGCCAGCGAAATCAACCAATCCTTGAGTTCTTCAACCCATAATTCGCCCTCTTCTCCACCAGGGTATATTAACTCTATAGCCTGATCTGGCTGTATAGACCATATATCAACCACCTGTTGCAACATAGGCATTGTCAATAATTGCTCACCGCGTTTCACCAGATCCCATTGTTCATACGTCAACATCCATTGTTGATCTGATAATTCCTGAGGATCAGCACGCACTAGCGTAGCAAGTGAAATACTTGATATAAAAACCAATAAAACAGCTATAGCCTTATGCGCTTTCATTGTGCAGCTGCTTCCTCTGTATTACGCTCAACAACCTTTTTCACCTGGGGGTCACTCCATGAACCGGTGATTTTGTACTCATCAAAAGTACTTTCCTCCAGACCAAATATTTTATTAATCAGTACCAGTCCTGCACCCAGAATAGGTCCTCCAGCCAATGCTCCGGTGGTAAATGTGGCTGCGGACAAATGCGGTTCAACCTGCATTAACATATCGTAGTCTTTATTGACCATACCAATTTGACCTTGTAGCTTCATATCAGCTGCAGAAGCGCTTACTTCAATGTTTTTAGTCAAAGCTAAACCATCACGAAATTCATAATTGCCTTCAACAGACTCAAATACAAAACCTTCACTAGAGACATCATCAAAATCCAATGTTAATCGATTAAATAATTTAAATATATTAAAGAAACCAACAAACCTACCGCCAGCACCAGGATCCAGTGCCTTAACCTCACCATCCTTCATTGTAAAATGTGAGTTTCCCTGCACCGTTTCCCAGGAAAATCTATACGGCTCTTCAAACCACTGCCAGTCAATTGTTGTACTGTATTTACTTGCCTTGATAGCGTCGCTAATATTTAACGATGATAAGGTATTACCAAGGTCACTACTGTTTACAAAAATTTTAAAATTAGATTCGTGTTCATTCTTCCAGGAAGTTAACCAGCTTCCACGAGCGTTTACCTGTAATGACGGCCCTAGAAAATCGACAGAATTAATTAACATACCGTGCGAGTGCCAACTAGTTTCCAGCTTAACATTATTAAATTTCCAGCCATTCCAATAGAGTTCTTTAACTTTAAAGCTCAATGATGGAAAAAAAGTGGGCGGCAACGATATTTTTCCACCATCTTTTTTAGTTGTTTTAAACACCTTTGGCAAATCAATATAATCTAGATCCAGGTACGAAGTTGACTCTTTATTCAAGTCTTCCGCAGACCGACCACTACCACGAACCAAACTAGAGTCGACAACAAAATCCCAAATATTCCCATCATTTCTGCTCGCAAAAAAAGTAAAATTATCTTCGGAGTTGACATCAACCTGCAAAGCATCACCTAAAGCTCTGAGTTCAAAATCAATAGCTAACGGTGTAGAAGCAATTTTACTGATCGCATCAGACAGGGTTATTGCAGTACCTTCAAGTGTTGAGTTCATCTCAACACGCATGAAGTATTCATCTCTAACTTTGGGAAAATGTACCGCCACATCCCAATCCGAGGAACCAACAACCCAGTCTTTTGGAATCCATGTAAATTTCTTTAAGATACCGTCGGCAGGTAAACGGCCTGTTATATAAAAAATAGTTTCAGGTTCAACCATGTCTTTATC
>JAOUKV010000002.1 GCA_029882355.1 Gammaproteobacteria bacterium | reverse complement strand
ATTCAACCTGATACTTGACTGAATATGCTGCCAATTCATTTTCCGATAACAAAGTAGCTTCTTGCGTAAATTTTTTTGCACAGGCATTCAGTGAGAACAAAAGACCTAAAATCACAATATTTCTTAACATCATATTTTTTTCCTTGGTTATGTTTAATTCAATTTTCTGCTAACAATGATCATTCACTATTTATAATCACTAAACAAAGGCCGATCATTCTTTACGACACAAGCACCTTTAATATATTCACACTTAAAATTATCACCACTAACACTTAAGCATTTTACAAACGGCGTATTGTATGTAGTTAACTCACCATTTGGGTATACCTGTAGAAAATATCGGTACGACCTAACAGCGGTCGTATCATCGGCAATATGAAGATGTACAGTATGCTCAGGCTGTTGAAATAAATGACCGGAAATAGAATCTATGGTGTTTTTCGGCAGTTCAAAAGTAGCCATGACATCCCCTTTCTTAAAGACAAAGGTTCCTACGGGCTCTTTTTCACAGGTGGTATCGTAGCTAGCCGTCATCTTGAATGGATATTTATCATATTCCTGAGGATCAAGAACCAATACTCTTCCAGTAAATAGCTGGCAGCCAGTAATGAGTGTTAATGATATCAGGAAGATCAATAGCAGCTTATTTTTCATAAGCTTATTCCATTAACCCTGTTATTTATACAACAATGCATTGTACCCAAGATAATCGACTATCACAACAACACCGCAACTGCTTACCTACTCGAATAGTACCCGGAATAGGGGAAGTCCAGTCTGTCCCCTATTATTCGTTGCCAACGAAGTCCCAGATTATCGAGACATCATGGCGCAAGAAACCTTAAATATTTTGAAGATGAATAGAGAGTGAGTCGCTAATTAGGATAACAAAAACGGTAACCGCGGCGGCGTACCGTCTCGATGGTGGTAATGCCTAGCGGCTTATCCATTTTTTGGCGTATCTGGGTAATGGCAACGTCAATGACATTGGGAGTAACCAGTTCTGGCTCTACCCAGAGCGCATCAAGCAATTGCTCCTTGGAGATGATCTTATCGCGCTGCATGGCAAGGTAAGCAAAGACCTCGAATACCTTGCCTTTTAAATCAATATCCCTGCCCTGGTAGCTGACGGTTTCCTCTTTGGTATCGATGGTCAACTCCTCAACCTTAATAATGTCGCGGATGCCACTGCGGCGTAGCCTTGCCTCGATGCGCGCGAGCAGCACATCCATATCAAACGGTTTACGCAGGTAATCATCAACCCCTTCATTCAGAGCCTCAATTTCACTTTTGATATCATCGCGCCCTGAGAGAGCAATAATCAGGTCTTTTGAGTGGTGATATCTGGCCGTAGCGATGAACTCCTTGCAGCCAGCAAGGGTCCAGTCAACGATCAGAAGGTTATAGTGGCGAATATCGTAATAGTAGTCACCGTCTTTGAAGTTATTGACAACATCGCAGACAAATCCTGCGTCTGCCAGTTTATCCGTCATCCTTTTTGTTAATTCTGCATCCTCTTCTATCAGCAAGATTCGCATTGAGTGTTACCTGTACAAAAATAGGTGGCGGATTATATTGGCGGGCGAGTCTGATGTCATTATTTTATGTGCTAGTAATAATCAACTTTTCAATATAATGTGCCCCGGTTAAAATGTTCGCCTGTGATACTGCACAGGCATTGTATATAGGTGACAATTATGATTTTTCGATTCTTCGGGCTTTTTCTATTACTGATTACACTGTCAGCTTGTACCGAGCCACCCTACAATAATATTGATAATGGAACCTTAAAAACCATGCTTGAACAGGGAATGCCAATTTATGATGTGCGCCGCCCCGATGAATGGCGCCAGACAGGCGTGATCAAAAATAGTCGCCTGCTAACCTTTGTCGATGGAAGCGGAAGAGTGAAGCCAGATTTCCTGGACAAATTCACCAGTGCCGTAGGCAAAAATGATCCGGTGATCCTGATCTGCCGTACCGGCAACCGCACCAGCTCACTGGCACGTCATCTGGTCGAAAAGATGGGTTACACCCAAATCTACAACGTACATGATGGAATCACCCGCTGGATCAGTGAAGGAAATTCAGTAACACAGCTGTAAGGATCAAAATCAGCAGATAATTATGATACATACTCATTTAAAGTCGTTTATTGAAAATGCGCGCGTTCAACAGTTTATTATTGCACTCATTTTGTTGAATGCAGTACTGCTGGGCATGGAAACATCCCCGGCAATCATGGCAACAGCCGCGACATTAATACTCGCTCTGGATAAAGTGATTCTTACGCTATTCGTACTGGAAATCCTGATCCGAATTTATGTTTATCGTCTGGCGTTCTGGAAAGACCCGTGGAGCCTGTTTGACTTCACCGTCGTAGCCATTGCGCTAGTGCCTGCTTCCGGCCCATTCGCAGTGCTGCGTGCATTACGTGTGCTGCGTGTTTTACGCCTGCTGACAATGGTGCCATCGATGCGACGCGTTGTTGGTGCGCTATTAGGTGCCATTCCAGGGCTGGCATCCATCGGCGTAATGTTACTCATCTTTTTTTATGTGTTCGCCGTCATCGCCACCAATCTTTTTGGCGCATCCCATCCTGAATGGTTTGGCACTTTAGGGCACTCGTTCTATACCCTGTTCCAGATTATGACATTAGAAAGCTGGTCGATGGGCATCGTGCGCCCGGTAATGGAAATCTACCCTTATGCCTGGATGTTTTTTATTCCCTTTATCCTGGTCGCCACCTTCACCATGCTTAATTTGTTTATAGCAATTATCGTCAGCGCCATGCAAAGCTACAGCGAACAGGAACATCAGGAAACGGTACAAGTGGTTCAACAAACAGAAAAAAATATCGAAGCAGACATCCATAAAGAAATGCTGTTGTTACGAGAGGAAGTTCGGGAGTTGAAGCGGTTGTTGAAGGGTGGTGGGTAGTTCGTAGGGTGCAATAAACGCAGTGCATTGCACCATAAATATTTCAGAGTCTTAAGCCGTAGAAATAAATATCTGACTTTGTTATCAGGAGTTGAGCAGGTGATGTGGTTTTATTCATTTGGTGCAATGCGCTGCGCTTATTGGCACCCTACGCAGGTGTTTTTTATTGCACCTTACCGTGTTAATCGTACCTACGGCGCTAGATTTGTGAATTAAAACATTTCTCCGATTAGCAGAGCGTAATCGGAGAAATGTTAATGCTTAATTTTTAGAGCCCATATTCCACAGAACATTTTGACCACTGCCCATCATTGTTTGTGGCATTTTCCCATCCCATTGCTGGGCACGAACATAATCAACCAGTGTCGTCGAAACTTTTAGCGCTTCCGCTTTCTTTTTAATCGCCTCAGCTTCTGCAAGTCCTTTTAGTTTAATGGCACCAGCCTCCGCTATTGCTTCAGTCTTTATTGAATAAGCCTTACCATCTGCCGTCGCCTTGGCCGCATCTCTTTGTGCATTCGCCGTATTCACTTCACGTTGCGCTTCAAGTTTCTGACGTTCAAGGCGATGTTTCTCTGCTGCCGCTAAATTCTTTTCAGTTTGCTTGGTTTCAATAGATTGAATGTATTTTGCAGGTAAAACCAGGTTTTCCAGTTGTGCGGAATCAAGTTTAACGGGGTAATCTTTCATTTCCGTCACCAGCAATTCTTCTATCTGGCCTATTACCTGTCCACGATTTTGAATAATTTCTTCTGCTTTATATTTAGACAGCGCATCTTTCGCAGCCGATCTCAACTTAGGATCAAGTATCCTTGTTTCAAACTGAGTTAAGCCGCCATATTTAACAAATAGATCAAATGCCTGATCTCTTTGCACTGTCCAGTTAATGGATATTTCTGCCGTTATCGGCATTTGTTCATGTGTTGAGGCATTTAATTTTTCAACATTTTTTCGAGTTCTAATTTCCATCACCTCAACAGTATCAACAAAGGGAATTTTTACATGCAAACCCGGATTAACCTGTTGTGTCGCTTCACCAAATCTTTTGATAACACCAATATTACCTTCTTGTACGGTGAACATGCTTGAGACACTGGATATTACCAAAAATACCACCACGGCCAGACTGATTAACACGCCTTTTCCTTTACTAAAAATTGCAGTTAAATCAGGTAAATCGTTTACTTCTTTCATAAGAATTTTCCGTTGTTATGTTTTGTTAAGATTAATTTTGTAGGTATAAAAACCCAATGGATATAACTATCACTAATTGAATATTAATCACTGCTCAGTTTGTAGTGATAAAGAGAAAAACAGGGAGCTGAGGGATTATTTAATAATGGTTTAGTGATTGTACTGGGGCTTTTGTTGGTACTAGCTTAACATTGTATTTTGTTTGGGGTAGTTTTTTAATTAACTATGTTCAACAAGTTGAAACAAGTAAAGGAAGTCCAGTCTAAAGCCTTAAAAGCGCCGTAGGTACGATTAGCGTAGCGTAATCGTACGCATGAATATAAGCTAAACTCTGCAATAATCCAAAGACCGAGGCACAGGGACATGCCAAATTACAAACGCGCTATCATTCCCGGCGGAACATGGTTTTTGAAAACCGGGGTCAGATCACAATACTTTCTAATATACTAAAACACATAATAGATTGCGCCTGATTCTTCAATTCTTGGTCGACCAGACTGCCCTGCTCTAGTTTGTCGATTTGTCATCTGCTCTATCTTATCTTTAAAATCATCTCTACCTAAAACCAGTTCCTGATTTAATGCTTCTCGTATTTCATGCAATTCGTTCTTATCAATATAGTTTTTAAATAAGTCTCTATAAGAATATTGGCGGCTTGTTTTATCACTACCTAGCTGCTTATATATGGGATGTTCTTGTATTAATAACGAGTCCTTTGTCTCTTGTGCATTTACGCTGTAGCTAGACCAACGATATTCTCCCGGATGTGTAACCATCGCGGCTCTTACTGGGTTCATCTCTATATAACGCATACAGGTTAACAAGTAGGCTTCGCTATCTATTAATCCTGCTTTAAACCGACCTTCCCATAAGCTACCTGAGCGTTTGTAGGTTTTGTTGATATAACGTACATATTTTCGACCAATATCTTGCATCATATGTGTAACGCTGTGTTCCTGGCCTGGTGTGACAAGTAAATGGACGTGATTGGTCATCAGTACATAAGCATGCACAGCTACCTGATTTCGGGTTGCAGCTTCCTGCAAATCTTCAAGATAGCATTGATAATCTTCTTCTGAATAAAAACATGGCTCCCGGTTATGGCCACGTTGTATTACATGTTGAGGAATACCCGGTAAGTTATATCTTGGTTTTCTTGCCATGCAACTTCCCTGTTGTTTTTATCGGTTAAGGTTTTCTTGAGTCTAACCCTGTACGTGTGAAATGTTTAGTATATTAGAAAGTATTGTGATCTGACCCCGGTTTTTCTGCCATTTACCTATGAAGCCGCTCGGATCTTCACCAAGCCTTATACTTACATGAGGAATTCCTTTCCCAAGAGCAAACCCTACTTCTTGATTACACCATATACTTTCACAGTACCCAGGGGTATGAATAATTAACATGCAATCGGTTTCTTTAAGAAATTTTTCAATTTCGTCTTGCCAGATAGTAGTTGGTTTAATTTCTTCATGAGCTACGAAAGGATTTACATTGTAGTTTATTAATTCATTTGCGAAACTGGTGGCAATTTCTTTATCAGAAGAAATATGTGATATGAATAATTTTAATTCAGACATTTAAATTGAAGTATCCTTATTGTTAGCTGTAACCATGCTACGAATTCGCTTTTCGCATAGCTCTACTGAGATCATAGTTACAGGCCGATCTATCTTGGTAAGTTAGATCAATTAGAAGTTTGAGTTGCTCAGGAGAAGAAGTTACCCTCTCCCAATTTGTAACTGATACTTTAGCGTCAGATTTTAGTAGATTATCAATAATCCGTTGTGGTATATATGGATACCTAGCTTCGTAATCTGCTCTAGTTGTTACTGATACCCAGCTCGCATTGTCCGAGTAAAGGGCTGCTTTTTCTTCATCACCATGCGCAGCCGTGTATGTTGTGCATCCAGTGCTGGGTAATTGAATAACTAATACACCAGATTTTTTATTAACTTGCCCGTCAAACATGCTTGAATAAACTTCCCAGTCAACATGCTTTCTATTTTTTGTTTCTGTACCGACTAATAATATAGTTACTGATGAGTCTCTAAGATATTCATCTCTTATTTTTTGACGAATTGAATCATCACTTAGACTCTCATCAATATCACCGGTATCTACAGAAGCATCAATGAAGATGTCATAATTGTTGTTCTCGTTCCACTTAATTAATGACTCTTTATACGCTTGATCATTTGCGTGGTGGTAGCTAATAAATACTTTGTGTTTTGGTGTTGCCATATTTATTCTTCCAGTCCAGTCAAATCTTCTACGCCTGCCATTTCAGACAACATTTTTGTGTATATGCGTAGTTTTGCCTGTAACACGCAAAGCTCTTCTCTAAATTCATTACAGACATCAGTTTTTTGAAACCCCTCAGCTACTAATATTTTGTGCCATTTTGCTGTAAAAGGGCGGATTATCTGATTTAGTACGACAATTGCAATCTTTGTAAATTCTTTACAATCTCTTCCGTGAGATTTAACAATTGATCTTGTTAACCCAAAAAGTGAGTAAACGCTTTGTAATGCAGTTTCTTCATCGCCGTCTTCCTCTGAAAGAGGTTGGGTCGTTATTCTAGTTAAAAGCTCAATATATAATTCCCATGCGGCATCTTTGTCTGGCTCTGCTGGATTCCATTCCATTTCTAGAAAGGGCGCAGATATTTTTAAGGATGTCATATCCCAGTTTTCTAGCCATTTTTTCCATTTCATATTAGAGATACCTCTTTTGAAATTAGCGTCTAAGCACAGCCGACTATGGGAGTGATGATAGCGGGACCTAATATTTTAATTGCGTCAGAAATTAGTTCTATTGTTAATTTATATGACTCAGCATCCATATGATTTACCTTTCTGTTTTTTGAGCATAACGTAGAATTAACTGGCGATGCACAGCTTATCGCGCAGCATTCGTTTGAGCACCATGTTATGCAGTCTGCTACCATTCATTCCAGTTTTGGAAATGCTCTCATTCTAGCAGCTCGTTTTTTGTGCTTTGGTGAAGGAATTGGAGACCTTCAACATAGGTATCGTAAACGGCTGACGGTTTCGTTCCGATCCAATCGATATCATATCCAGGACACTTTGGCGCGGCCACATTCCATATATAAGGACTGACGTGTATCTTTCCACCAGGACGTTCCCAGTCAATAAATGAACCTCCGAAGTAAGGAGGCTCTTTGAACAGACCGATCTTGAAATCAGCTTCCGTGTATTTCGTTTTCAACGAGGCGAACAAATCCTGCCACTTTTGGATGCAATCCTGGACTAGGGTTGCCGTCGCCTGCGGATTAGTCAAATTAAGATTTGCGTATGTATCGGGCGCCGGCATGAACACCCAAAATCGTTTAAGTTCTTCAGATAACTCGATCTGGCCATCATTATAGCTTGATATAAATCGATCGCCTGTGAGCTGGATAAAGGCGATGCTTGTTCCTTTTTGAATCCGCTCACTGAAAGAACCCACTACTTCCTTGGGAAGCGGTGTCAACGTCACCAGCATCAAATGTTTCGCTATTGGGTCATCATTCGACCAATAGGACTGTGGTGGATCAAGCGACAATTTGTAAACGAGTATTTGAAGTCCATGCTTGGCATAGACATCCATTGGCCCCAGAAAATCTGCTTTCAGGTTCGCTGAAAATGGATGTGTATTGCAAGAAGGCAATTCACTTCCAACATATTCCCTAAAAGCCGCATCCGAATAAAGAGTTTGGCGCGGGTTCGCCGCATCCATTACCCGTTGTGTGAAATTTATCGTATCCCCGCACAAGTTGGCTTTGCCGTTTATATCGGTAACGCGTTCGACAACGCCAACATGAACACCCACTCTAAGACTCACTAAACGACCTGGTGAGCTCTGATTGTTCGCCCATTTATGCATCCTGAGAATGAGACTCAGGATAGTGCCGTGATTCCAGAGCTGATTGGTTCGATGAAGAAATGCCAACGCAAGGCCATCGCCAGTTGGTAACGCAACAATATCCGATTTATCCTCTAGGGAGAATAGTGCTCCGAGTTCATCCGCAACTTCCGATGTAAGCGCCTCAACGAGTCGCTTTTGATCAGCTGTCGGTTTTTTGGAAAAGCCCACTATATCCGTAAATACTATGGTTGCGGCAGACATTAGCATCCTTCCTTACGCATCCGGGTCTTTATCCAGCCACTTGTCGAGAGTTTCCGGGTCCCAAGTTATTACTTCTGTTGATTGCCCCCCTAACGCGCTAGGCTTGCTTGCTTTATCAGAACCTTTGAGCTTCATTCCTCTGATTCTCTTCCAAGTATTGTCGCCCGAAAGGGCTTTCTTCATTTTGAAAAAACTATCGATCTCCCATTTGACCCACTCACTCTTATGGGTATCATCTCCTATTAGGACGACGAGCTTTGAACATTTGTCGAATTTTTTCAGAATTTCATCTCGTACTGGCTTTGAGCGGGCGTCACTTGGGGGATATTTGATAGGTTTACCACT
The DNA here is from genome assembly GCA_029882355.1 of Gammaproteobacteria bacterium. Lineage (GTDB taxonomy): Bacteria > Pseudomonadota > Gammaproteobacteria > SZUA-229 > SZUA-229 > LH-M37. The sequence continues at coordinate 153,455 of JAOUKV010000002.1, read as the reverse complement.
TCTGTCGGTGACAGGCTCTTTCAATGAATGGTCACGAAATTCCAATGGATGCTTGGGGTTGTTCTTTATTAACTTAAACCCTCCAACCTGTTTTTGATCATCATGATCAAAACTGACAAAAACATTTGCTGCCATAACTCACACCCCTTTCAATTTTAGTATCTGCATAACGTTTAAAATAAGGGGCGCGGCGTTTTTTGCCGAGACCCAGCCCACAGGCTGTTTTGTAAACGAACTTTGGGAGAAATGGGGTCAGACTCGACATAATTACTTCTAAATCTGTTTAAGTCGAGTCTGACCCCATTTCTCCCTTAAATCTTTTCAATGCGGCCGCTAGCCTCTTTAACAAGCTCCGAACACTCTTTGAAGACACTCTCAAGATTAGACCAAAAATCATCCGTTAACTTTAGTTGTTTGCTGCCACCAGAATAATATTTAATAAAACAGCCCTGCACATTGTCATGTTGAACCTTTCCGTGCGCGAATGCGTTACGCCACTCCATGATTTTCTTTAATGTGCTTTGCAACTTATTCTTCTTTTTCCCTTGAAGGAGGTTGTGTTCATTGATGATTTTTGAGACTAGCTCCTTTTTGGAACTATAAGATAGTGCTGATGATTGAAGGATGTCTCTTTCAAATATTACCCTACGCTCTTCGTGTTGGACAAAAGGCCCCATAAAGTACCTAAGCAACAATCCTTCTAGTTGTTGCTCAATTGAGGTGGTTGCGTAAAGAACTTTACCCCCGTTAATTCTTGCTTTCTCAGTGGCAGCTGAAATGCTTTCATTAACCATATCCCCTAAAGGAATCCTAAACTGTCCATTCTCCATCTCTACAGCGTTACTCATGTCAACATTATGCGTATCAATAGTTAAAGAAAATGTTTGAGTTATTGGGAGTTCGATGTCTTTCATAATTTCTATCCAAGCCTAACGTCCGAGCTAACAGGCGTGGCGTTTTTTTGCCGTGTCTGTGTTCAGTGCCTTGTTATGCTTTAAGTTTATTATAAATGACGCATCTAAATGCAGTACGGGAATTAACAAAACTTTAGCCAAGAAAAGCTCAAATTTAACCCAAGGTGATTGATTAACAGATGGTGAGCCAATTAGTAAAATAGCATGCGACCTGAATAATGCATTTACAACCGAAAGTTGCTGCCAGTAAATGTTTGGTTCTTCAACTGCATGTATAAATGGTGTGCATATACTATGAAGATAATCATTTAGTTCATGTAACAATGTATTTGTTACCATGCCATCACGGCGAGTATAGCTAACAAATATATTCATGAGATAGCGCCCGACTTATAAAGATTCCATGCAATTATATCTATAACCACCATGAATAAATAAAGCCACATTGAATTATTAATAAAGGCATCCTTTATCTTTAATAACAATGATTTATTTACTCTGCTATTTGAAATTGTGCGTTCTAGATTTGAGGATTCAGCATTTACACTACCGCGTTCTTTTATATTATATCTTATAACCTCCATGGTACCTCGTAGCTTAACTTGATAGTAATAAGCTACAGAATCTAAAAACCAAAAGCATAATGGAATTAACGCGCCCGCAACAAAGAGAGAGGAGTCTAATTTGTCTGAGGTGAATTTAATTAATAGTGCTAGGACAACAAAAGTTGTAGTAACGCAAAATTTTTTTATCTCGAAGCAGAAGCCACTTATTTGCGTTACGGCACTATGTAGCTGATCAAGTAGCGTCCAGTCCAGCTCATCAGCTAATGATCTAACATAAGGTTGTGATTCATCACTCATATTTTATTCCATGAATACCTTTGTTTATATTGAGCATAACAGTATGTTAGTTGGATACCGGAATATTGTGTTACACAAACCCCACACAACACAACATCCCACCCATCAAAATTAAAGGGCATCAAACCGGACACAACATTTGAATCAACCAACTCCGCACCCTCCCCAATAACCCTGTGCTGCCTAAGACGTGAATTTATTTTTTCCAGAGAATACCACAAACAAATATCAGTTACCCCTCCCCAAACACCGCCCCCTGGGCTCATCCCCCTCAAACAACACAACCTCACTATGCAAAAACTCCGCAGCCTCCCTCGACTCCCTCACCTTAATCGCACTCCGCTCCAGCATTTCCACTTCAAACTCAGTCAACACGCTCTGCCTTATGCCTGCCTCTCGCCACCCCGATAAAGGCCCACATCCTTTGGTGATGCCTCTCGCCAGTGCCAGCGCATCCAGCAGTGCCTGGTTCGCGCCCTGCCCTTTGAATGGGCTCATGGGGTGGGCGGCATCGCCGATCAGGGTGACTTGTGCGCACCTCGCCAGCATTGCTGGCTCGAGTGGTTCTCGGTCATAGGCGGGATAACCAGAAACCAGGGCTTGCTGCGTTGCCGCTAATATCTGGGGAATGGGGTCGTGCCACTGACATCGCCGAATCGCTTCTTGTTTGAGTGCCTGCGCGCCCTGCGCACTCAGGGCCGTTGCCTCCTGTTCTGGCATGGGGAAGCTAAGCTGCCACATCACCGTGTCGGCATCATAAGGCATAATGTAGATGCGCTCTTTGCCATTGGCGGTCTGGAATACCGTGGCCGAGTCCAGCAGGGAACGATCAGGCGTTTCGATATCGGCTAGGGGGCAGATGCCCAGTATCACAATGCAACCGAGGTAATTTAACGGCGAGGCGTCTTCGCCAATCAGCAGGCTGCGCACGCTACTGCGAATGCCATCCGCGCCGACGACAAGGTCGGCTTTGGTCTGCTTGATTTCACCGCCGACCTGAAATCTCAAATCTACGCCTTCACCCTCAACTTCTTTAAAATCCAGCAACTGGTGTCCCCACTGCACCGCATCCTGCCCACTGAGTTGTTCAAGCAGTGCCCGGCGCAACGATTGTCTGGCGATATGCACGTTGGTGCGCCCGGGTTCAGTTTTCACCTTTGACGGCTGCCACTTCCTGATGCCCCATTCACCGAGTATTTGTCCTTCGGTGTTGTGCACCACATGCCGTGTTGAGACCAGGCCTTCTTTTAACGAGAAAATGCCAAAGCCCTTCATTGCGCTACTCGCCTGTTGCAGGGTGAGGCCATAGCCCTGGGAGCGTGCATCGAAACTACTATCGCGCTCATAAAGTGTAAACGGAATACCGCGGTGCAAACAGGCCACGGCGAGTGCCACGCCACCGATACCAGCACCAATGATGGCAATGTGCGGGGTGTTTTCTTTATCCGCTTTTGGTGGGTGTGCAGAATGAACCAGACCGGAGCCTTTGCAGTCGGAACATGCATCGAGGTGAGCTTTAGGCCGTACCGGCGCCGCGCCTTCGCGCTTGTTTTTTTCAAACGCTTCTAGTTCCCGCTGGTAGCGCAGTTTTACTTTCTTGCGCAGGCGCATACTTTTTTTGCCGCGCCCCTGACATGCCGGACAGAGTGTCCAGTTGTCCTGTTCAGTTTTCAAATTGCCACCTGCCCTTTATTGAACCAGTAAATGTGTTGAAATAAAATCAACCACTGCCCGGATACGCATCATGTACCTTAAATCTTTATGGTAAACAAGCCAGACCTTATGTGAAGGGATTGAGGCTTTGGCAAATAGCTGACACAGTTCCGGATTCGATTTCTGCATAATTAAAGGCTGCATAGAAATACCGACGCCAGCTATTGTTGCTTTAAGTCGATTAATCGTGCTGTCACTGCTTAGAATTCTTTTCGATTTATCTGAGTGTTCTAATAGCCATTGATTCTCAGGCAAAATAGATAACTGATCATCGTAAGTGATGACCTTGTGTTGTTTTAAATCGCTTAATTTATTGGGTAGACCATGCGCTGCTTTATATTTTTCAGAAGCAAACAGCCCCATTTTCATTTCACCCAGGTATTTCACCACGAGGTCAGATTCTTCTGGCCTAAATAATCGAACGGCCACATCTGCATCACCCTGTGTGATATTTGCAGTCGTGTGTGAAACATTAAAAATAAGTTTTATGTCTGGATAGAGCTGATAAAAATCATTCAGCATCGGCGTTAAAACTTCAATACTTAAGCCTTCCGGCATGGACAACCGAACCGTGCCACTCACGGTTTCTTTTGCACCCTGGGCAGAACGATTGATTTTTACTATTGTGTTGTGAATTTGTTGCGACTGTTCATAGATGTACCTGCCTTCATCTGTAAGACTTAGGCCTTTGACTGAGCGCTGGAATAACTTGATACCCAACGCGAGTTCCAGTGCGTCGATGTGACGTCCAACCGTTGGCTGGTTGGAATCCAGTACTTTTGCTGCCGCCGTCATGCTGCCAGCATCCGCAGCTGCCAGAAAGTAACGTAATCCATCCCAATTCATAATATTCATATCTGTATACTATATATTTAATTTCCCCTGTTTACGATATATATTTGTATTGATACATTAATGTCAAAATCGATTGGTAAGAGGCGAAAACATGAAAAAAAAATTGAATTTTTTTGACAAGGACATGGATATCAATCTTAGCAAGCGAGCAATAAATCAAAGCGAGAAAATGAGCTTCCCATTAATTATTGAGATCCAGATCTATTTCAGCTGTTTGCTGGGTAAAAGGCTGGCATTTTATTCGGAGCAGCCACTTGATGGTGCCTGGCAGGTAGAGCCTGAGTTATTTGCATCAATGCTAGATGATGCTAAGCAATTAACCAAACATGTTTATGTGCGCTTTAATACGGTGATGACGAAAGCCTGCCCTGTTTCTGACTACGTAGGGCCGCCGCCCGTTACGGATTTTACAATTAAAAACCAGAAACCTTATGTACCTTCATGGCTAGACATTGATTTTAAAAAAGGATTATGGTCGGGTCATTATGGCTGGCCTGCCAGTACGAAGGGTCATATGAATACAAAACAAATAAGAGCGAAAGCCGTATTTGTTGAAAATCACATAGAAGCTCCGTAGCTCCGTGCAACGTAGGAATGTATTTATTGCGCCATACTGCATTGCGTAGGTTGTTTTATTGCACCTTACCGCGTTGGCGCAGCCGCTTGTTTTTTGCCGCGCCCCTGACATGCCGGACACATAGTCCAGTTGTCTTTTTCAGTTTTCAAATTTGAAGCTGCTCACTATTTAACACAACTCACGAATTCGTGATAATAACTCCTGAGAACTAAATGGTTTGTGTAATACATTATTGTGCAGTTCTTCATCAACCATTCCTGCATGACGATCATCTGTAAAACCGCTAGCCAATTGAATTTTTATTTCAGGGTATTTTTCTTTAACAATAGCTGCCAGTTGATAGCCATCCATCTCGGGCATAATGACATCGGAAATCATTATATCGATAGCTTCATGTTGCAATAGATTTAGTGCCTCTTTAGCGCTTTCAGCACAAAAAACTTTAGCTCCATGTGAACTCAATATTTCATCGGTTAAACTAAGCAGTGATGGTTCATCATCCACCACCAGGATAGTTTTTTTATCGTTAAACGCTTCAATCGGGCTATCTACGACCAATTTTTGAACACTGCGGCTTCCAGGATAACGGGGGAAATAGAGCGTAAACTGGGTGCCTTGACCCAGTTCTGAATAGACTTTAATGAAACCACCACTATTTTTCACAAAGCCATAAACCATGCTTAGCCCCAAACCAGTACCTTCATCGCCTTTAGTCGTAAAAAAGGGCTCAAAGATTTTCTCTTTGGTTTCTTGATTCATGCCGCAACCGCTGTCGGTAAAACTAAGCAGGACATAATCACCCGGTGTAATGCCTAATGACTGAGCATCAACTTTATTTATTTTTTGATTATTTGTCTGAACAGTTAGCTGGCCATTACCTGCTATAGCATGCATGGCATTAATACTCATATTAAGTATGGCGTCTTCCATATCGCCTTCATCAAGCCAAACGTGCCATAGATCTTGCTGCAGGTTAAATATTAACTTAATGCGCACAGTCAGGGTTTTTTCCAGCATATGATGCTGCTTCTGCAACAACTCATTAAGATTTATACTTTCTGGTTCAGATGGTTTTTGCCGCGAAAAAGTCAGTAATTTACTGGTGAGTACGGCAGCACGATTACCAGCGCGCTGGATTTCATTTGTATATTTAAGCAGCTCAGGTTGTTTCATCAGTGCTTTTTTTAGTAACTCAGAATAACCCGTTATTATCGCAAGCATATTATTGTATTCATGCGCGATACCTCCGGTCAGTTTACCCAATGCTTCCATTTTTTGTGATTGCTGGAGTTCTCGCTGAAGATATTCTTTTTCATCTTCAGCCTGTTTGCGTTCGGTAATATCTTCAACACTTGACCAGATAAATTTGCTTCCATCTTTTTTCAGGAGTTGCCCTGAAAGTCTAACAGGAACAAGATGCCCATCTGCGTGAATATATTCTTTTTCATACGGACCATATCTGCCGGTTTCTTCCAGAATGTTTAACTGTTCCTTTTCTTCTACCGCATACTTTTCCGGGGTGATATTCCAATAGCTAAGTGTTTTAGCTTCTTCCAACGTCCTTCCAAGAATCGAGGCGAAGGCGGGATTAATATCAACCAGTTCGCCATTCATTTTACAGAGTGCAAGCCCAATCGTTGATTCCTGAAACAACATACGATTATATTTTTCACTCTTGCGAAGTAACTGTTCGGCTCGGTTGCGCTCGGTATTATCTTGTGTAGAACCTATCATACGTAAAGGCTTGCCATCTTGATCTCTTATTACAACACCTTGCGCTCTTACGATACGCTCTTCACCATTTTCTAAAATTATCGGAAACTCAATATCATATTCAGCTTTCCCAGAAAGCGCATTATCGACAGCATCAGTTACCCTTATTTTTGTGTCTTCACTCAATAAGGCAAGAAAACCCTCAAAACTGGGCTCTATTTTATCTGGTTCCATGCCATATATTCGACATAGCTCATCTGACCAGGTTATTAAGTTAGTAGTAATATCCCACTCCCAGCTGCCTAGATGGGCAATACGTTGAGCCTCATTCAAACCTTGCTCACTTTTCTTAAGTTTGGTATTTAGTAGTCCTATCCATATCGCCAGTCCCAATAAGAGTAGCGCGACCAGTGTCACCAAAGTGATAATGGTATAGAACTTTCTCAGGTCCTGAGGTTTGGGATTGGGGTCATAAATAAAGCCTTCTAGCAAATCATAATTAGCTTCAGTACTACCAAGCTCAGTAATTCTCTCTGCAATAGTTCGCCAGCGACCCGGGTTGATAAATCCAATAGTAACGAGATCAGGCAGGATAAGGTCTCGCATACCCTCTGCCTCGAATTTGAAGTGAGCCAGGCTCTTTTGGGAATTATATTTCGTTCTGATGAGATCGATGATTTCATCGGGATGATCCATGGCATATCGCCAGCCCTTCAAACTGGCCAGACGAAAATTCTTTGCCCGCTCTGGATGCTCACTTATTTCTGATTCCGAGGTAAAAAGCACATCACCATAGGAGTCGATGCCGTAAGCAATAGGACTTATGAGCCGGTAAGGTATCCCCTGCTCTTGAAGGATATATGGCTCGTTGACGGTATAGCCATTAAAGGCATCTATATGACCATCGATCAGATCCTGAAGGTTAAAACTTGTTGGTACCAGATTGATCATGCTGGCGGGGATACCCTCCACTTGTAGCATGGCAAGCAATTCACTGGTTAACCCCGGACTATGCATCACACTTTTGCCAACAAGGTCATGTAGACCAGCAATGCCTGAATCCTCAAGAACAATCCAGACGATTGGTGATTTCTGAAAAACATTGGCCAATACCACGACGGGTTTACCCGCTAATCGCTCTGCTACCAGGCTCATATCGGCCACTCCGTATTGAGCAGCACCAGAAAGCACTTCATCAATGGGTGGTCTGAGGCTGGGATCATTGGCTTTGATCTTTACATCAAGCCCCACCTCCCCGTAGAAACCTTTTTCCAGGGCCGCGTAGTAACCCGCGAACTGAAACTGATGATAATATTTCAATTGCAGAGTCACCGTTTCACGCTCGATATTTTCCACAGGTTGTGCAACAACCACAGCGGGCATCAGGAATATAAGTGGTATTAGTTGTTTGAGAAGAGAAGAGGTGAGCAATCTTGAACCGAACAGGCTGGCTTGTTGTTGATTAAATGACATAATAAATTATAGGAGTGATCAGGATCAATAGAGATTAAAAAGGTCTGACTCGATTGATTTATCAAATAAGATAATTATAGAAATATCCACAACCCCCCCCCAATAAACCCTGTGCCACTTTTAATGGTGCAGGCATTTTGGCGTTATAACTGAAAATAAAGCAAGCATTTTCTGTTTTTCATCTCTGATATTAACCACAACAAAATTAATCTTAATACCTGATAAAAAAACTTTTGCAAAATAACCAGAAAAAGCACCTGAACAACGAGGCCGGGTTACCCCGGCCTCGTTTCATTGATACTTAGTAATAAAAATTCTCACTACTAACTCCATCATCAGATGTGTACCACTGACCATCCATACCTGAAGTATTATAATTTATTGAATATTCCAGATTACCCGTTGCTGAGTAAGTATATTCACTATAACTATTAACGGTATCATCACCTGTTAACACAATCCCATCCACCCCATAATTTGAACCGTTAACATAAAGCACCCTGTTTCCGTCGACGTCATAATCATAAGCATTGAAATAAGACATAGCATCATCTGAGGTAAACCATGTCATATCTATACCTGCAGAGTTAAAGCCTGCACTATTTGTCTGTAACCCAGCACTATTATAGGCATAGTCATTATAAGCAAATGGTACATCATCCGAGGTAAACCAGAGCATATCAGCACCAGAACCAGAACCGTTATAGCTTGCCTGTCTGGTTCTGTTCTCGTCAGCATCATAACTAGTTACATAATAACTAGACACAGTATCATCAGCCGTTGCAATAATCCCATCAGCACCAGTAGCAGAACCATAGACAGTTAATACTCCATTTCCTGCGGCATTATATTCATAATAGTCATAGCTACTTGAGAGGTCATCTGAAGTTAACCAGACACCATCTGCACCTGCGCCGTTGTAGGACACTGACTGTAGTAAATTGCCTGATGAATCATATGTGGAATCACGATGAGTACTGATTACATCATCAGAGGTGAACCAGGTAAGGTCACTGCCTGCGTCCACATAAGTAATGCTTTGTACCTGCTGACCATCAACATCATAGCTATACGCATAATAATAATTCACACTACCATCTGGATTATAATAAACAGTCTGTTCAGTTAATTGAGCATAGGTCGTAAAGGTAATAAAGGTATTATCAATAGCGTTACCTGAAACATCCGTTACACCAGAGATTGCCAACATATATTCAGTAGACTGCATCAGTGGACTGTCAGGATTGATAGTAATCGTATTACTGTTATCATCGTAGCTGATAATCGTATCAACATCGCTGGGCATAGACATTGCCGCAAGTACCAGACCCTCACCCTTAGCCTCTTTTGACATCATCCCGGCTGAAGCATTAAGTTTTAGGTTCGTACTATTTAATGTGGCTATATCTATCGATTCAGACATTTCCAGTGTAATACTAGCTATAACACTTATCCCCACATCACCATCTGCTGGCGTGACACTTACAATGGTAGGTTGTGTAACATCAGGACCATTATTACTACAGGCTGACACCGTCAACAGCAGAAAAAGATATGTTATTTTTTTTAAATATTTAGACATTTTCATTATAGATCTCCTTTGAAAAACTTCAAAAAACTAACAACCACAGAATCTGAAAAAACAGATAAAGGGCGATTTTAAAAATACTTAATAACGAAGAAAACTAGCTATACGCTACACTTTCTGTTCATTACAAATACCCGATAACTACCTCTCATGCTAAAGACAATAGAGGTCATTACATTGATTCAAATCATCTAAACCTTGCTCTTTAAAGGTTCTTTACAGAAAGGATATATCCATTAATTACTTTAATTCTTCAATTTCTAGTGATCACTGATTATGGGCTCAGAGTTCTTTAAAAAAATAACAAATACATAAGACAAAAAAAAGCCCCGCTGTCACCAGCGGGGCTTTTCAACTTTTTACTATAAGCAAAAAAGGCTTGTTACATCATGCCGCCCATATCAGGTGCGCCGCCAGCTACTTCCTTCTGCATGAAAAATGGGGAGGCAGACTGGACTTCCCATTAATTTTTTATACCGCGCAACGCATAATCATTAACTGTCTTTAGTCGTCAAGCGACGGTACTTGCTTGCATGACATTTAGGGCATGGTGGAACGTGACCTGGTTTATGGAAGTGGATCACTTCCCCGCATTCCTTGCATTCAAAAGTGCCAAGACCAACGATCTCGCCTGTATACCACTCACCGATGAGTGTTGCCTCCTTCTCTAAACCATCGAGGGTTTCACGGGTCTGATCAACCATTTTAGAAAAATGGTTCACCTAGCGTGCCTTCAATCATGTAAAGATCATATCTGAGCCAGTCTTTGAGTTCTTTGCGATTTATTTCCATGAAGTTGGCGGCATCTTCTACATCACGTTTCAGATAATCACCAATATTACTGACTTCTTCACGGCTGAGCTCTTCCCACTCCGAAAGGCGTTCCAGCGCGTGGTCAATTTGTGGCTTCTCGTGGAGATACTCCAGCAGCTTATGATAACCAGATGCAAGACGGTTGCTGTTGTTTGATTCGGACATAATCTCTCTTCCTATTTATGTGACTTCTGCAGTGCCAGTGTGACCCAAATCGACGTATTTTCCGAGTGATTTTCCAGCTCGTAGCTGGTGCAATAAGCGCAGTGCATTGCACCATAAATATTTCAGAATACTGCATTTTTGTTTCATAACATAATCTTAAACCGTAGAAATAAACATCTTCCTTTGTTATCTAGAATTGAGTAAGCGTTATAGTTTAATAAATGGTGTCAGACTCGACTTAAATAGGTTCAGAAGTAATTATGTCGAGTCTGACCCATTTCTCTGACACCAAGCGGACTTCTATGAATTTTTCTAAAAGAGCCGAAATAGATAAAGTTGCGATGTTTATATTTAGATATTAAATGCTAAGATAATTTGAATTGCTATGTAGTTATTATCAAAACAGTAGATTATAGGTAATCAAATGATATCCGACGAAGATGTAAAACAGTTATTTTCAAATGCTCATAGTTTTTTAACTAATCAAAATAATAGCGGCCCCCTATTAACGCAATTCTACAGGGGTAGATTACCTGACAATTGGAAAAATCAACCATCAGGTGCTTGTAACCGACACATAGCATTGTTTAAGCACTTTAATATTATTCCGAAATACTGCTTTAGTTGCTACAAAGTTATTATTGAGCCACGAACTGTTATTGAGCTTTTTAAAATGATGATGATATTTGAAATGACTACTTTTCCAAATGACAATACTAGAAAATGCCTTGTTGAGGGGCGCCCCAAAATAACAGGTACATATAAAGGAATGGTTTACTGTAGAAGTATAGAAGAGGGAGAAGTAATAATACAGATGCTGCAACCAATATTATCTGAAGAAATATCTAAAAACATTCCTATCACTATAAAAAGAGGATGTTCTGAGTTTGCACTTTCTTACCCTGATTATGCGAAAATTGAGCAGGGAACAACACCAATGGAATATAAAAACGAGTGGCAAAAACACGAGGATCGTGCTGACAAAAGTGCTGTAGTTAATAAAATAGCTAATGCAAAAGACACACACAATAGACCTACATATGTTTTAGATGATTACAAAGTAATGCTAACCTGGCTTAAATATGCTGCAACAATAGGCGACAATAGTTACCTGAAAATATCTGGTGACACTTTACCTCCTTTTCAAGGACTGACGCGTCCTGTTCCTTTTCAGTCAATAGACGACGTAAAATAATTGTTGGTAGCTAACTAAAATTCGTATTTAGTTTCAATATAAATAAGCTATGCTTTTCTTCGAGTCTCTGCGGCGAATAAGCTTTTAATTAAATAACCTCTTCACCTGTTCTTCCGTATAACGTGCTAACTCGTCACGGGTTTTATTTTTGCTATCTATCGGTTCGAGAAAAAATAATTCGGCGACCAGTCATTTTGTGCTGATGATTCTTTTTGCGGACTGCATAAAACTGGTGAGGTCAGATCACAGTTTTCTCTAATGTTAGAAAGTATTGTGATCTGACCATGATTGTTACTTGTTATAAATAACTTTTTCTTAAAAAATTAAACCACTGGGACCGGGTGGATTAATAAACATTTTCTTAAATAAACCCAGATCTAAGGAGTTAGTTGCACCATCACCATTAACATCTGAATCAACATCAGTAGTGAAAAAACGTTGTTTGAATATGCCAATATCTAAGGAATTAACAATGCCATCATTATTGAAATCTGTATCGCAGTAATTGCCAAAGCCATCACCATCCGTATCTCTTTGATTCGAATTAGTAACAGCTAAACAGTTATCATTTGAAAACGACAAGCCATCTCCATCAGCATCACCTATGCCAACTGTGCGTCTAACATAGACGGTATTAGCATCGGAGTCTGTCACCCTGTAAATAACGGTATAAACTCCATCAACAGAAGTATCTACTGGATTATTTAAAACAATACTGCTGGTTAAATCACCATCTTCAATATCCGTGGCGATAGCGCCTAAATCATTATAAATACTATCCACTTCCAGAAATATCGCACTGTCTCCATTTAAAGTTATATCTGGCTCGTTACCCGCCGGCTGTGCAACAACGCCATTAAATGCCGGGGCCTGACCAGGGAATGGCGGCGTTTGCATAGGTGTGCCAATCCCGGTACAAATAGCACCTGGCGCAGGATCGATACTGCCGCAGTCCATAATCATCAGGACAGGAACACTGGTATTACCATACCAATTCCACGATATGCCGTATGCTAACTGAGTTCCTGTTAGAGTGAATTCATAAGCGTAAGCACCCTGCGGTGAATCTTCAGCCCAGGTATGTGACTCACTACCCTCCGCATAGTAAGCTAAAGTTGTGGCTGACCAGGGGGAACCAAAAAACATACCAGTGAATGTATCACCCAGTGAAGCAGATGATATTTGTCCACTGACAACCTCAACCACACCAAAATCCATTTCAGTCATATCAATTATTAGTGCATTTTCTCTGACCGAAACCTTACGAGAGGCTGTTACCGTAATACCACCAGAATCAGTCACCTGGTACGTAACTGTGTAGTTGCCTGTAGTAGAAGTATCAACTGTACTGGTTATTACTATGCTCGAAGTGAGATCTCCATCTTCTGGATCATTCGCTGTTGCGCCTGCGTCTGCATAGGTATCACCGATTAGTAGATTATAAATAGTAGATGAGTTATTCAGTGTGATCACAGGCTCACCATCATTCAGTATATTTTTTACCGTAATGGTAACCGCTTGAGTTGCTGTAAGACCCACACCATCATCTGCAGTAACAATAACTTCATAATCATTATTACTATCGCTATCAACAGGCATTTCAAAATCAGGCGCTGACTTAAAGCTTAAAACGCCCGTATTGCTATTAATAGTAAATACAGATTGATCTGTGCCACCCGTGAGTGAATAGGTAAAAACATCTCCCGGATAATATTGGGCAATAGCGGTATAACCCGTCATAATCGAATTTTCATCAACAGACACGGTATTAGCACTAATAAAATTCATATCATAAACAGCACAATACACGCATTCATAGCCATTGAATAACGGACCCTCCTGCCCTGGGAATGGCGGCGTTTGCATAGGCGTGCTAACACCGGTACACATATCATAGCCGTGACAGTCCATAATCATCAGAACTGGAATGTCGACAATACCAATCACATCCCACGATATACCGAATGCGAATTGAGTCCCGGTAAGCGTAAAATTGTAAGAGTAAGCCCCCTGAGCAGAAGTGCCAGCCCACGTGTGCGCGCCACTGCCTTCAGCATAAAAATTTAGTGTTGTAGCCGTCCAGGGTTGAGAGAAAAAAGTCCCCCCGAAAGTAGTACCCATATTGTAGCTATGTATTGCGCCAAATGCGGTAGAAACCCCACCCCAATCCATTTCCGTAATATAAATGTCAAAAGCTGTAGCAGATGTTGATACCATGCCCAGACTCAGAGCTATCGAACCAACTAAAAGTGCTTTATTCATTTGAAATCCCTCAATTATAGAACTGATCCAATCAACACAAACATTGTCCGCAGTAATCATGCCAATACTGAAATTCCATTTAAATACATAAGGTTATTAATAGTCTTGATTTTTCCAGGCGGGAAAAGTGTAAAAACTATCAATAAATATTCGGGATTATTTACACATTCAAGTATGGAAAAAAAGTGCTCAGGTCTTGCCATTTTCCTCCACAATACGGCCAATGATTTATCGACTTGAATATAGATATAACCAATTCCGCACCCTCTCCAGCAACCCTGTGCTGTTTTAGACGCGAACTTATTCCCCACGAGAATACCGCAATAATGAAGGTAATTAGAATCACACCCATAAAAAAGCCCCGCTGTCACCAGCGGGGCTTTTCAACTTTTTACTATAAGCAAAAAAAGGCTTGTTACATCATGCCGCCCATTCCACCCATACCACCACCCATGTCACCACCAGCTGACGCAGCTTCCTGAGGAAGATCTGCAATCATACATTCAGTAGTAATCAACAGGCCAGCAACAGATGCTGCGTTCTGTAAAGCAGAACGTGTTACACGTGTTGGATCAAGAATACCCATCTTAACCATGTCGCCGTATTCACCAGAAGCTGCGTTGTAACCATAGTTACCAGTTTTAGCTGCAACATTGGACAATACAACAGAGGCTTCATCACCTGCGTTTTCTACGATCTGACGCAAAGGATCTTCCATTGCACGACGTGCAATAGCAATACCGATGTCCTGATCGTGGTTTTCGCCTTTGACTTTATCAACAGCAGCACAGGCACGAATCAGAGCAACACCGCCGCCAGGTACGATACCTTCAGCAACCGCTGCGCGAGTGGCGTGCAGCGCATCGTCAACACGATCTTTCTTCTCTTTCATTTCCATTTCAGTGGCAGCACCCACTTTAATTACTGCAACACCGCCGCCCAGTTTAGCCAGACGCTCATTCAGTTTTTCTTTATCGTAATCAGAAGTAGCATCTGCTGCCTGTTTGCGAATTTGTGTAACGCGTGCTTTGATGTCTTTTGATTTACCAGCACCATCAACAATGATAGTAACTTCTTTGGTAATGCTGATGCGTTTGGCTGAACCTAATTGATCCAATGTCACTTCTTCTAGTGACAGACCAACTTCTTCTGCAATAACGACGCCGCCAGTCAGGATTGCGATATCTTCTAACATAGCTTTACGACGATCACCAAAGCCTGGTGCTTTAACCGCACAAACTTTTACGATGCCGCGCATGCTGTTTACTACCAATGTAGCCAGTGCTTCGCCTTCAACGTCTTCTGCAACGATCAGCAGTGGACGGCTTGATTTTGCAACGGCCTCAAGTACAGGTAGCAGTTCACGGATGTTTGAAATTTTCTTGTCGAACAATAAAACGAACGGGTCTTCCAGTTCGGCAGTCATGCTCTGCTGTTTGTTAACAAAGTAAGGTGAAAGGTAACCACGGTCAAACTGCATGCCTTCTACGATGTCCAGTTCGTCTTCCAGTGAGGTACCGTCTTCAACAGTAATAACACCTTCGTTACCGACCTTCGCCATTGCCTGCGCAATAATTGCACCGACTGTTGAATCGGAGTTTGCAGAGATAGTGCCTACTTGCTCGATAGCTTCGTTGCTGGTGCAAGGTTTTGACATTTTTTTCAATGACTCAACCGCTGCAAGAACAGCTTTGTCGATGCCACGTTTCAGGTCCATTGGGTTCATGCCCGCAGCCACTGATTTCATGCCTTCACGAACGATACCCTGCGCCAATACAGTCGCAGTCGTTGTGCCGTCACCAGCGATGTCAGAAGTTTGTGAAGAAACCTCTTTCACCATCTGAGCACCCATGTTTTCAAATTTGTTTTCTAATGTAATTTCTTTTGCAACTGAAACGCCATCTTTAGTTACGTGCGGTGCACCGAATGATTTTTCTAATACTACGTTACGACCTTTAGGACCTAGTGTAACTTTGACCGCGTTGGCCAGAATGTTAACGCCGTTCACCATTAAGGCGCGTGCGTCATCCCCAAATAATACTTCTTTAGCTGCCATCTTTATTTCCTCTAAAATTCTTTATTTTTGAAAAGTAGTTCGACTACGAATTAAGCCAGTACAGCCAGAATGTCATCTTCTTTCATGATGAGCAGTTCTTCGCCTTCTAATTTCACGGTGGTGCCTGCGTAGCTGCTGAAGTAAACCTTGTCGCCCACTTTCACATCCATTGCGCGGATGTCACCACTGTCAGTGATTCTGCCTTTACCAACAGCCAGTACTTCGCCAGCCTGTGGCGCTTCTGATGCTGAACCAGGAAGCACGATGCCACCAGCACTAGTTGTTTCTTTTTCCATACGTTTAACAACCACGCGGTCGTGTAATGGACGCAATTTCAATTTTTTCACTTTATTATTCCTCTGTTAAGAAAATTAGCACTCTATCTCGGTGAGTGCTAATCATAATGACGAAACGACCAGAGTCAAGCGCCGTGACGCTGTTTTCTGCACTGGAACCACTAATGTGGATGAATTACTGGATTACAAGGCTTCGGGCAGGAGAAATGGGCTATTAATCATCCTTGCGATGAAACTCGCCTTCAAGGGTGCGGCCACCTTCATTTTTATTCTCACGGCCATCTGATGTGCCACTGGAGTGTGATTGGTAGCTCGAAGTATTGTGGAAACCGTGCATCTGCACGCTGCCTCGTTTTATCACGGCCCGGATTAATGCCTGCCGGGTAAATGGGATCAGACAGATAAAACCTATTGTGTCGGTGAGAAAGCCGGGGGTGATCAATAAAGCCCCACCAACGGCGAGGACAATGCCTTCCATCATTTCCATCGCAGGCATGGCGCCCCGTTCCATATTCTGTTGCGCTCGTTTTAAGGTGTTGAAACCCTGCATGCGTAGCAGGTTGACGCCGATGACGGCCGTCGTGATGACGATCATCACCGTCCAGAAGGCACCAATATAACCACCTACCTTTATAATAAGGTACAACTCAACGAGCGGTATGATGATAAAAAGTAATGGCCAGTTTCTACGCATAAGGGGTCTCAGTAATAATATTGGGTGCCGAGCCGAAGCTATTTAGTTTGCTTAAGATTTTTTTAAGCAGTTGTTTGCTATGATCAATGCCGTGTTCATTGGGTTCCATTTATTGAACTTGATGGGGCTATTTTGTACTAATCATGAGCAGTCTGCCATCTTGCAGGAAGATTGTTCACATTATTAACGTCACTATTCGAGTTTTGCATGAACCTATTTAAACGTTTTACCGCTAAATCTTTTTCAACGCTGACTCTAATATTGACAGCTTGCCTGTTCCAGCATTCAGCCATCGCCTCAGGTGGCTCCGGTTTGTTCGATTCACTCGGCATGAATAATCAGGATGATATCCTCGATGTTGATCAGGCTTTTATACTCAGCACCGAAACCACAGCTAATAGCCTGATTGCACGCTGGGCTGTTGCTGAAGGCCATTATTTATATCGCGATAAAATCGACATTTCGGTTGATGATGCAGATGTACAGGCCGGCGCGCTTCAACTACCTGCAGGTGATGCCAAAGACGACCCTATTTTCAACACGACTCTTTTCGTTTTCCACAAGGATTTTGAAGCCACCTTACCTTTCCGCTATACCGGTAGTGGGGACAAAGAGGTTGTTTTCAAGGTTCAATATCAGGGCTGTTCAGAAATAGCCGGGATTTGTTATCCACCACAGACTAAAAAGATAACAGCCAAACTGCTGGCGGCAAATGCTGTTGCCGCCAGCTCGGCTATTGAAGCAACATCGGATGCAGTCCAGCCGGCCGTAGCATCAACTACAGCCAGCTCTCAGGTTTCTGAGCAGGATAAAATGTCCGATGCACTACGTTCCGGCAATACCTGGATCACCTTGCTGGCCTTTTTTATAGCAGGACTTTTGCTGGCATTCACGCCCTGTGTGTTCCCGATGATTCCTATATTGATGGGTATTATTGTTGGCCAGGGCGAGGCCCAAAGCGTCAGAAAATCTTTCACACTATCGTTAGTCTATGTACTGGCAATGGCTTCAACTTATACCATTGTCGGTATTCTGGTCGGTCTCTCGGGTGAGAATATTCAGGCCTGGTTCCAGAACCCATGGATTATCGGCAGCTTTGCCGCCATCTTTGTGGCACTGGCGTTTTCCATGTTCGGCTTCTATGAATTACAGATGCCGGCTTCAGTACAAAATAAATTAGCTCAGATCAGCAATAACCAGCGCGGCGGCACGCTGATAGGCACGGCGATCATGGGCTTTCTGTCAGCACTGATTGTTGGCCCCTGCGTTACCGCCCCTTTAGTCGGCGCCCTCATCTATATAGCCGAAACCGGTGATGCAGTTCTTGGCGGTATGGCGCTGTTCTCACTGAGCATGGGCATGGGCGCACCGCTGCTGATTCTGGGCGCCTCTGCTGGCAAGGTGTTACCCAAAGCCGGAGCCTGGATGGAAACCACCAAAGCCGTATTTGGCGTTATGCTGCTGGGGCTTGGCATCTGGTTGCTGGAACGCGTGGCACCTGCTGCCGCGACTATGGCATTGTGGGCGGCGCTGTTAATCGTCTCAGCGATTTACATGGGCGCACTCACCACGATCAATAAAGGCGAGTCGGGCTGGCACAAACTCTGGAAAGGGCTGGGTATTATTCTGCTGATTTACGGCATCGTGATTTTTATTGGCATGATGGCGGGTAACAGAAGTATTTTCCAACCGTTGCAAGGCCTGGGTAATTCCGGCTCATCAATATCAATGCAAAGCACTTCAAACCAACCATCATCACATCTGAATTTCAAACAGATTAAAGGTGTTGAAGGTTTGAATGCTGCTCTGGCTGAGGCCAAAGCTCAAAACAAAGCCGTGATGCTCGATTTCTATGCCGACTGGTGTGTTTCCTGTAAGGAAATGGAAGCGCTGACTTTTTCTGATCCAGCAGTGCAACAAGCGCTGGCAGGCGTAGTTTTATTACAGGCGGATGTTACGCTCGACGATGATAAAGACCGCGCACTCTATAAATACTTTGGTATTATTGGCCCACCATCTATTATGTTTTTTGACCGTAACGGCAAGGAGCTGAAAAACTTTCGTACTGTTGGTTACATGAAAGCGGAGCAGTTTGCCCAACACATCCAGCGTAGCGCTATTAAATAATGCTCAATCCCAAAAAAGTTTTACCCATCCTGGCCATTCTTTTTGTCTCGACGATCACGAGCTATGCAGTACAGCGTTATCTTGATCAGGATGCTATCAACTATGATCCGCAAACTGACGATGAAATTTCAATACGCCCCGAATTTGCTATGGCCGATCTTGATGGCCAGATCAGAAATATAAAAAACTGGGATGGTAAAGTTATCTTGCTAAATTTCTGGGCCACCTGGTGCCCGCCCTGTTTGAGTGAAATTCCAGACTTTATTGAATTGCAGGAAAAATATGGCGATCAGGGTTTTCAGGTGATTGGCATCGCGGTTGATAACGAAGAGGCTGCTCGTGACTATGCCAATGAAGTAAAAATCAATTACCCCATCATGGCCGCAGAATTTGAAGCTATCGAGCTTTCCAGCCGCTACGGTAACCGTATAGGCGCACTCCCATACTCCGTTATCATCAATCGTGAAGGCGAAATTAGCAACAAGATTACGGGAGAACTAAGCAAGATCAAAGCAGAGAAATTACTCGAGAAGCTAAATATAAAAATCTAATTGTTCGCAAGTTCACGAAACACACCATTATTTCTCAATAAATTCGTCGAAATAGTGGACAAATCCACTCTATTTATGCAGAATTCCTAGCCATCACTACTATTTTGGCAAAAAAAGAACAAACAATGCCCGATCTGCTCGTCATCCATGGCCCTAATCTGAATTTATTAGGCACACGTGAACCAGAACATTATGGTTCTGATACGCTTGATGACATCAACAAAAGACTGGAATCTCAGGCCTCTGAACAAGGCTTCAGTCTTGAGTGCATGCAGAGTAATTCAGAAGTCGAGCTGATTGAAAAAATTCATCAAGCCAAAAATAACAAGGTGAGCTTCATTTTAATGAACCCCGCCGCATTTACACATACCAGTGTTGCCTTGCGTGATGCTTTAAGTGGAGTTGGAATTCCTTTTATCGAAATCCACCTCTCTAACGTACATGCCCGTGAAGCATTCCGTGAACATTCTTATTTCTCCGACATTGCTGTTGGCGTTATATCAGGTCTCGGTGCAATCGGTTATGAACTTGCATTACAAGCTGCGCTAAAACAATTTACTAGAGGTTGACCCCAATGGATATTCGCAAAGTTAAAAAGTTAATTGAATTACTGGAAGAATCCGGTATTGCCGAAATTGAAATTAACGAAGGTGAGGAATCAGTTCGTATTTCTCGCTATGGTTCAGGCGCTGCTCCAGCCGCACCGGTCCAATATGCAGCCGCCCCTGCACCAGCACCTGTTGCTGCAGCCGCGCCCGCCGTTGCAGAAAGCAGCGCTGATGCAACCCCTAGCGGTCACTCTGTTGACTCACCTATGGTAGGTACTTACTACTCAGCCGCGTCTCCGGGTGCCAAGAACTTTATCAATATTGGTGACTCTGTCACTGAAGGCGATACTATCTGCATCATCGAAGCCATGAAAATCCTTAACCAGATCGAAGCCGATAAATCCGGCGTGGTTAAAGCTATTCTTGTCGAAAATGGTCAGCCTGTTGAATTCGGCCAACCTCTCGTTATCATCGAGTAACCCTTATTATGTTAGCTAAAGTTGTTATCGCTAATCGTGGTGAAATTGCACTGCGTATTCTTCGAGCCTGCCGTGAACTCGGTATTAAAACCGTTGCTGTTCATTCAGATGCTGACCGTGATCTAAAGCACGTTCGCCTTGCTGATGAATCTGTTTGTATCGGCCCCGCGGCATCAAACCTGAGTTATTTAAATGTGCCGGCTATTATTAGCGCTGCTGAAGTGACTGATGCAGTGGGTATACACCCTGGTTATGGCTTCCTTTCTGAAAATGCGGATTTTGCTGAACGCGTTGAAGATAGTGGTTTTGTTTTTATTGGCCCTAAAGCTGAATCAATTCGCATTATGGGTGACAAGGTTGCTGCCATTAAAGCTATGCAGGAAGCTGGTGTGCCTTGTGTACCCGGTTCGGATGGTCCCTTAGGTGACGATGCTGAAACCAATGTAAAACTCGCCAAAAAAATCGGCTACCCGATCATTATTAAAGCTGCCGGTGGTGGTGGTGGTCGTGGTATGCGCGTAGTGCATTCTGAAGCGGCGTTATTAAATTCCGTCGCCCTCACCAAGCAGGAAGCCGGTCAGTTCTTTGGTAATGATGTGGTTTACATGGAGAAATATTTGGAGAGACCACGCCACGTAGAAATACAGGTGCTCGCCGATGGTCAGGGTAATGCTATTCATCTGGCCGAGCGCGATTGCTCAATGCAGCGTAGAAACCAGAAGGTCGTAGAAGAAGCTCCTGCTCCTGGGATCTCTGAAAAGCTACGCAATGAAATCGGCCAGCGTTGTGTCGATGCCTGCATAAAAATTAATTACCGTGGTGCTGGCACTTTTGAGTTCCTGTTTCAGGATGATGAATTCTATTTCATTGAAATGAATACCCGCGTACAGGTTGAACATCCTGTCACTGAAATGATTACTGGTGTTGATATCATCAAAGAGCAGTTATATATCGCTTCGGGTGAAAAACTACGTTACAAACAAAGTGACATCAAAGTTAATGGCCATGCTATTGAATGCCGCATTAATGCTGAGGATGCCAAAACATTTATGCCTTCACCCGGCAAGATCGAACGCTATCATGCACCTGGCGGCCCCGGTATTCGTGTAGACACTCATATTTATGGCGGCTACAACGTACCGCCCCATTATGACTCAATGATTGGAAAACTGATTGCTTACGGCAGCGACCGTGATGTTGCCATTGCCCGCATGCAGGGCGCACTGGATGAGATCAGTATCACAGGCATCAGAACTAACATTGATTTACACAAAGACATTCTGGGTGATGCTGCTTTTCAGACAGGTGGAACTAACATCCATTATCTTGAAAAGAAACTGGGTATTGATTAATCGGCTTATTGCTCAACCCTGGTCAATCCCTTGTTTTTAAAATGGTCAGCAACTGCTGGCCATTTTTTTCTCTGAGCTACTGACGTGTAATACGAAAACCTGCATTTTTTAATAGCTGCACAATACCTTTGTCACCAATCAAATGCCCTGCTCCGACAACCACAAAATATTTTTCATTTTGTTTTAAATAACTTTTAATTGAACGTGTCATTTTAATATTACGCTGAAAATACAATCGCTCATAAAGATCAGTGATAGCCACATTTTCGTTAGCCAAATCTTCAAATAACATCTTATACATGGCTTTTTCATCACCCTGCTTCCAGGCACGGGTCAACTCCTTCATTTCTTCTTTGACTGTTTCAAGAGAATGAAGAGAATCCTGCAATAATAAATCTGCATCTTCAATCTCAAGAAATATTCGTAACTGTTCTTCTACTGTTTCGAGTGCCAGAATTTTTTTATGACTATTAAGCTTGCTCATAAAATGCAGATCTATACCCATATCTGGCTTCAACCCTGTCTGCTGCGCCTGTATAGCGGCTATCGTAAGCACTACCATCCCTGGCTTTTGCTTTTCTATTAAATCAGAGGGAATACCCAGCTCTTTTAAATGTACCTGAAGTGCCTGATAGGTTTTTTCCGACAGGTGATCTTTAAGTCTTTCATCACCTGAATACATACCTTCATTCTGCATTAAACCCTGAAATTTTTCCGCTGTCCCGGGTACACTTTCATCTATTTCTACCACCAAAGTTTTCGATTCTTCAAAGGCTCGCTCTATTTCTGTTCGCAAGGGATAAAAGCTTTCATCAGCAAAATGAATTGACCCCAATAAATAGACCGTCGTCTGTGCAGAATCAACACGCCAGAATAAGGCCCTATCTTCGCTGGCGATGAGCTGGAAACTGAAGACTACATAAATAAGTGCGCCGACTATAAGTTGTTTAATCATCTTTGTTTTTTAGCTTCAGAGCCGCCTCATACAATTCATTTTTATTGATACCAGTGATGCGTGAAGCAATTTTTGCCGCTTGTTTAACAGGTAGTTCATCAACCAGTACCGCTAGTATTTCATCTCGAAGTGGATGCGCTGATTTATCTTTAACGCTACCAGCGACTACCAGTACAATTTCACCCTTACGCTGCATATCATCACCAGCAACCCACTCGCATAATTCATCTAACGTGGCTTTACGAATGGTTTCATAAGTTTTTGTGACCTCGCGGGCGAAAGTTGCCAGTCGCTTTTCACCGAACACCGTCCTCATATCCTTCAGGGTTTCCAGAATGCGATGGCATGAAATATAGAAAACCATGGTGCGTGTTTCTTCTTTTAGAAGACCTAGATTACCCAATCTTGCTGCTTGCTTGGCAGGCGGAAAACCCTCAAAACTAAAGCGATCAGTCGCCAGACCAGCCACGCTCATTGCTGAAATCGCGGCACAAGGCCCGGGTATGGGGACCACTTTGATGCCATGTTGATGCGCCTGTTCTACCAGACGATAACCTGGGTCACTCACCAGGGGTGTACCTGCATCAGAAATCAAAGCAATCGAATCGCCCTGTTGCAGACGGGCGACCAAACGCTCTGCCTGATATTCTTCGTTGTGCTCATGATAGGCCTGCATGTGCGTGGCCACGCCTAAATGACTCAGTAGTCTTTGACTATGCCGTGTATCCTCTGCGGCAATCAATTCAACGGCATTAAGAGTCTCCACCGCGCGCGGGCTTATATCCCCTAGATTTCCTATGGGCGTTGCCACCATGTAAAGAGTTCCACAGTCTTTTACAACTGCTTTTTCTGATGATTTTTTTATTGACACGGCTTATCCTGCAAAACATACTTATTTAACCCCAATATTAACGGATTCAGCAGGCAAGACACCGATTATTCGGCCATTCTGACAATTTGATTTCTGCTAAGCTGGCCCCCCATTAAACTGATACTTGATTTTGACTATTTTGCCCCAGAAAATATTACCTAAATATCTAGCATTACTGATTCTCACTCTACTGAGCGCATGCAGCCTGACACCGGAAAAAAGTGTTGATGACATGATCTCAGATGCCGTTCGTAATCAAACCACCGATGAAGGCCTCAGCGCCACCATTGAAACCCCTGAGTACTTTATAAAACTGGCCAGCGAAAGCACTGGTGAATTACAGCAAAAATATCTAATTAAAGCAGCCGAACTACTCTATCTGCGTGGAGATATTGCATCTGCCCAAGATCAACTTAAAGACATCAAAGCCGAGGACATTGCAGATTCGCGGCATATACAGATTCAATTACTGGCTGCAAAAATCGCCCTGGCCAATCATAACCCGGCTCAGGCTATTGAGTTATTGCCTAAACGAACACGCATGACTATCGAGCAATATATTGAGATTAGTGAAGTTCGTGCCGAGGCCAATAATGCTATGGGATATTTGATGGAGGCGATTAAAACACGTGTACACATTGACCCTTACTATAAAAATGACGAGCAACGTGAAAATAATCACACTGCTATCTGGTCAGCACTCAACGCTTTACCCTCCGTGGTACTTGATAAGTTACGATCCAGTAATAAAACCTTACAGGGCTGGCTTGAACTTGCTCGTATCATACGAACAGCTCAGATCAATAGTCATGACCTACAAGTCAATATTCTGGACTGGAACACTAATTTCCCAGAGCACCCTGTTGACGATGTCTTCATCACTAAGTTATTAGAAGATCACACCAATATTCAAGCCGAAGATCAGGTGATTGCAGTGTTATTACCTATGAATGGACCTTATCAAGCCATTGCTACAGCTATCAAAGGTGGTTTCATGAGTGCTTATTACGCCGATAATAAGCAAGCAAATAAACCCACTATTCGCTTCTACGACACCAGTATCAAAGATCTGGATTTTATGGCCTTATATCGCAGAGCAGTTGAGGATGGCGCAAACTATGTCGTCGGGCCTCTCGACAAGACCATCATTAATCAAATTTCACTGTTAAATGAGATTAGCAGTGAATTTTCAGTGCCCACGCTCGCCCTAAATTATTCTGAAAACCCTTTAAGTAACGCTAATAATTTATACCAATTTGGCTTACTACCCGAAGATGAAGCACGACAGGTTGCCGAGCTGGCTATTCGCCAAAATAAAACCAAAGCGGCCATACTGGTTCCTAACGGACTATGGGGGCAGCGTTTGAAAACCGCTTTCCAGCAACGTTATACAGAACTGGGAGGTACGGTAATCTCTTCACAATTTTTCAATGACAAAATCGCTGATTACGGTCAATCCATCAAGCAGATGCTTAACCTTCAGCACAGCAATAACCGACATAAAGATTTACAGCATCTTTTAGGTACCGAACTCAAATATTCACCTTATCGTCGACAAGATATTGATATGATTTTTTTGGCAGCAACCCCTCGCTCAGCTCGCGGCCTCGTGCCTGCATTCAAGTTTCACCATGCAGGTGATCTACCTGTTTATTCAACCTCTCATGTATTTAGCGGCAGTAAAAACCGCTCGGCAGATCTGGATCTTAATGGCCTGATATTTTGCGACGTACCGTGGACATTAATAGGTGATACTAAATTAAATAATACTTTCAACGAGTACTGGCCTGAACAAAAAAATTATACACGCCTGTTTTCCCTGGGCATTGATAGTTACCATGTTCTCTACAACCTGAATATACTGTCAAAATATAAATATGCTCGATTTGCTGGTCAAACTGGCAATATATTTGTTGATGAAAATAATCGTCTACACCGCGAGCTGTTATGGGCAAAATTTGAAAAAGGTTCAGCCAATTATATCGACACCACTATTTCACCTGTATCGTCAGCACAAATTGAGCCAAACTAGTCATAGCATAGGACAACATGCTGAAAATGCATGTTGCGAATATCTCAAGCAACAAGGCCTTAAGCTTATAACAAGAAACTATCGTGGTCATCGCGGTGAAATTGATCTTATTATGCAAGAAGCTCAGACATTGGTATTTGTCGAGGTTCGATTTAGAAAAAATAGTTTCTATGGCGGCGGACTGGAAAGTGTCACTCAGACAAAACAGCAACGTATTCAGATTACCGCAGAAGAATACTTACAGACCAAAACTAAACTAAAAAATGCGCGCATTGATGTTGTCGCCATGTCGCAAAAGCCTCAAAATAAGTACAATGGTAGCGACGAAGACAATTACACCTTCGAATGGATAAAGAATGCCTTTTAAGTACGACCAACATGTAGAAGCACTATGGATTTAATCGAACGAATAAACCAGAATTTTCAGGACAGCATCACTACCAAGCAAGTCGCTGCCGAAATACTGGCAGAACCAATTGCCCGCGCAGCCAAAATGATGGTTCAGTGCATACTCAATGGCGGAAAAATTCTCTCTTGCGGCAATGGTGGCTCAGCTGGTGATGCCCAGCACTTTTCCTCAGAAATGCTCAATCGTTTCGAGATGGAAAGACCAGGCCTGGCCGCCATGGCGCTAACAACCGACAGCTCAACCATTACCTCTATCGCCAACGATTATAGCTACGAACAGATTTTTTCCAAGCAGGTAACCGCGCTTGGACAGCAGGGTGACATATTGCTTGCCATTAGCACTAGTGGTAACTCTGTCAATGTAAACAAAGCAGTTCAAGCTGCGCATGAACGCGATATGCTGGTTGTTGCATTGAGTGGAAAACAGGGAGGAGAACTCACTTCGCTTCTTTCAACCGAGGATGAGGAAATCCGTGTGCCCAGTGATTCAACAGCACGAATTCAGGAAGTACATCTACTGGCTATCCATTGCCTGTGCGACCTCATTGATCACCAGCTTGGCCTGGCTAACTAACTATAAAGCATACGATCCCGTAGCCCAAAAGCATGTGTTCCTCTATCAGTTAGAGGAGTACATGCAAAACAAATCTTAATGAACTTTAAAACTGGTTATTAACGTGAATAACTATTTTGACTATAGGGCATATTTTGAGGTGCATTGTATGGACCATTATTATATTGGTACGGATTAGTCGGTGGAGCATAACCATTGTAATAAGGCGCTGGATTTTGAGAATAAACAGGCGCCTGATTTTGTGGATAGCCATTCGTTCTAGAATTATTCATGTAGCCAGGAAATGTTTGAGGTCTGTTATTAAAATTGGCTGAAGAACGTTTAGCCCATTCCTGCTGATTTTTAACCCATTGCGGAGGTTCAGCCGAATTCCTAGTTGCTTCTTTACGCTCTGCATTCTGCCTGTCGAAATTGGCACGGCGTTTTTCTATCTGCTCACGTTGATGAGCAACCCAGTCAGGGACTTTATGCTGGTTTCTGCTTCCTGCATTTGCATGTCCGGGCATTCCTGGATGCGCATAGAGAACATTTGAACTTTCATTATTAGCGGTACTCGATGATGAAAAAACCTCACCTACTTGTCCAGGCATCGCTACATAGGCAACAATCATTCCAGCTGGTATGGCAACTATCAAGGCCATTAACATCGAGACCATGGTTTTAGATTCTTTTTTGGTTGATTCTTCGGCGATGGTATCATTATTTTCATTTTTAATGATGACATCATCTTCACTATTTGCCGCCTTCTCTTTTTTAGTCGCCATTTAAGCTCTCCTGTAATTTTATCTTTTATACTATTACCAAGGTGTGTACGAATTCATGAATCTCATGGGCTTTGATGCACTGGACATATCATGACTCATTATTTTCGCTGACACACTCATATCTCGCACATAACCATTCATTTCCTGCACAGTCAAAGTCTGTCTTTCCATATTAACGACCACATCCTGCATCGTATGGTTAATCGATTTCATCTCACTTGCAATACCACCGACATCTTTAGTTAGGCTATAGATTAGAAAGAAACCATAGGTTGCTAAGATAATGAAAGCAAACAAGGCGGGAAACATGATCATCTGCCATCGACGAGTACTGGCTGTGAATGTTTTTGTTAGTTCATTTAGACTTTCACTTAAAACATGTTCAACGCTGTCTTTTATAGTGTCATCATAATAACCAAACATGGATAACTTCTTGTCGCAACGATTTGGCTCATTAGGACAGGTATCAGGGTCACCAGTACAACCTTCTATTCCAGGTTCGCACTCGATTGACTCTATAATTACATCCCGCACGTTCTTTTTCTTATGTATTGGATGATTCTCGTTGTTAGACATTGTATTTACCACTTGATTAATTCAATAAGAAATATTAACCAGATATTTTATTTTTAAGTTTATCTGCGCTTTCCATGTCTAGACCTTGAATCACCCTTAACAAATAACTGACCCGATCAATGGCTTGATCACTTTTGTTTTGCTCCAGCAAACGAATGGCTGCTTCATAATAAGCTTGACCTGCCTGCTTCCATTTACCTTGCGTATAATATACATTACCCAGCTCACCATATGTATCAGGATCCCCCTTATCCAGGTTAACCAGTTCCATATAAAGCCTTTCAGAGCCCTGCACATTTCCGCTCCAGAATAACTTTCTTGCTGTGTATAAAACTTGCTTTGTATCAACTGAAGGTGATTCTGCTACCGCTAATTGCACAACAGTATCTTTAGCATAAGTTGAATCAGCGTTATTTTTTTCCGCTAAGGGTAAAATAACTTCAGTGTTACCATCCTTTAAGACTGGCTCTGCAGCAGGCTCTGGCTTGTTACTATTAAATAGTGAATCCATTTTTTCACTAATTGTACTGACAGCATCAGAAATTGTCTCAATCAGGATTTTTTCATCTCCAGATTTGACTACTTTATCAGGCAAAGGCAGCTCATCTGCAACATCTTGTTCTTTATCATTAATGGTGACTATTTTTCTATCAAAATTTTCTTCACTTTTAACAACATCTACCGATTCGCATTCCGACTGAACAACAGTTTTTAATTCAACATCACTATTGATATGTGAAGGAATTTTAATCTCAAATTGCTCTTCAGCAGATGCTAATCCCATATCAATATATTGATTCACATTTGAGTGAAAGATTATTGATCTAAAATAAACCAATGCTGCAAGCAAGCAGAGAACCACCATCAGCTCTAATGGTTTTATTAAATATTTTAAAATTTTCATGTTTAACGCCTCGTATCTAATTCCTTAAGCCTGGATATACAGATTGTGCAAATCGTTCGAACTCTTCTGCACTCTTGCTCTTTTCCGACAGCTCAAATATTGAAAGGCCCTCACTAAATGTGCGCCTAAAGTTTGTTCTTTGACAAAGCCTGTTCGGAATAACATTGAACTTTTCCAGCATGGCCAATGCTTCCTCTGCCTCATCTGACTCTCTGACAGCATGATGAGTATCGGCTCTGTTTATAAATGCCATTAACTCTGGATGTTTGTTATCTCCACAGGCATCACTAATAATCTGTAAAAAACGCTGTGTCGCCCAAACATCAGGCTGACTAGGCTGAACTGGCACAATCACCCGATCAGCTGCGCTGATAGCCTGTTTCATTGCATCCATGTTACCTGCGCCAACATCAACGAGTACATGACATGTATGTTTTCTCAGCTGTTCACTAACATCAGCACCATCAAGGACATTCACTTCTAGTTCAGGCGTTGTACCATCCTCTTTTCTTACTCGTGCCACATCGTTAAGTGTTTGCTGAGGATCAAGATCATAAGCAATAACTTCTTCACCTTTCATCTTTAGCCAAATAGCCAGATTGAATGTGACCGTGCTCTTCCCTGAACCACCTTTAAGGTTTGCAATAACTGTTATCACTTTCACTCACCTATTTTTTTATAATCAGTCGGCACAGTAAACAAATCATCTGCCTGTTTTACTATTTTTATATTTTTCAACTCTCGAACATAACCACCGGCCAATTCTTCCTTAATAGCTATCTTTAACTCTGTGTCATACCACTGATATGATTCCGTAATTTTACCATCAGGCATACTCAGTGAGCGCTGCCATTTTTCAGTACTTCGTCCATTTACTTTCTCTTTCCTTATCATTTTTAATTCTGCAAGTGAACCATCTGGAAAAAACTCCCTAATCGCCAGCCTTCTTTTTATATCTATCCAATGCAGAGTACGTAGTTTTTTACCTGCCTTGTCAGATATGACCTGCCATTTCTCAGTTTCGTAACCAGCTACCTGTTCAGTTCCTAGCTTTTCGCACACTGCATTTTTTATTTGATCACACGGGGAATTATTCTTATTCTCTTCCTTATGCTCAAACGTTCTCTCCCTGTACGATTTCAGGGAGTCATTTATAAGTATTGCTCTACCTTCTTTAGGATAAACAATTTCGACAATTCTCTGTCCGTTAGCTTCGTTTTCACTTCTAACGGCTTTAGCACTAACAAATAATTTAGCTTTCTTATCTTGATGCTGCGGCATGCTGATTATTGCATCAGCTGAAAACTCAATAGTTTTTGATTCCGCATATGAGTTGCTGGTTATTATCAGCGCACAAACTAAAAGTATTAGTTTTCTCAAACCCGCCATAACATTACCATCTATGTTTCATATATTAACTCAAACTGAGTTTGTCACATCCTTGTGAACTACTCATGCATCACTTACTGAGCTGGTGCAGGTGCTGGTGCGCCCTGTGGACCATAACCCTGTGGACCATAACCCTGTGGCGGATATCCGTTATAACCATTGTAACCGCCGTTGTAACCATTGTAGCCACCGTTATAGCCGTTATAACCATTGTAGTTATTACGGTAATCGCCTGCGCCATTGCCATAACCACTTCCACGAGCATTAGAGTTACCGCTCATATTAAAGCCAAAGTTGCCATCGCCGAGGAAGTCGCCCATACCATTGCCATTACCCCAACCATTACCATTGTTGCCCCAATTGTTATTATTATTGCCCCAACCATTGTTGTTATTATTAAAAGGACCCCACCAGGCATTAGCCGCCATAGGTGTAGCCAGTGCAGCTGTTACTGCTGCAATACACAGTACTTTTTTTAAGTTTTTCATAATATTTCTCCCCTTCCTATGAAGGTCATTTATAGACACAATTTGAATGTCACACTGTTTACTCTCTGGTCAATTTAACTGAATCAAGTCGTAGAGAGCACCGTACGTGACCAGTTTTAAATTCAACTTATTACCAGAGACCCGGCCTGCTGAGCGCTCCTGAATAGGGACCTAAGCCCCTAGGATATAACCCATAACCGCCGTACCCAGAATATATCGGTGGTGTAATCAGTGGGTTGTTATAACCTGGTATCAGATCGCCACCAGAAAAAGGAAGGCCTAACTGCCCGTAAGCATTATTACGCTGGGATGAACTCTGTTGATGACTCCATTGCTTAAAACGCTGGTCATAGAACTTCATGCTGTTCTTATTCTTTGGTTTTCTATCTGGAACATTCCCCCATGGCCTTTGACTAGCAAAGTTTTTTTTATAGTTTACTGACTTTACCACTTTCCATGGATTTTTTGATGAGACAGGCGAATAACGCACCTTATTTTCCTCATTAAAAGAACTTCCACTCGCCCATTGTTTCTCTCTATTTCTGTTCTGGTATTTATCAGTACCTGGCGGTGGTATAAAATCTGAAAAACCCAGTTTCGATTTAATGTTATCCTGTCCCCGCCACTCAGCCGCATTTATTGATGGAGCACATACGGCACTATTAACTACAAGCAATATAACTCCTGCTCTCAAGTAACTCTTGTTAACCCTGCCCATAACTTAATCTCTGTATATTTTTTAACATATTCAACAATAGCCTTCGATTCTAGTACCGTGGTACTGGCTGCATAGATTGATTATAAAACCCTGCAGGTGGTGCACCGGGTCCATAAACAGGTCCACGTGCAGAAGGGAAAGACTGCCTCATCCCGTTATTCTGATAAGCAGGAGCCTGCCCTGAATAAGTATTACGCACTGGTGGAACATAATTATAATTCCACTGTGGTGGTGGACTATTCCAACCCTGTGACTGATGCCTATTTAATTGCTGCATCCTGTTATTATTTTGAGCTTGACGCTGCCTTTGCCAATCAGGAATATCTCCACCCATTTGACCCGATGGTGCATAAGAATATTCCTCCCCCTTTCTCATCTTAGAATCATTCTGACCATTCTGATTTTGAGTGTGTTGATCTACATCACCAATAGATCTGTATGGACCAGGTGGCGGCATCGAATCTCCGTTATTTTCAGCCATCACCGAATGAGCTAATGATGCTGTAATAACTGCCATAAATATTAATATTGTTGTTTTCATATCTTCGCCTTCTTTAATCTTGTTTTATTCTTTATCCAAACTGGGATTCAGACGAATACCTCGTCTTTTTTTCGACGATGATGTTTTCAACTTACTCGTCGAATCAGCCTTCTTAGACACTTCCTTTTTACTCACTGCGCTCTTTTTCTTTCGAGGTGCCGCTTTCTTTTTAACTACTGGTTTTGTTGATGTCTCTTGCGTTTTTTTCTCCTCAATAACAGGCTCATCTGGCATCTGACTCTGCACTACATCAGCATTAACATTTGCCGAACCTCCAGAGGGCGTGGGTGGAGGCGTCGGTGCTGGCGGCGGAGTACCGCCGGCTGGCCCCGAATTATTATCGGGTGATGCTGGACCGGTATCATCTGAGCCACTGCCAAAGCGGTCAATAAGACTTTGTATTCCCATACGCGCCATCATGATGAACATACGGCCAATATAGAAAAGCCACATTGCTCCATTTATCACTGCAGAATATATTCTCATCCATAAAGGCAATTTATATTCAACAACCTCTGGCTCAGCAGCCTTGGTAGGACACTCACCAATCCCTAATAAAATATAAAACTGCTTGCTAACACTAATACAGCCTAGTGGTATCACAACTAGTGTCAGCACTGTTGCCACACCTGCTCCATATAACAAGCTAACGGCCATACCCTTAAAAATCAAATCGTCAAGAATCATGTAAGCACCAGCCATCAGTGTAAGCGCTGTTATCAGGATGGGGCGCATACGTGCTTTACCGGCAAGCACTACCGCTTCCTTAATATCTACGCCATTGGCAACCTCATGTTTAACGAACTCAACCAATAAAATAGAGTTTCGTACTACAATCCCGGCGAGCGCAATGAAACCAATCATTGAAGTTGCAGTAAATTCTGCATTCGCAAACCAATGCCCAGGAATGATACCAATCAGTGTTAATGGGATAGGAGCCATGATCAAACCACCGAGAGTAAAGTTTTTGAACTCCCAAACAATCAAACCATAAATTAATAACATGGCAGCCATGAAGGCACCGCCCATATCTCTAAATGTTTCATAGGTCACGGTCCATTCGCCGCCCCATTCAAAACCACTTTCGAAACTATCTTCAGGTGGCCCTAACAACCCCATGGGCATGCCGGTCATGGTGACGCCATCGGGTGTTACATAATTTTCGAGAATATCCTCAACGTCAAACATGCCATAGATGGGCGCTCCAAGACGACCTTGCATTTCACCAGTAACATATTCAACGGCACGCAAATCTTTATGATAAACAAGATGATCTTCTCTTTCCTTGATGAAACTGCCCAGCTCAGACAGCGGTACGGTTTCACCATTCACCCCGGTAATGGGCAAATTGCCCAAACGGTTGATTTGTGAACGCACACCCATTGGTGCCTGAATGACAATATAAGTTGGCTCCAGTACCACGCCTTTTTTCACATCACCAAGTTTATAACCACCCATCACCATTGACAGGTTACGATTAATTGCATCGACAGAAATACCACGACGCACGGCTTTTTCAGTATCTACTTCAAAACGCCAGTAATCATGGGCGTTCGCCATATAATTATCGACATCAACAATACCCTCGGCCTGCTTAAATATTTCGGTCATATCCCTTGCAACCTGGCGACGTGTGTCTGCATCAGGACCGTATATTTCAGCCACTACGGTTTGCAACACAGGCGGTCCTGGTGGCATTTCAATAACCTGAATATCAGCACCTAGATCATGTGCAAGTTCAGTGATCAACTCACGCGCATTAACCGCAATTTCATGACTGGCACGTTCTCGATCATCCTTATCCAGCAACATGATTTGTATATCTGCCTGCCAGGGCTCCTGCCTTAAATAATAGTGGCGGACCATACCGTTAAAATTGAAGGGTGAAGCCGTACCCACATAAGTTTGAATCGATGTGACTTCGGGTAGTTCACGAAGTTGTGCCGCAAGTTGTGCTGTCACATTTGCGGTGACAGGCATTGCTGTGCCATCAGGCATATTCACAACCACATTAAATTCTGACTTGTTATCAAATGGCAGCATCTTCACGGTGACGGCCTGTGTATAAAATAATGAACAGGCAAGAAATGTTGCTGCAATTAGAATAAACAGAAAGATCAAACCTACACTCCTGTTGTGGCACAAAGGCCTCATACAGGGGTCATAAAACCTACCGATTAAGGCTGTTACTTTTGCTTCGCGTTTTTCTGCTTTTTCCAAAGCACCCAATTGCGGACGAACTCGCATCGCAAACCAGGGCACAAAAATAAACGCCGCAAATAATGAAAGCATCATAGCCGCTGAACCCAGTACCGGAATGGGACGCATATAAGGCCCCATCAGGCCGCTAACAAAGCCCATCGCCAATAAAGCAGAAACAATTGCCAGCGTTGCCAATATGGTTGGATTACCAACTTCCCTTACTGCATCTATAGCAATGTTGGTGGTTGTTTTTCCTGCTTTCAACCATCGCCTGAAAATGTTTTCAACTACAACCGTGGCATCATCAACCAAAATTCCGATGGTAAATACCATTGCAAATAAGCTTACTCGGTCAATCGTGTAATCAAGAAACCACGCCGACCAAACCGTCATTAAAATAACCAGCGGGATAATAATAATAACAACCGAGGCAGCACGGAAGCCAAGACCTACCAGACACAATAAACTAACCGCGATAGTGGCCTCGAATAGCGCCAACAATAATTCATTGACTTTCTTATCCGCTGTTTCACCATAATTACGTGTCACACTAACCTGAACATTATCAGGGATAAGATGGCCTTTTAATGATTCAAGTTTTTTCAGCAACTTATTGGCAACACTGACACCATTACTACCAATCTTTTTTGCTACTGCGATAGTGACTGCTGGTGAGTCTATTGTCTCTGGCGTACTACTATCATGTGCAGGCCCTGTTGAAAAAGCTACCATATTACTAGTTTCTTCCGGTGCCTGATAAACCCAGGCGACATCTCGCACATAAACGGGTGAACCCTTTCTTATTGCCACGACCAAATTAGAAACATCCTGAGCATTTTTCAGGAAGGCACCTGTATATACGTTGAAGCTACTATTATCACCCTCGACATGACCTGCAGATTGTTCAGAGTTTGCTGTTTTAATAGTATTGCCGACGTCTTCTATACTGATACCAAAACCACTCAAACGTTCTGGAGACACTTCCACGCGGATCTGTTCCGCGCGTCCACCAACAATAAAACCTATACCTGAATTAGGCACTTCTTCAAGTCGCTGCAAAACATCCAGAGCTAGTGTACGCAGCACAGAATCATCGATACCCTGATTTTCAGACCACAGCGTAACTGTCACCACTGGAACATCATCGGTGCCCACCGGTTTAACCAACGGCATCGATACGCCAGGAGGAATCTTATCCATATTTGACTGTAACTTATCATGTACCTTTACAATCGATTCACCAAAATCCTCACCCACTATAAATTGCGCTGTCACCATGCCCTGGCCACGCGCACTGGCAGAATAAACGTGGCGTATACCAGGAACTTCACTAATCATGCGCTCAAGCGGATTCACCGCAAGGCTAGCGACCTGCTCTGCCGAAGCACCGGGATATTTGAAGAAAATATCCACCATAGGTACTGAAATCTGCGGATCTTCCTGACGAGGGGTAAACAACAAACCAAGCGTACCAATACCTAGAAAGGCAAACATCAATAAGGGGGTAACAGGTGAATTAATAAATTGGCGAGCCAGACGTCCTGCAATTCCGAGATTTGCTTCATCTAATTGCAGGTCGCCATCAACCTGCATATTTTTTTCTTCTATTTCATTCGACATTTTTATTCAGCCAGATTTGAGAATGTTTTCTTATGCTATTTTTTTACCTGGAGAAATCAGGTTGATAACCGGATCTAATACCAGGCATGGGTGAAGCGAAAATTTGTTCGCCGGGACTAACTCCCGACAATACAGTGACATTCTCATCATCGATTTCATCACCTAATCTTACTAAACGCATTTCTGCACGGCCTTCATGACTAAGCACAAACACGGCAGGCAGACTGCCACGTCTAACAATTGCCGTTTTAGGGATTTTAGGCATATCGGTAATTGGTGTATTTACATCAGGAATCATTACTTCAGCGTACATACCCGGACCACCTGGTACACCAGAAGGTAAATCGAATTTCACAACGACGGTATGTCTTTGTGAATCAGCCACTGGAAATATTTGCGCTACACGTACATCAATATAGGTATCACCCACATCCAGTTTTGCTGGCACCACCATGTCTTCACTAAGCACTGATACTAGTCTGGCAGGAACGTCGACCTTGAGCTGTAAAAAACGTGTATCAGCAAACTGCAACAAAGCCTGTCCAGGCTGAACAGTATCACCTACTTCTGCAAGTTTTTTTACCACCACACCTTCAAACGGAGAAATAGATCGCGTATCACGTAATCGCGCATCAATTTCTTCAATACGTGAACGTGCACCATGAATTCCACTTTGCGCTTTCTTGACGTGCGTACCCTGTGAATACAGGTCAACATCACGAACCACCCAGGGGTTTATTCCATTGTATGAATTGCCACCAGAAGCTGGACCGCCACCGCCCATAAATTTCTCAAACATAGAGGGAAAATAACCCATGCTTGGTGCCGTTTGCTGTTGCTGTAATGCCTGAGGGGCCCAGAATTCCCTGGAATATTGTGCACGGGCATCTTCCATAGTTGATGTCCGTCCATAAAGATCTGCCATTGCCTGCTGACGCTGTGCAAGCACATCATCATCATCAATAGCAACTAACACCTCACCTTCATCAAACCAGTCACCTTCACTACCAGCCAGAAACTCAACGCGACCAGCGGCCTGTGCGGATAAGGTGACCTCTCTATAAGGCATGACCGTACCACCCAATACAACATGCGCACCTTTTTCTGCACTGGTCACTGTGACAATAGGAGGCTGTTCATGCCGTGAGTCACGCTTTAATGCTGAAAAATAAACCTTACCTGGCTTATATTTCGGCGAATCATTGCCATCTGTTCGATAATAGCCAGTTTCAGCCTGTAACTGAAAAGACGCTGTTAATGATATTACGAATAACAGGCAAAGACCCGTTGTTGATCGCATAGTAATCCACTGCATGTTAAGCATTACTGCTTACCCCACAAAACTTAAAGAGATTGTTATCTATAGACTGTATCTAGATTTTTGCCATTACAGCAAAGCTTTTGATAAATGGCCCGGCCATACGTGGGTCTTTAATCATTGCGCCATAATCACCGACCAGAAATTTCAACTTACCCGTGGTATACGCTACTCCCAAACCCATCATACCTGGTGGTTTCTTTGCCCACTTAGCCCAATGCTCGTCTGACGCACGCAGATCCCAGTTAACAGTTTCGCCGTTATATGCCCCAGCCGACACCGCATGACCATTTTCCACTGTAAGAATACCGGCAGGTTTATCGGCACCACTAAATCCATACGCGATCACAGAATTAAAATTTATTTGTTGCAGTGCATCAGCCAGACCTGGCTCTGCATTCCAGGCTTGCTGAAATTTTTTCATCCAATCTTCTTCAAACATTTAGATTTCCCCTATAAAAATAAAAACAACTATAAAACATTAGCAAGACACGTGCCAACTGATAAGTCATTGATTTAAAACAACACAATAAACATCACTGAGTCATTATGCAACAATATATTTATTAACTAATGCGCTAAGTCAATGAATACATGATAATAATTAAGGATATTTCACGCAAGACATTGTTGCGCAACACTGCAATAATTGCAACACTCCACGAAAGACATTCAACTTCAGTTTACTAGAGGTACACTTATGCATTCCGGTGAACTTAATTTTGCACCAATACTGGAAAATATCGTTACCTTCATTGATGAAGGAGTGATAGTCACCGATAATTTAAGCAATGTGCTGTATCACAACCCGGCGGTTTTTAAGCTACTTGGCATAGACAACAATAAAACCATTAATAAATTACACGATATCGGCAAATTTAATTTGCAGAAAGCCATACTACGTGCTGCCATCGATGCCGGTGAAACAGATGCTGCGGGAAAACCCAGCGATAACTTCGTTAGTTTTGAACAGCAATTCCAACATGACGGCTGCAATCGACTGGTAGAAATCATAAGTCGCCTGATCACCAGCCCAGATCAAAAAGAAAAACATCGCCTGATATTATTAAGGGACCGCACCGACACCCGCCACATAGAAGCCGTATTAAATCTCATGGGTAAACAGATGAGCAGTCAGGACCCGACCATGCTGGAAATCATCGACCGCATTTACCAAATCGCGCCTACCAATGCCTTTATTTTGCTACAAGGCGAGTCCGGTACAGGCAAAACTCAACTTGGCCGCATGATTCACACACAAAGTAATCGTGCAAAAGAAGCTTTTGTCGAAGTGAACTGCGCCGCTATACCAGAAACACTGATCGAGTCTGAATTATTTGGTCATATCAAGGGCGCATTTACCGGTGCCAGTAAAGATCGTCCCGGGCGATTTCAGAGTGCGCATAAGGGCACATTATTTCTTGATGAAGTTGGCGAGATACCTTTACACCTTCAGGCTAAATTGCTGCGAGCCATTCAAGATCAGGAATTTGAAATGGTAGGATCAGACAAGCCTGTCCGCGTGGATGTTCGAATTATTGCTGCCTCGAACAAAAACCTTAGACAGATGGTAGATAAAGGCAAATTCCGTGCCGATCTATTTTATCGTCTGGCCGTTATCCCTATTACTATACCTTCACTAAAAGAGCGACCTGGTGATATTTCACTGTTATCAAAACATTTCTGTAGCCAGCTGGTGGCCAGAGGTTATCCCGACAACATTACCTGTAGTAACGAAGCCACCCGCATGATGATGGACTACCATTGGCCCGGCAATGTGCGTGAACTGGAAAATGCTGTTGAGCATGGCTTAATCTGTGCAATCGACGGTCAGGTCAAAGCTGAAAGCCTGCCTCAGGACATACGCGATCATTGCACCAAGGCCAATAGAGGTGCTGACAACGGCGGTAGCCATGAAGCACAGCATGCCAGAGAAATAGAATCAACATTACAGATGGTCAATGGCAATAAGGCAGAGGCCGCGAAGATACTAGGAATCAACCGCAGCACGCTATGGCGATGGATGCAGAAATACGATATCGAGACTTAGAAGGAAATCACATAAATTTAATCTATAAACTTATATGATGGCATCATGGCCAGCAAACCAGGAAATTAACTTTATTTGACCACGCGTAAGGTAGGGCGCGGTTTATCGGGATCAGGCTCTGGATCAGAACCATCTTTGTCTGCTAATTTTTTCGAGTCCATATCCGGTAATGACTCATCATCACCAGAGAACATCATTCCCTGACCATTTTCTCGTGCGTAGATAGCTTCTACTGCATTGATCGGCACATAAATCGATTCAGACACCCCGTTGAAACGAGCACCAAAAGTAATATCCTCATCACCCAGCACCAATCCACCGATCGCCATAGGCGCTATATTCAGGACTATCTTACCGTCCTGGATATGGGCATCAGGAACCATGCAATCTTCGACAGTGGCATCCACCAATAAATGAGGGGTCATGCCATTATCGACGACCCACTGATACATGGCACGAATAAGATAGGGACGACTAGAAGTCATAAATCAAGAATAGCAGTTAATTTATTTGGCATAAAGTACCCTGAAATCTGTGCTTCAAAACAACATACCAATTACATAAAGCTTATACAAAACAAACCACAGCCGGCCTTGTGTAAGTCTTACAGTCGTAGCTCCCTCTCGGATTCAGTCAAACTTAACTGGAAGCCTTCTCTTTCAAAGATGCGATTTGCGTAATCCTGAATACTTTTAGCTGACGCGGGTAACTCGACACCATAATGCGGTAAACGCCATAAAATCGGTGCGATACTGGCATCTACCATAGTAAAACTTTCGCTCAGAAAGTACGGCATTACCGAAAACACTTCAGCGGTTGAGACAATGCTCTCAGTCAATTCCTTACGCGCTTTGATTGCTGCCTTTTCACCCTTAGTCTCAATAATATCAACCAAGGGGTACCAGTCATTCTCAACACGGAACAAAGCCAATCTTGACTGCGCTCTGGCAACTGGACCAACTGGCATCAATGGAGGATGAGGAAAACGCTCTTCCAAATACTCCATAATAACGCGTGAGTTATATAGCACCAGATCACGGTCTTCCAGCGTCGGCACGCTGCAATAAGGATTTAGGTCAATTAAATCCTCAGGCAACTTCTTTAAATCAACTTCTACTGTTTCGTGAGCGATCTCTTTTTCAGCCAGAACAATGCGTGTTCTGTGACATTCAATCGATGTACCGGTTGTATACAAATTCATTTATTCAGCCTTAAGTTGATTTATTTATTCACTTAAACTTGTGTTTAGTGAACGTCTTTCCAGTACTCTTTCTTTAGCAAGTAGGCAAAAACAAAGAATATGGCAAGAAATATCAGCACGTATACACCCATATCTCTGCGCTCTGTTTGCACAGGCTCTGCCAAATACACCATGAAGTTAACCAGATCAGCAACAAAAGCATCGTACTCTTCGGTTGTCATTGAACCCGCCTGCACAGTTTCAAAACCTTCAATGCGTTCAACAGCTACACCATTATGGTCTTCTGTAACATAAACAGGTTTTTGAATACCTTGCAGCTGCCCAAGCACGTGTGGCATGCCCACGTCAGGGAAAGCAATATTATTCATACCCGTTGGACGATAGGCATCAGCATAAAAAGTACGTAAATACGTGTACAACCAATCTGCACCGCGTGCACGTGCTGTCAAAGAAAGATCAGGCACCGCAGTACCAAAAGTACTCCTGGCATAATCTTCAGTCATGGAAACCGTCATCAGGTCACCAATCTTGGTTGCCTTACCTTTTTTATTGCGGGTAAAGATCATCATCTCACGCACTTCTTCTTCACTCATGCCAGTATCTTTGGCAATGCGATTAAAGCGCATGAATTTTGCTGAATGACAGCTAAAGCAGTAATCAGCAAAACTTTTAGCACCACGTTTGATCGAATCTTTGTCATAAATATCAATCGGCGCAGTATCTAAATGGACGCCACTGGATGCAAACGATGTCGCTGGGAAAATAGCCAGCAACAATATCAGGATATATTTTTTCATGATGTCACCCTATCCGGTACAGGTTTTGTATTCTCATTTTTGGAAGTCACGAACAGCACCCCAAAGAATGCAAAGTACAGGAACGTAAACAAGCGTGACAGATTAGTGATGGTATCGGTTACCGGCTGCATAGCCAACCAACCAAGAACAACAAAAGTCACTGCAAATACAACTAAATTAATTTTATAGATACCTGAGCGGTAGCGAATTGATTTCACCTTGCAGCGATCAATCCACGGCAGGAAGAACAGCACAACAATCGCTGCACCCATCGCACCTACACCCATCAGCTTGTCAGGCACCGCACGCAAAATTGCGTAGAACGGCGTGAAATACCAGACTGGTGCAATATGCTCAGGCGTCTTCAAAGGATCTGAGGCAATAAAGTTAGCGTGCTCGAGGAAGTAACCACCGCCATCAGGGAAGTAGAACATCACCACACTGAAGAAGAACAGGAATACCACAACACCGACAATATCTTTCACTGTGTAATAGGGGTGGAAAGGAATGCCGTCTAGTGGAATACCATTTGAGTCTTTATTCTTCTTGATTTCAACGCCATCAGGGTTATTAGACCCCACTTCATGCAGAGCAAGAATATGAGCCACTACCAGAAATACAATTACAAATGGCAATGCAATCACGTGTAGCGCAAAGAAACGATTCAGCGTTGCATCGGAGATAACGAAATCACCACGAATCCATAATGTCAGGTCATCACCAATCACTGGAATCGCACTGAACAATGAAATAATTACCTGCGCACCCCAGTAAGACATCTGGCCCCAGGGTAACAAATAGCCCATGAAAGCTTCTGCCATTAATGCAAGATAGATGAACATACCAAACAGCCAGATCAATTCACGTGGCTTTTTGTATGAACCGTACATCAAACCACGGAACATATGCAGATAAACCACAATGAAGAACGCGGTCGCGCCAGTTGAGTGTATGTAACGAATCAACCAGCCGTAAGGCACATCACGCATGATGTATTCGACCGATGCAAACGCCAATTCACCATCAGGCTTGTAGTGCATAGTCAGGAAAATACCTGAGACAATCTGAATCACCAGCACCAATAGTGCTAATGAACCAAAAAAGTACCAGAAGTTAAAATTCTTCGGTGTGTAATATTCGGCTAGATGTTCATTCCACATTTTCATCAATGGGAAACGATCATCAACCCAACCTAGTAGCTTATTACCCATTACGCAGCCTCCCCATCTTCACCAATTAAAATAGTATTATCGGTTACATAATAATGTGGCGGCACAACCAAATTGGTCGGTGCAGGTACACCCTGGAATACACGTCCAGCCATATCAAATTTCGAGCTGTGACAAGGACAGAAGAAACCACCTAACCAGTCTTCACCCAAGTCAGCCGGAGCAATATCCGGGCGGAAAGTTGGCGAACAACCCAGATGAGTACAAATACCAACCAGTACAAGAATTTCTGGTTTACGTGAACGCTGCTGGCTTTTAGCGTACTCAGGCTGCTGATCAATATTATCCGAAGCCGGATCTTTTAGAGACGCATTATTTGTTTCTAGATCAGCCAGTGTTTTTTCAGAACGCCGTACAACCCAGACCGGCTTGCTTTGCCATTCCACGGTCAGCATA
Organism: Gammaproteobacteria bacterium; assembly: GCA_029882355.1. Taxonomy (GTDB): domain Bacteria; phylum Pseudomonadota; class Gammaproteobacteria; order SZUA-229; family SZUA-229; genus LH-M37. The sequence goes on along the minus strand of JAOUKV010000002.1, from coordinate 110,188 downwards.
CGACCTTCTTCAAGACGACTGATATCAGCTTCTATAGGCGCACCGGCATTTTTAGCTCGCTCACTGGGCATCCATGAAGACAAAAAAGGAACGGCAACAAAACCAGCGCCTACAGCACCCACAACAGAGGTGGATGCAACTAGGAATCGGCGTTTACCCTTATCTACAGTATCGGTAGACATTTATAAATCTCCGCATTATTAAATTAGGCTATTGCTGTACTTTTAGCGTTGAATCAGCTCAAAAGTGACATACAATCAGAACAGGTGAGGAGTCCAATATGGAAACAGACCCGTCACAAAGCCGCGGTAGCTTAGCTTATGTAGCTCATGCAGCCAAGTATTTTATGATACAACCAATAGAAACAATGAGATAGATCAACCTTAATGAAAAATAAAAAGACAATTTTTAACTACTTTCTCAATTGGGGGTTGCTAGGACTTTTTCTGAGCCTGATTTTTTTGTTGTTACAAGGCACTATTCAGCTGTCACTTCCAGACAAAAATCAGAATTCGCTTAACCCTCCCTTAAATACAGGTTTTGCACAAGCCGTATCCCTGGCAGCGCCCTCAGTGGTCAGTATTCAAGTCGCCAGGTTGAAAATAAAGCCAGCACTTAGCGACAAAGAAAAAATTCTGGAGCAATTTCTCGGCAAAAACTCACCACACACACCTCATTTCACTACCAGTATCACCTCAGGCTCGGGTGTAATTCTCGATGCCCGAGGCTATGTCGCGACTAATTACCATGTCATTAAAGGCGCTGAAAGCATTCAAATCACATTGTACGATGGTCGCAAAACCATTGCTCGCCTCATCGGTGACGACCCGGAAACTGATCTGGCTATTTTAAAAATTGACCTTAAAAATCTGCCTCAGGCTCAAATCGCCCATGCAAGCCAGCTTAGAATTGGTGATATCGCTCTGGCCATCGGCTACCCCTTTGAAATCGGTCAGACCGTGACACAGGGCATTATCAGCGCCACCGGTCGTACCCAGGTTAGCGCCAACACCTATGAAAACTTCCTGCAAACCGATGCTGCCATTAATCCCGGCAATTCGGGTGGTGCCTTGATCAATGACAGGGGCGAGCTTATTGGCATTAATTCACTTATTTTCACCAAAACCGGCGTCTTCAACGGTATCGGTTTTGCTATCCCCATTGACCTGGCCATCGACGTTCTAAGTCAAATAGTCAAACATGGTTACGTGGTTCGTGGCTGGCTGGGCGTTGGCGGACAGGCCTTAACACCCGTCATCCTCAACAAACTAGGCTTCAAGGACATCAACGGCATCCTGGTCACTGACGTCGATGCGCAGGGACCCGGTGACAAGGCCGGTCTAAAACCCGGTGACATCATCACTCACATTAATGGACAAAGTCTGCAGTCGGTACAGGACGTTCTTAACATCGTCGCCGCCGGCAAGCCAGGTGATATATTTGAGCTGACAGGCTTACGCCAGCGACAAAGCTTCAAGGCCAAAGCCGTACTCGGACAGCGACCAATGATGAGCAAGGGGTAGCCTGACTAAAAACTAAGCTGCTAGTGCTTTTGTAAGCGCAGCAAGAAAGGCGACATTTTCTTCTGGCTTGCCGATGGTAACTCGTAGGCAGTTTTTCAATGCACCAGTTTGGGCATTCATGTTTTTAATCAGCACGCCATCAGCACGAATCGATTCGAACACCGTGCCAGCATTGTGTCCGGATAATCTAAACAGAATAAAATTAGCGCGGCTAGGAAAAGTCTCTACCTGCTCCATTGCGGCCAGGGCCTTCAACATGGACTCTCGCTCATATCGAATCAAAGCCGCCTGCTCATCAAGTACAGACACATAATCCAGCGCAGAATACGATGCCTGCTGAGTCAGCACATTAATATTATAAGGCAGACGTACTTTATCAACTTGCTGAATCAGCTCAGGCGTACCTGCCAGCATCCCCAGGCGCAAACCTGCCAGACCCATTTTGGACACCGTTCGCATCACCAGCAGTTGCTCGTACTCGGGTAATCGCGACATAAAACTGGCCTGTGCAAAGGGATGATATGCCTCATCGACCACCACCAGACCCGGTGCAATTTTCAGAATTTCTTCAATATGAGAATCGTTAAATAAGTTAGCCGTGGGGTTATTGGGATAGGCGATAAAAATAATTGCCGGCTGGTGTTTTTCAATTGCTGCTCGTGTCGCCGCCATATCGATATTAAAACTGGCATCAAGCGGCACACCGACATAGTCCATGCCGACAAATTCAGCGATCATTCTGTACATGACAAAACCGGGATCAAACGACATGATGCAACGATCTTTACCGCTGACCACCATCGCCAGCATTTGAATCAGCTCATCCGAGCCATTACCCAAAACCGTTTCAGCACCTTCGGGAACGGCCATCACCTGTGCCAATTTTTCACGCAACACTGCCGCCGAAGGGTCAGGGTAACGATTAATCTCAGCCGCCGCCAGCACCTCCGGCCAATGCCCGGTCAACTCATCCAGTGTGTAAGGGTTCTCCATCGCATCCAGCTTGGTTAGACCACCGGCATCTGCCACATGGTAGGCATTCAAAGCGCGAATCTCAGGTCGAATCCAGTTCAGCAGTTTATCTATCACAGCAATACTCTTTATCAATCAAATTAGAAATCGAATGGTATCAAACCCAACCAGACAAAATAAAATTATTTTATAAAATTTTTGCCTGCAACCTTGTAATCAAATCAATCATCCACAAATTAAAAGCACGAACAATGAAGAGACATATCAAGAGGTGAACAATATGAGTTTAGTAAGACACAATCCATGGAGTATTTTTGACCAGCTCAATCGCGAGCTAAGCAGTCCAAATTACAGAAACGAAGACGATGCCAATGTAGCCACGGCCAACTGGACACCTTCTGTTGATATCACCGAAGACGAAAACAGCTTCAAGCTATTAGCCGACATCCCCGGTGTAAAACCAGAAGATATCGACGTCTCAATGGATAACGGTGTGTTAACCATCAAAGGCGAACGCAATACTGAAGAAAAAACCGAGAAAGAAAACTTTCGTCGCGTCGAACGTCAATACGGTGTTTTCTACCGACGATTCACTTTACCGGAAACCGCCAATGCCGAAAAAATCGAAGCCCACTCAGAACATGGTGTACTGAAGATCACCATTCCCAAACAGGAAGTGGCACAGGCTAGACGTATTAGCGTTAAACACTAAGACAAACCAAATAACTCCTACTCTCCTAGAGTTTTGACCCGCGGAAGCGGGTCTTTTTTTGTTTTTTCTACGCCCGCACCGATACAATCTTAATCAAATAATCTGTTAAAATGTGGGGAGCTTTTCAAAATCAGCAATTAAAACAGGTGTATAACATGAGTGGTGGCTGGGGTTGTCCACACGAAGCTGATGGTAAATGTCAGCGAGTAGAAAATAAAATTTGTGACCCGGGAATGAAGGGGTGCGTACTGGCGGGGAAGTTTATTTTTAGTGATAAGACTAAGAACACGGAAGCGGCCAAGAAGAAAAAATTTAAATAACCATTTTTCACATAAAACAGACGCCTATTTATATCCGTATTCACTGACTTATTTTCTCAGTAACAAAACTGACTTCTATCCAAAATGTAGAACCTTGTCCAGGCACACTTTCAACACCTATATCACCACCCATATCTTGTAACAAAAATTTAGTCATATGAAGGCCAACACCCATGACGGCCATCTCCATATTTTCCGTTTCCATGCGTTCAAAAGGAACAAATAATCTCGATATTTGTTCTTCTGTCATACCAATACCGACATCAGTCACACAGATACGAAGTCGATCAGGACTTACTTCTGAGCAGTGCAGCCGAATCCGACCTCCTTCCTTATTGTACTTAACGGCATTGGATAGAAGATTAATTAATATCTGCTTAATTTTGACTTGATCAGCAAAAAACACATAGTCGGTATTAGTTGAAATTTCGTCTTCAATTATAATATGGCGTTCGATTGCTAACGGCCTTATTATCAACAAACACTCTTCCATTATTTTATTTAAATTAATCGCCTGAGATTTTAGTCCCGAACCACCAACCTGCCTTTTAGATAAACTTAATATTTCATTAATCAAGCTCAACAGATGATTTCCAGCATTTAACACCTCCTGTGCATTATCTTTTGATATATCATCCTTCGCATCCATTCTTAGTAACTGGCCATAACCGATAATTGAATTAAGCGGAGTACGCAGCTCATGACTCATTAGCGAAAAAAATTCATCTTTGGCACGATTGGCCTGACTGGCTGCATACTGGCTTTTTTTTATTTTCTCCTCCTTATCAACAGCATCAAAACGCAAGCGTATATTATTAGCCGTAGACTCGGCACTACGTTTCGCACTCATTAATAAATAAACAATACTTAAACACAGCACAAATACCAGTGCCAGACTTAAAGTGGTGTCTTCAAAAAAGAACCGTATAAGTAACGGCATTAACGCTAAAATTATAAAAACAAAAGGTGGCGTTTTAAGAAACGAGTGACTACTCACCGCACCTGCACTCATTGCCAGCAGACAAAATATTAGAGTCATCTGGTAGAGTTCATTACCCACTGGAAACATAAAAATACCTGCAGACCCCCAGAGCAGACCAGTGATACCTGCAGCAATATTAAAGGCGTTCCCCCAAAAACGATAATTTATAATATGTGGCGTTCGTTCATACTTAAAGTAGAGACCCGCTCGTAAAATCATAAATGACTCAAAACAGAACAGCCATATAATTGGGCCTGTATCATGAATGGCTGCCCACTGGATTCGAATAATTAACAAACCCGCAATAAGATTAGCCAGAATACTCGCTGGTAGCGCCTTATATAACAGCTTAACCTGTTCAGAATAAACTCTTTCGTCTAAAGTTATGTTCTCATTGTTATCTACTTTATGCATAAACGCTAATGTACCTGATCAGGCATATCTGATACAACATTTTTATGAACCACCTCTAATTAATTAGAGACTTAAATTTGATCTCAAATATGTATCCGGCATTCAGTTTATTCACTCGTCCATCTAAACTGTGCTACGCATATCCACCGGACCAACTACCAATAAAGTCGATGCTTGCTCTCATTGCAACCACGCATGGTTAGATTATGGAGAATGGGAATTACCAGATGAGTTCGAATTAAAAAAACCTAATCCCTGACTCCAAGCTCCGTATTCTTGTTTGATTGCCCTATCTTGAATATCTCCTGCCATTTCTGCTAGCGTTTCAGCAGTTTCTTCAACCAGACCTGAACCTTCTCTGGCGTTCTCAATATTGCTTCTAATCAGTCCGCCAATTTCCTTAGCGGCCACGGCCGAACGTTGCGCGAGCTTACGTACCTCGGCTGCCACCACTGCAAAACCTCTACCTTTTTCGCCTGCGCGTGCGGCTTCAACTGCGGCATTCAGTGCCAGCAGGTTTGTCTGGTCATATCATTGATTGAATCCAGGCTTGCTCTGGCATCTCTCACCACACCCTCAACCTTGTCAACAAACTGATTAAAGGCTGTGGCCAGCTTTACTAATTCTTCTGTTCCTGTGGCTTCCATTCGCGGGCAGAAGTATTTAGCGCCAAGCACCCCACATTCTTATAGCTGCATGGAAGCAAATAATGTCCATCTGTAGTGATTAAAAAAGGGGAACGATGTACGTGCCAACGGGTGAAAAAGTTGGTTTTTAACTATTCATCCTTAATAATCCGGTACTCAGCAGATCGCGCATGGGCAACCAGACCTTCGCCATGCGCTAACGTCGAAGCACATTTTCCCAATTCTGACGCTCCTTCCGCTGAACAACCAATCAAACTGGAACGTTTTTGAAAATCATAAACGCCTAGCGGTGATGAAAAACGTGCTGTACCTGAGGTAGGTAAAACGTGATTCGGTCCTGCGCAATAATCACCCAGGGCCTCCGCAGTGTAACGACCCATAAAGATAGCACCTGCATGACGTATTTTTTGCGCCCATTTTTCTGCATCTTCAATTGAAAGCTCCAGGTGTTCCGGTGCAATATAGTTTGCAACGACAATGGCTTCTTCCATGCTCGACACTAAAATAAAGGCAGCGCGGTTTTGTAATGAAGTTTGAATAATCTCTTTGCGTGGCATTTCCAGTAATAATTTCTCAATACTGGCTTTTACTTTGACTAAGAACTCAGCATCAGGACTCACCAGAATAGATTGTGCTTCTTCGTCATGTTCTGCTTGTGAGAACAAATCCATAGCGATCCAGTCGGGATCGGTTTTACCATCACAGACAACTAAAATCTCAGAAGGCCCGGCAATCATGTCTATACCAACGACACCGTAAACCATGCGCTTTGCTGTAGCAACATAGCTGTTACCGGGTCCGGTAATAATATCTACTTTTGGTATTGTTTCTGTGCCGTAAGCCAGTGCGGCAATGGCCTGTGCGCCACCGATAGTAAAGACGCGATCCACACCTGAAATTGCAGCGGAGGCTAAAACTAAATCATTAGTCTCACCGCCGGGTGTGGGCACGACCATAATCAATTCGGGAACTTCAGCTACCTTGGCGGGAATCGCATTCATCAACACTGATGAAGGATAAGCCGCTTTACCACCGGGCACGTATAAACCGGCTCGGTCCATTGGTGTTATTTTTTGACCTAATACCGTGCCATCGGCTTCGGTGTACGACCAGGACTCCATTTTCTGATGTTTGGCATAAGCACGTACTCGTGCAGCCGCCAACTCCAACGCTGCTCTTTGCTCGGGATTAATTCTATCTAAGGCTTGTTGTAGATCATCTTTACTCAGTTCCAATTGAGCTGCAGTTGTTGCATCAACACGATCAAACTTCTGCGTGTATTCGAGCACGGCAGCATCACCACGCTTTTTAACATCGGCAAGTATATCGGTAACAACAGAGGCAACACCGCTATCAGTGGATTGCTCCCAGGCTAATACTTCATCAAGCTGTTTCCAGAAATCATTATCGCTAGTTTTTAGTTGACGAATCTCAGGCATTTTTCTCTACCGCAGCTTTTATTTTTTCAATGATATCACTGATTCTTGCATGCTTCATTTTCATCGCCGCTTTATTCACTACCAGGCGTGAACTAACATCGGCGATGTGATCCATAGGCTTCAGGCCATTGGCTTTTAAAGTGTTACCGGTATCGACCACATCAACAATTAAGTCAGCTAAGCCGACAATCGGACCTAACTCCATTGAACCATAAAGCTTAATCACTTCAACCTGCTCACCACGTGATTCAAAAAAGCGTTTCGCCACATTGACGAACTTGGTCGCCACGCGTAAACGGCCGTTTTTATTTTGACGACCTTGATCCGCATCGACTAAGCCAGCAGTCATCAATTTACATTTAGCAATTTTTAAATCGACCGGTTCGTACAAACCTTCAGCACCATGCTCTAGTAATACATCTTTACCAGCAACACCGATATCGGCGGCACCAAACTGTACATAGGTAGGCACATCGGTAGCACGAATAATCACCAGCTTGACGTCATCCTGATTGGTATCAAGAATCAGTTTGCGACTTTTCTCAGGATCTTCCGCAGGAATAATATTGGCCGCTTGCAGCAAGGGAAGCGTTTCTTTGTAAATACGGCCTTTGGATAGGGCAATAGTAATCATAATATTATTTAAATACTCTACTTGAATATTAAGCGGGAATTCTTTGAATTTTTGCACCCAGTAGCGCTAATTTTTCTTCGATGATTTCGTAGCCGCGATCAATGTGATAAATACGCTGAACTTCGGTTTCACCTTCTGCCACCAGACCAGCCAGGATTAAACTTGCTGAAGCACGTAAATCAGTCGCCATTATCGGTGCCCCCGATAATTTTTCGACACCACGAATAATAGCGGTGTTACCTTCGACTTCGATATCAGCACCCATTCGCTGCAATTCTTGCACGTGCATAAAACGATTTTCAAATACGGTTTCAACCACGGTTGAAGTACCATCAGCTATCGTATTCAAAGCCATAAACTGTGCCTGCATATCGGTGGGGAAAGCAGGATAAGGTGCGGTACGAATATTCACTGCTTTCGGGCGCTTGCCGTGCATATCCAGTGAAATCCAGTCTTTACCAACTTCAATATCAGCACCAGCTTCGCGCAGCTTATCAATCACTGAATCGATTAATTCAGGGTCGGTGTCTTTTACCACGATCTTGCCACCAGTAATGGCTGCGGCAACTAAGTACGTACCCGTCTCGATACGATCGGGTAATACGCGATAACGTGTGCCCTGTAACTTCTCAACGCCTTCAATGGTGATTTTGTCGGTACCCGCGCCTTCAATTTTTGCGCCCATGGCAATCAGGAAATTAGCCAGATCAACCACTTCAGGTTCACGCGCCGCATTTTCGATAATCGTAGTACCATCAGCCAGTGCTGCGGCCATCATCAGGTTTTCTGTACCGGTGACAGTGACCATGTCCAATACTAAACGAGCACCTTTTAATCGATCACATTTTGCATGGATAAAACCATTTTTAACTTCGATCTCTGCACCCATATCCTGCAAACCTTTGATGTGCAGATTAACCGGACGTGAACCAATCGCACAACCGCCTGGCAGTGATACTTCTGCATGACCAAAACGCGCCAACAAAGGCCCCAACACCAGAATCGATGAACGCATAGTTTTAACCAGGTCGTAAGGCGCAACACAACTTTCGATGGTTGAACTATCCACTTCAATGCTAAGCTTCTCGTCAATAACCACGTGTACGCCCATAGCACCCAGCAACTCAACGGTGGTCGTAACATCGTGCAGGTGAGGTACATTTTCAACAATAGCCGTGCCTTCGCACAACAGGGTCGCGGCCAATATCGGTAACACTGCATTTTTAGCACCGGAAATTCTAACCTGACCATTGGACGGGATGCCGCCCTGTATCAATAATTTATTCATTATTCAGTAATCCTGGGAATTAGACTGGATATTCAAAAAAGAATCCAGTTCGCTATCGATACCGTAAGCGCTAGCAACAATAGCAATTTGCTTCGGTAGATTTTTAAAATTAATCGATTTATTTTGTGATTTTATTGTACGTAGCATTTCAAGTAGCAAAGCCAGGCCCGCACTATTACTATCAGTCACCCCAGCAAGATCAACGCTGACTTGTTGCTGGTTTTTAAATAATTGTTCTGCCTGTTTCATTAACGCAGGCACAGTTTCAAAATTCAATACACCACTGACACTGATACTGTCATCAACAATAGATAGTTCAGCGCACGACGATGTTTTAGCGTTCATGATTAAGATTTCTGTTCTGTTGTATCAGAGTTAGTGGTTTCAGGCTCAGTTGGCGTGACAGCCATTTTTGAATTTTTATCATGTAACATTTTCAACAATCCTTTGATACCGCCTTTACGTACTTCCTGAGTAAAAGTTCCTTTGTAACTGGTTACCAGACTAACGCCATCAATCTTAATATCATAAACTTTCCAGGCATCATCTTTAAGACGCAGGCGATAATCCATAGGAATGCTTGGCCCACCTGACTGCAAGACCTCAGATTTAACCGTCACCTTAGTATCATCAGCTTTCATATTAACGGGGAAGAAATTGATCTTCTGATCGCTAAATTCCTGTAAGGATTTGCCGTAAGTACGAATCAACAAAGAACGAAACTGATCGACAAATTCTATTTTCTGCTCGTTGTTAGCCTTCCTCCAATTTTTACCCAAAGCCAGCTTAGCCAAAGTAACATCATCCAGCTGGGGGACAATGTATTCATTTACAATTTGATAAACAAGATTAGGATCAGCATCAATCGCTTCACGCTTTTCCTTTAATATCTGGATCACTTCATCTGAAGTGCGCTTGAGCATATCCACTGGCGCTTCAATTTCTGCGGCCATCGCTGCAGAACTTATCAGTAAGGCTGAAGCAACCAGTTTATTGATTATTTTTTTAAATTGTAATTTAATCATTCGTTTTCTCCTTCAAGCGCAAAAAACTTATTCTTCGTCGGCTTTGCTGTACAGGAACTGGCCAATAATTTGTTCCAGCACCAGTGCAGATTGCGTGATATCAATAACAGAGCCGGCAACCAAAAACTCTTCTTCCGCACCCGGTTCTAAACCTATGTACTGCTCACCCAATAAACCCGAAGTTAAGATAGAAGCAGAGCTATCAACAGGAAAAGAATTATATTGGGGATCGATAGACATACTGACTATCGCTTCAAAACCTTCCAGGTCATAACTGATATCAGTAACACGTCCGATACGTACACCACTGGCCGCCACCGGTGAGCGCACTTTAAGGCCACCAATATTGTCGAAGTGAGCCTTAATCACATAACCATCATCGCCGCCGTAACTAGCTAGATTGCTCGCAGTCATAGCCAACATAAACAAGGCCACCAGTCCAGCGGCGACAAATAAACCTACCAGTAATTCTAATGTACGTGTATTCATAAAATATCTCTTTTATTTTCCAAACATTAACGCAGTCAATACAAAATCCAGCACCAAAATAGCCAGGGAGCCATAAACCACCGTTCGTGTGGTCGCCTGTCCCAAACCTTCTGAAGTCGGTATGCAATCATAACCTTCGAAAACTGCAATCCATGAAACTACAAAACCAAATACCAGACTCTTGATCATGCCGTTACCCAGATCTTCAAACAGCTCAACCTTAGCTTGAGCCTGCGACCAGAAAGCACCGGCATCCAGACCCAGCAATTCAACCGCCACCAGATAGCCACCCATTACACCGACTGCGCTAAATATTGCCGCTAGCAGGGGCATGGAAATCATACCAGCTAAAAAGCGTGGTGCGATGACTCGCTCAATGGGGTTCACCGCCATCATTTCCATACCGGAAAGTTGCTCGGTAGCCTTCATCAGTCCAATTTCAGCGGTCAGTGCTGAACCCGCTCTACCAGCAAACAATAGGGCCGTTATTACCGGTCCTAATTCACGCAGCAGTGACAACACCACCATCACGCTCAATGAGTCTTCGGCACCAAAATCAACCAGCGCGTAATAAGCCTGCAAAGCCATCACCATACCGACAAACAAACCGGCAACGACAATAATAATCAGGGTTTGCACACCAACAGAAAACAACTGTTTAATCAGTAAGCCGGGGCGTGTCAGCATACCGCTCAAACCAGCAAACACCTCTAACAAGAAGACGTTGGCACGACCCAGACGTGAAACAGCAGCCAAAGTGCCACGCCCCAACCCCTGTATGCGATCTAATAGAATATCAACCACGTCTTGTCCCCGATCCCGCAAATAAATCATCTAACAAAGGTGGCGCATCAAAATGGAATGGCACCGGTCCATCAGCCAGGCCTTCCATAAACTGCCTGGTCCATTCTGAATGACTGTTACGTATTTCATCAGGCGATCCGTGTTCAACTACTGTACCCGCCGAAATTATATACACGTAATTCGCTATCGACATGGTCTCATAGACATCATGCGAGACCACGATACTGCAAACATTCAGCGCGTCGTTCAGGCTTTTAATAAGCTTGACCAGCACACCCATGGAGATAGGGTCCTGACCGGTAAATGGCTCATCGTACATAATCATCATCGGATCGAGAGCAATGGCTCTGGCCATGGCCACACGTCGCGCCATACCACCGGATAATTCTGCGGGTGATAAATCCATCGCACCACGCAAGCCGACAGCGTTCAGCTTCAGCAAAACCAACTGACGTACCATGCGTTCGTTGAGTTTAGTGTGTTCGCGTATTGGATAGGCCACATTCTCGAAAACGGAAAGATCGGTGAGCAAAGCGCCGCTCTGGAACAACATGCCCATGCGCTTACGCAAGGCGTAAAGATCTTTGGTTTTTAGCTGATGAATATTCTGGCCATCGACTTCGATAGTACCTGCATCAGGTCTTAGCTGGCCGCCGATCAATTTCAGCAAGGTGGTCTTGCCAGTGCCGCTGGGCCCCATGATGGCGGTAATACCTGTGCGCGGAATGTCCATATCCACATTATCAAAGATGACGCGGCCACCTCGGCTGAATTTCAAGCCACGAATTTTTATCAGGGTTTCACTCAAGTTGATATCCTTCTACGATGCCATCTTATTATTTTTTATTAATGTGTGTTGGCGCGTATTGTATGCGTTTGAGCCTGTTCATGCACCTGTTTATGCATGGACATTCAACAACTGCGCTTAGTTCGCTTATAATGGCGCAACCAGATAATCTGTCTTTGATTTACACATTAGCGTAATCTTCACCGCCCACAAAAAAAATAGAACCCATTTATGCCTGCCGAAAGCCTTATTACCAATAGCCTTGCCATTATCGCCGGGTTTGTACTGTTGATCTGGAGCGCTGATCGCTTCATTTTTGGCGCTGCGGCTGCCGCCAGAAATATGTGTATTTCACCACTGGTAATTGGTTTAACCATCGTTGGTTTTGGTACCTCAGCGCCCGAAATGCTGATTGCCAGTTTTGCTTCGCTTGATGGCAGCCCGGCCATGGCCATTGGTAATGCCATCGGCTCAAACATCACCAACATCGCACTGGTACTGGGCGCGGCAGCGCTGATTATCCCACTGAACGTTCATTCCCGCATTCTAAAAAAAGAACTACCCCTGCTCATTGTCGCCATGTTGCTGGCACTGGTTTTATTGGTCGATGACGTATTGTCATTCACCGATGGCGTACTGCTGTTCGGAGCACTGATTTTAATCATGTGGTGGATTACCCGTCAGGCACTCAATGAGCGCAATCACGATGCCATGGAAGACGAATTTGAAGACGAAATACCCACCGGCGTACCCATGCCCAAAGCGATATTCTGGCTGGTTGCAGGTTTGATTTTGCTCATCGGCAGCTCCAAGCTGCTGGTTTGGGGTGCGGTCAATATCGCCACTGATATGGGCATCAGCGAACTAGTGATTGGCCTGACTATTATCGCTATCGGCACCAGTCTACCCGAGCTGGCGGCGACCATTGCCGGAGCACTGAAAAATGAACACGATATCGCCATCGGCAACATCGTCGGTTCCAACTTATTCAACACTCTGGGTGTACTGGCCATACCCGGCTTGTTGTCACCAGCACCACTGGTTGAAGGCATACTCGAACGCGATATCCCTATTCTCTTTACCCTGACCATTACACTGTTTATTATGGCTTATGGATTCAGGGGTCCGGGACGCATCAATCGAATTGAAGGCGGCATACTTTTATCCGCTTTTTGCGGCTATCAAGCCCTGTTGTATTTTACGGTGATAAGCTAACAGCCGTTTTGCGCAGCAACACTCAAACAAATAAAAACAACTTTTTAACATACCAATATGCCAATCACTGATTTAGAAAACGCTAACTTCAAAGCACTGGGACTCGCTGTCATCAACACCGAGCTCGCCGCTGTCGAGTCGTTGAAATCTCGTATTAATGACGACTTCGACAAAGCCTGCAAACTCATGCTCGCCTGCGAAGGTCGTATTGTCGTCACCGGCATGGGTAAATCGGGCCATATCGGTGGCAAAATCGCCGCCACACTGGCCAGCACCGGAAGCCCGGCTTTTTTCGTTCACCCTGGAGAAGCCAGTCATGGCGACCTCGGCATGATCACCGCCAAAGACGTGGTTATCGCCCTGTCTAATTCAGGCAATACCTCCGAGATACTCACCATTGTGCCCATCATCAAACGCTTCGGCGTGCCACTAATTGCGCTGACCGGTAACGCCAAATCACAACTGGCTACCGTCGCCGATGTTAATCTGGATGTCAGCGTCGCACAGGAAGCCTGTCCGCACGGACTGGCGCCGACATCGAGCACCACGGTTTCACTGGTCATGGGTGATGCACTGGCGGTTGCGCTATTACAGGCACGCGGTTTCACACCGGAAGATTTTGCACTGTCGCACCCCGGTGGCAGCTTGGGCCGTCGACTGTTGTGCCACGTTAGTGACATCATGCATAAAGACGATAAAACCCCCAAAGTCGGTAAACAGGCCTCGGTTTCAGAAGCGCTGCTGGAAATGACCAGTAAAGGCCTGGGCATGACCGCTATCGTCGATGACAACGACCAGCTTTTGGGTATTTATACTGATGGTGATCTACGTCGTTCGCTGGATAAAAATATCGACATTCATACTGCGTCCATCGAAGCTGTGATGACCGCCAATTGCAAAACTGCGGATGAACACGATCTGGCCGTCGAAGCCCTTAAACTGATGGATGATTTCAATATCAACGGCATTCTGGTCACCGATAAAAACAATAAACTCATTGGCGCACTCAATATGCACGACCTTTTACGTGCTGGCGTTGTCTGAGTAATAACAATTTAAAGATAGGAGTTGTTCGTGCAGGACATTATTGAAAAAGCAAAAAATATAAAACTGGTTATTTTTGATGTCGATGGCGTGATGACCGACAGCAGCCTGTTCATGGGCGATGATGGTCAGGAATACAAAGCCTTCAACTCCAAAGACGGCCATGGCCTGCGCATGTTGCAGGAATGCGGCGTTAAAGCGGCGATCATCACGGGTCGTAAATCGAATTTAGTGGCTCACCGCATGAAAGATCTGGGCATTGAACTGGTTTATCAGGGTTACCGTGATAAAACACCCGCCTTCGAAGATTTAATGAAAAAAATCGATCTGTCGATAGATCAAATCGCCTACGTCGGTGATGACGTGGTTGATCTACCGGTAATGTCTCGCGTCGGTTTTGCCATCGCCGTGCAGGATGCACATCCCTTTGTCAAACAGCACTCTCACTGGATCGCGCCCAGAGACGGTGGCCGTGGCGCGGTACGCGATATTTGTGAATTTATTCTCGAAGCCCAGGGCACGTTAACCGAAAAACTCGCTTCCTATCTCTACACTGCGGATTAAGGGTTTTAGTGAAACGTCTGGTTTTCTTATCACTTATTGCAGCACTGATTTTCTGGGGTTCACAAACCTGGGAAAGCAAAAAGGCTATCAGCAATCTGGAAATTAGTGAGCCTCACTATATTGACGTATTCATCCGCGATTTCACCATCACTGCCATGGATGAAAACGGCAAACCGGCTTACACCCTGAAAGCTGAATTACTCGAACACTATAATGATAGTGAATACGCCGTCATCGACAAACCTGTCATACAGTTAAGCCAGGGCGAGCATCACTGGCTGATTAGTGCTAACAGTGGTGAAATTGATGATGACAACCAAAATATCATCCTTCGCGGTAGCGTTGTTTTACAGCAAAAAGACAAACCACAACCAATACGCCTTGAAACTGAGCAGCTAGAAATTGATACCCGTCAACAAATAGCAAAAAGCATGCGAACAGTGAGCATTATTCAACAGCAGTTTCATCTACAATCTAAAGGCATGATACTGAATAACGCGACGGGGAAACTTGAGCTGCTCAATAACGTAGAAGGAAGCTATGTTCAGACTCAATAAAATCAAACTTGCCTCATTCACTTGTCTGACATTGTCGCTGATAATGCATGCGTCTACGGGAGCCACCGCCAACGGCGAGCTTGCCGAAGATATTAAAGTTCAGTCGAATTACATGCAGTTTGACATGGCGACAGGCAGCAGCACCTATGAAGGCGATGTCAAAATCAGCCAGGGCAATATTGAACTGAATGGTGATAAAGTAATAATCCAGCGCCAGCAGGATGAAATCCAGCAAATACTTATTGATGGTCAACCGGCTCGATATACCCAGGATGAAACTAGCGAAAACAAAATTCACGCACGCAGTCAGCACATGCAGTATCTGGCGGCTGAACATCTACTGATAATGACCGTCGACGCCAAACTGGAACAACCGGATCACACCATAGAAAGTCAACGCATCGTCTACGACACAAAAAATAAAATTGTGGTTGCGGGTAGTGAAGAACAAACCCAACAGGGTGGACGCGTCAACATCACGCTAACCCCGAAAAAAGACGACACCACGCCAACCAATATAGAGAAACCATAGTGTCGATACTTCGTGCAAAAAATCTGGTCAAAAGCTTTAAAACCAGAACCGTGGTTAATGATGTCTCCATCGAAGTTAAAAGCGGTGAAGTCGTCGGTCTGCTTGGCCCCAATGGTGCAGGTAAAACAACCAGCTTTTATATGGTGGTTGGGCTGATCCCTGCGGATAGCGGCCAAATCTTTCTGGATGACGAAGATATTACCAATCTACCGGTACACGCCAGGGCGCGCAAGGGCATCGGTTATCTGCCGCAGGAAGCCTCAGTGTTTCGAAAACTAAGCGTCGAAGATAATATCAAGGCCATTCTAGAGCACAATCCCGCACTCGACAAAGCCGCTCAACAACAGCTGCTTGAATCATTATTAGAGGATCTTCAAATACAGCATATCCGGGAATCAACCGGTATGAGCCTGTCCGGTGGTGAACGCCGTCGCGTAGAGATTGCACGCGCCCTGGCCTCACAACCCTCTTTTATATTGCTTGATGAACCATTTGCCGGTGTAGACCCGATTTCTGTCATCGAAATTCAAAAAATCATCGAACACTTGATCGAACGCAATATTGGTGTACTGATTACCGATCACAATGTTCGTGAGACTTTAGGAAGTTGCCAACATGCTTACATTCTTAGCGATGGTAAGATTATTGCCGAGGGCAGCGCCGAGGAAGTTTTATCCAACCAACAAGTGCGAGATGTTTACCTTGGACGTGATTTTCAGCTATAAAACATGTATAAGCTTCAACCAACAAATACAAACACCCGCAACACCGTGCCAACATTACAAATGATTCTGACTTTATCCGGCTTTCAGTGCCAAAATTGCTCTAAACAGAGAGCATAATTACAGCATGAAACCTTCACTTCAGTTAAACATAGGCCAACATCTAACGATGACGCCGCAGTTGCAGCAGGCTATCCGTCTGTTACAACTTTCCACACTGGAGTTACAAACCGAGATTCAGCAAACACTCGAAGAAAACCCCATGCTGGAACTGGAAGAAGATAACCAGTCTAGCGATACCTCGACGGATTCTAGCGAAACACAAACCACCACTGAGCAAGAAATTTCAGCCAGTGACGCTCAACTGGATATGGAAAAGAATCAGGAAATTCCTGATGAATTAGCCGTTGATACCGAGTGGGGAGACATCTATGACATCACACCCAGCAACACTAGCAACAATACAAGCAGTGACGGCGGTAATGATTATTTAGAGAATCAGTCTCTGGGCGATGAAAACCTTCAAGATCACCTGCTCTGGCAACTGCAAAACAGCCCGACCAGCGAAACAGATTTATCCATCGGTATATCGCTTATCGACGCTATCAATGATGATGGCTATCTCACCGAATCTGTCGAAGATATTCATCAAAGTCTGGTCAACGAACTGGACATCGAACTCGATGAAGTTGAAGCCGTGTTGCACCGTATCCAACGTTTTGACCCACTGGGTGTAGGCGCACGAGATCTTCGCGAATGCCTGTTATTACAACTGGAGCAATTTGACCCCAGCACTCCCGAACTGGCTGATGTCAAAATGCTCATCGAAAATTATCTTGACCTGATTGGGGCTCACGACTACGCCAGACTGCAACGTAAAACTCGCCGCAGTGAAGAAGAATTGCATACGCTGATCAGTTTCATACAAACGCTCAATCCCAAACCGGGATCGGTGATCAGCAGCGGCACTACCCACTATATCGCGCCTGATATTTATGTACGCAAAGACCATGGCCGCTGGCGCGTTGATCTCAATCCGGATACAGCACCCAAAATCAGGGTTAACCAGGTCTATGCCGACCACCTGAAAGCGTCTGGTCGAGGTGGCAATAGCTCCCACTTAAAAAATAGCCTGCAAGAAGCGCGCTGGTTTATCAAAAGCCTGCAAAGTCGAAATGAAACCCTTATTCGCGTAGGTACGGCCATCGTTGAACGTCAACGTCTTTTTCTTGAATACGGTGATGAAGGCATGAAACCGATGATACTGCGTGATATCGCCGAAGAGCTAGAGATGCACGAATCCACCATCTCACGCGTTACCACACAAAAATACATGCATACACCTCGCGGTGTATTTGAATTCAAGTTCTTTTTCTCAAGTCGAGTTAGCACATCCGATGGCGGCGAGTGTTCGGCGACGGCAATCCGCGCCATGATGAAAAAACTCATTGAGAATGAGAACCCACAAAAGCCACTGAGCGACAACAAAATTTCTGCCTTTCTAATCAAAGAAGGCATTAATGTTGCGCGTCGAACTGTGGCAAAATACAGGGAATCGATGATGATTCCTCCTTCAAATGAGAGAAAGCGTCTTGCTTAAACTACTGGAGCATACTTATGCAAATTGAACTGACCGGTCACCACATTGATATTACAGATTCACTTCGTAACTACGTCACAGAGAAAATGGAAAAACTCGAACGCCATTTTGACAAAGTCAGTAATACCCACGTCATTCTGAGCGTTGAAAAGAACACACAAAAAGCTGAAGCCACTGTTCATATGAGTGGCCATGATATTTTTGCTGAAGCTCACGAACCTGATATGTACGCTTCTATCGACGCACTGGTTGACAAGCTCGACAGACAGGTCAAAAAGCACAAGGAAAAAATCAAAAATCACCTGCATCATAAACACGTTGAAGCACCAATAGAAGATATAGAAGACTAATGAATCTAAAAGATCTTGTCAGCCCTGACTCCGTCATCTGCAACGCTGACGTTGTCAGTAAAAAAAGAGCACTTGAATTACTGGCTGACTTACTTGCCAGAAAGACTGAAGCAAATAAATCATTCGATATATTCCAGCTTCTAACGGAAAGAGAAAAACTAGGCTCAACCTCGTTGGGGCATGGCATTGCCCTGCCCCATGCGAGGACAGACTTATGCAAACAGGCCATTGGTGTGTTCATACGTACTAAAAAAGGCATCGACTTTGATAGTCCTGATCAGCAAGCAACTGACCTTCTGTTTGCCTTAATGGTGCCCGAACACTATACCGATGAACACCTGAATATTCTGGCAGGACTAGCGGGGATGTTTAATGATGAAAACTTTTGCCAGAATCTGCGATCTGCTGATGATGACGCAGAGCTTTATCGCCGACTGACTAGCAATGACGTAAGCTCACTGGCTTCATAATTAATCATGACTCAACTCTTCTCTGCCGAATCGATCATCGTCAACCTTTCCAGCAAGATTAAGCTGAAATGGGTAGCTGGCCAGGAAGACCCGGATAGACCACTGCACGAAGTCAACGTTAGCGACCATGCCACATTGATTGGTCACCTAAATCTGATACATAAAAACATTATTCAGGTTATAGGGAAAACCGAATGTGACTATTTGCAGAATCTCGATGAAGATTTTCGTAACAGCGTACTGCAACAACTTTTTTCCGATCATTCTGTCGCCATTATTATGGCCGACGGCATTCCGGTTCCCGACAAACTCATCGAATTCGCCAACAAAGGGCATGTGCCACTATTAAGCTGCAAAACACACAGTAATGAAGTGGTTGATATTGCTCGATTTTATTTACATGATTTGTTTTCCGACAAAAGAATTGTTCATGGTGTTTACATGGAGGTGCTGGGTACAGGAGTATTGATTACCGGTGAAAGCAGCGTCGGAAAAAGCGAACTAGCACTAGAGCTCATCTCCCGCGGCCACCGGTTAATTGCTGATGACGCACCAGAATTAACCCGTATCGGTCCGGATATTCTGGACGGTAGAAGTCCCAGCGTACTTAGAGACTTTATGGAAGTACGTGGTCTTGGTGTGCTCAATATTCGTGAAATGTATGGTAACAATGCACTGAAAATCAATAAATATTTACGTTTGATTATTCATATGGTGCGCTTATCTAAAGATGAACTGTCCAAAATAGATCGCCTCGAAGGGGCTCATCAAACACGAAACATACTGGGCGTTGATGTTCCCGAAGTATTATTACCGGTTGCTCCTGGACGCAATCTCGCAGTATTGGCGGAAGCAGCTGTACGCAACCACATATTACGACACAGTGGCTACGATGCGACCAAAGAACTAATGAAAATACAGCAAATAGCTATCGATACCGGGCAGACTTTATAAACACATGAAACTCGTTATCGTCAGCGGACTTTCAGGTTCAGGAAAAACAGTCGCGCTTCATACTCTGGAAGACGAAGACTACTATTGCGTTGACAACCTTCCTCTTGGCTTACTACCCGATTTTGTCGAGCGCGTATCCAATCGCACACTACAACCCTATACAAATATTGCTGTCGGCATTGACGCCCGAAGCGAAGCCAATGATTTGCGTAATTTCAACAATATCATCAAGCCACTGCGTGAAAGAGACATTGAATTCGAAATCATCTATCTACAGGCAGAACTGAATACGCTTATAAAACGTTTTAGTGATACTCGAAGAAAACATCCATTGACGACCAAAGGCTTACCACTATCAGAAGCCATTGAAGTTGAACGTGTATTATTAAGCACGGTTTCATCCGAAGCTGATCTTTTTATTGACACCACCTACACTAATATTCACCAGTTGCGCGATCAAATAAAAAAACAAATAGTTAAAAACAATGGTGCGAAACTTTCATTATTATTTCAATCATTTGGATTCAAGCACGGCACACCTACTGACTCCGATTTTGTTTTTGATGTTCGTTGCTTACCAAATCCTCATTGGGAATCAAATCTGAGACCACTGACCGGACTCGACAAAGAAGTCGCCTCATTTTTACAATCACAGGACGAAGTTCAGGACATGCTCAAACACATAAGGCAATTTATGCAAGACTGGATACCTAAATTTGAAAAACAAAATCGTCATTACCTGACCGTTTCTATCGGATGCACCGGTGGACAACATCGCTCAGTTTTTATTGCGCAACAGTTATGCGACGACTTTAATGAGCTTATTGACAACGTATCGGTTCGACACAGAGAAATGCAATGAATGTCGCCCTATTATTAGTCACACACAAAGGCATTGCCAGTAATTTACTGGAGACCGCTTACTCTATTGTTAATGACAAACCAGATAATTTGGCTTATGTAGAAGTGCCCATGGATGCACCGGTCGACGCAATGAGGGAAAACATTCAACAACAGCTTAATCAATTTGATCAAAATAAAGACCTGTTAATCCTTACTGATATTTACGGTGGCACACCCAGCAATCTTGCCAGTTGCTTTGTCTCAAATACAAAAACTCAACTTGTCAGTGGGCTAAATTTAGCTATGATCATAAAGGCTATCAATTACCGGAGATTACCTTTGAACGAACTGGTAGAAAAAATAATCCAGGGTGGCAGACAGAGCATCGCAAAACACATTGAAGAGCACCCATCATGCCAGTAAGTCGCGACATTGAAATCATTAATAAACTGGGCATGCATGCACGCGCAGCAGCCAAATTCGTTAAGCTGGCATCATCCTTTGAAAGCCAGATTGAACTGGAACGAAATAACCGCCGCGTCAACGGAAAAAGTATCATGGGAGTCATGATGCTGGCAGCAAGCAAGGGTTCACAGGTCACCATCTATGCTGATGGTAGTGATGCTGAAGAAAGTCTCGATCAACTCGAACAATTAATTAATAATCGTTTTGACGAGGATGAATAAGCCAAACGGAGTATTTATTTGAGTATTCTTATTAATGGAATTGGAGTATCCAGCGGCATCGCTATTGGCGAGGCATATGTTTATTCGCGTGAACAAAAAGAAGTTCATGCCTACAAAATACCCGAAACTCAACAAAAAAAAGAAATTCAACGATTCCAAAAATCACTAAGTAAAGCCGGTGAGCAATTACACCAAATAAAAAATAAAATTGCCGCCGACACGCCAGCAGATATTCTGGCTTTTATTGACACGCATTTATTAATGCTTGAAGACCCCACCTTTAATGAAGGCACAATCGCTAACATTAAAAAGTTTTCCTGTAATGCAGAATGGGCTTTACTCCTGCAAAGCAACCGTCTGGTTAAAGTCTTCGATGACATGGAAGATCCTTATTTACGTACCCGCAAAGATGATGTTCTACACGTGGTTCGTCGCATTCAAGATTGCCTGGCAGAGGCACCTGAACATATCCCTGATGGCCAACAGTTAAAAGGCTGTATTATTATTGCTGATGATCTGACGCCAGCTGATACCTTGATGCTGCAACATCAAAAAATTGCCGGCTTTGTCACTGAGTACGGTGGCCCGCTTTCTCACACTGCAATTCTATCCAAAAATATTGGCATCCCCGCAATTGTCGGTGCACACCATGCCCGCCAACTAATAAAAACAGGTGAAACACTGATCATTGATGGCCGTCAGGGCATGGTCATTAACTCACCTGACAAACGTTCTCTTAAACATTACCGAGCACTGCACAAAGAAGAAATTGCACGCAAAGTTTTATTGCATGAACTAAGAAATACCCCAACAGTAACAACTGACGGTAAAACTATTACTCTGCACGGTAACATTGATCGCCCCGAAGATATTCGCAAGCTAAGAAAATTCGACCACACTGGTGTTGGTCTTTATCGTACTGAGATGTTATTCATCGAAAAAAATGAATGGCCTAATGAAGAAACACAATTCAAAACTTATAAACGTGCATTGTTCCGCCTTAAGGGAAAATCACTAACTATTCGCACTGCCGACCTGGGTGCCGATAAAGAAATACAGGACACCATTGATCAGGGTCCGATGGCCCACAATCCAGCCATGGGCTTACGTGCTATCCGCCGCTGCATGAAGGAACCCGAATTATTTATACCGCAACTGCGAGCCATTCTTCGTGTAGCCGCATTGGGGCCAGTACGCCTGATGATTCCCATGCTGACCAATATAGAAGAGATGCATCAGGTACTCAATCTCATTGAAAAAACCAAACAACAACTTCGCATAGAAAAAATTCGTTTTGATAAAAACCTGAAAGTCGGTGCCATGATCGAAGTACCGGCTGCCGCACTCTCTGCTTATGCCTTTGCCAAGCAACTCGACTTTCTATCCATAGGCACTAATGACCTGATTCAGTACACCCTGGCGCTAGACCGTATCGATGAAGAAGTCAGCTATTTATACAACCCACTCAACCCGGCTGTTTTGCAACTCATCCAGATGAGCATCAATGCCGGTAAAAAAGCCCGCATCCCGGTTTCACTCTGCGGTGAAATGGCGAGTAATCCACAATACACTCGATTATTATTAGGCATGGGTCTCGAGTATTTCAGCGTACAGGCCAATGCCCTACTCGAAATTAAACACATCATTAATCACAGCAAACTATCTCGCTTACGTCCGAAAATCAAAAAGATACTTGAACACCAATCAGCCAATGAGATTGAAACACAACTTGATCTGCTTAATCACCAAGAGTCAGAGAAAACGGCTAGCAAATAAGCACGTAGCTACGATTCGCGCATGGTAAATGAGTAGTTGCAGGCCTGCTATCAGGATTTCTTTTTGTATGGCTGTTATCTGTAACCATCGATAGATAATTTAATTTCTGGTTTAGCTTGTTTCCCTGATTCCGTTGCGCTTCCATCCGAACCACTTGCTATCCGCAAATCACAACCCGACGGCCGAAAACCGCTAAATAGCCGATAAACGCAGCCATGCATGCTACACTCAACTGTAATTCTTCATCGCATCCGATTCCTGATTCGGGGCGTAGTTTAAGTAGATATAGTGATGACAGAAGCAAACCACTCTGAAAAAACTGAGAACCAGGTACAGGCGCTTAATCTAGCGCTTAAGGCTGGCACCATTCAACATGCTGCGCGCATGCTGAATGAATTGCACTCGGCTGAAATTGCCCACCTTTTAGAATCGCTACCGCACACTGAACGTAATCTCATCTGGGAACTGGTGGATTCAGAACGTGAAGGTGAAGTTCTGCTGCATATGGGTGAAGAACTGCGCTCAACTTTGATGCGTGATATGTCTTTGCAGGATCTGATCAACGCTACCGAAGGTCTTGATATTGATGATCTGGCTGACTTTATCCAGTCGCTGCCTGATCGTGTTACTGAGCTGGTATTAACTTCACTCGATGCACAGCATCGTGATCGTCTGGAAACCGTACTTTCCTACCCTGAGGACAGTGCCGGTGGTTTGATGAATACCGACACCTTGACCATCCGTGCCGAGGTGACACTGGATGTGGTGCTGCGTTATTTGCGCGCACTGGGTGAAATTCCAAAAAACACGGATAGTCTGATTGTTACTAGCCGCAACAATACTTATATCGGCCTGTTACCGCTTGCTACCCTGCTGACTTCAGATACTGATCTGACCGTCGGTGATGTTATGACGCGCGATACTGAGTTCATCAAAGCCAGTATGGAAGATAACGATGTTGCCAAGGTTTTCGAAACTCACGATCTGCTATCCGCACCTGTGGTTGATAAAGACATGAAACTATTGGGTCGTATCACCATTGATGACGTTGTTGACGTTATCCGTGATGAAGGCGACCACAATGTGCTGAGCATGGCGGGTCTGACGGAAGAAGAGGATCTGTTCGCGCCGGTAGTTCCCAGTGCGCGACGCCGTGCTGTCTGGCTGGGCATTAATCTGGTCACTGCTTTTATGGCTTCGTGGGTGGTCTCCAACTTTGAAGGCACGCTGGAAAAGGTGGTGGCTATTGCGGTACTGATGAACGTAGTTGCCAGCATGGGTGGAATCGCGGGCACACAAACTCTAACACTAGTCATTCGTGGCCTGGCTCTAGGTCAGGTCAGCAGAAGCAACAAACGCTGGCTGATGACCAAGGAAATTGTGGTTGGCTTATTAAATGGCTTCGGCTGGGCACTGGTGATTGCTGTCACCGCCGGACTTTGGTTTGACGATATTAAAATTGGCCTGGTCATTGCTGCCGCCATTATTATCAATCTTGTAATCGCTGCCTTTTCCGGTGTTGCCATCCCGCTGGTTATGCGAAAAGTGAATATCGACCCGGCTATTGCTGGCAGCGTGGTTCTAACGACAATAACGGATATCGTCGGTCTTGCAGCATTTTTGGGACTAGCGACTATATTCCTTGTATAAATAACTAAAAATAAACACTACGAAGCAGGATAAATATTATGGAAACTTCAACGATCGTTATTCTGGTTGTTATTGCCGCCCTTATTTTTTATGTCATTGGAATATTCAATACTCTGGTGAGCTTACGAAACCGTTATCAGAATGCCTTTGCGCAAATCGAAGTACAGCTAAAACGTCGCCATGATCTC
The DNA here is from genome assembly GCA_029882355.1 of Gammaproteobacteria bacterium. GTDB lineage: Bacteria > Pseudomonadota > Gammaproteobacteria > SZUA-229 > SZUA-229 > LH-M37. Next base: position 85,001 of record JAOUKV010000002.1, on the reverse strand, counting down.
ATCCCTAATCTTATCGAAGTGGCCAAGGGCTACATGCAACACGAAAGGGACACACTGGAAAATGTTATCAATGCTCGTAATGGCGCGGCCAACAATTTAGCCGCTGCCGCAGTCAACCCTGGCGATGCCCATGCCATTCATGAACTGATGGAAGCAGAAGGCGTACTCAATAGCGCTATGAGCAAACTTAATATTGTTATGGAAGACTATCCCGATCTGAAAGCGAATCAGAATATGATGCAGCTCAGCGAAGAACTGACTAGTACAGAAAATAAAGTTGCGTTCTCCCGTCAGGCATTTAATGATCAGGTTATGTCATACAACACATACAAACAATCTTTTCCACCAGTGGTGCTAGCTGCTGTTTTTGGTCACGATCATGATGCAACCCTGCTGGAATTTGAAGATCATGCAGAGATTCAAGCAGCACCCAAAGTCTCTTTTTAGAAATGCCGCACAGAGCTTGAATGAATTTTTTCAAATCTCAGGACGTTGCGCGTAAAAACACCTTACTGCTTGTCACGCTTTTTTCACTGGCCATTATCTCTCTGGTCATATTAACCAATATTCTGGTGATGGTGGTTTTTGGCTACATCGACAGCAACACGATAAGCACCGAGACATTCAACGACCAATTCGACTGGCCAACTTTTTTGCTGGTGGGTGCAGCCGTTACCAGCATTATTGTTTTTGGCAGTCTTTATAAAATTATGTCACTCTCTGGCGGTGGCGCCCGAGTTGCTGAAATGATGGACGCAGAGCTCATCGTTGAAGATAGCGGTGATATCAACAAACAGAAAATTCTCAATGTAGTAGAAGAAATGGCCATTGCCTCAGGCACACCAGTGCCTCCTGTTTATCTACTCGATGAAGACGGTATTAATGCCTTTGCTGCTGGATACAAAGCCAGTGATGCTGTCATAGGGATTACCCGCGGTGCCATAGAAAAACTTTCACGCGAACAACTGCAAGGCGTTATCGCACATGAATTTAGTCATGTTTTTAACGGTGATATGAGGCTCAATATACGACTCATCGGTATACTGCACGGCATCACCATTATCGGCATCATCGGTTATTACCTATTACGTACTACAGGTCGATCAAGCTCACGACGATCAAAAAATGATGGTGCTGCTGCAATTTTAGCTTTGGGTGCCGGGCTATTTGTGATTGGTTATGCCGGTACCTTTTTTGGCAATGTGATTAAAGCCGCAGTCAGTCGCCAGCGTGAATTTCTGGCCGATGCCTCGGCCATTCAATTCACCCGCAACCCTGATGGTATCGCTGGCGCACTCAAACGTATTGGTGGTAATGCATCAGGGTCATTGATGGAAAATGCCCATACTTCAGAAATCAGCCATACACTGTTCAGTCAGGGCATTAGCACTTTTCTAAGCGGCATATTCTCAACACATCCACCACTGGCTAATCGTATACAAAGAATTGACCCACACTGGGATGGGAAATTTGATTTCACACGAGAAGAAAAACCAGATGAGAAAGAATATGATTCAACTGATACAACTGATACAAAAAATGAAGATAAGACTGCTGCGGTATTAACTGCTCTGGCCGCATCCATGAATGTTAATGCTATTACTTCACATACCGGCCAGGCATCAGTCGAACATCTTAATTACTCTCATACACTGATTTCAAGCATTCCTGATATTTTAAAGAATGCCGCGCATGAACCCTGTGGCGCACGAGCCCTAATATACTTTTTAGTTCTTGATACTGAAACCAATCTACGCCAGCAACAGCTACAACACCTAATGGCATATGCTGATCCCGGTGCCTATAGAGAAACGGTCAAACTCTCCCTCAATATGAATACAGTTGAAAATGAGTTTCGCCTTCCCTTAGTAGACATGGCACTATCAAGCCTGCGTCAACTATCAAAAAAACAATACCAGCTATTTAAAGAAAATTTAGACATCCTGATAACAATGGACAAAAAAATTAGCTTGTCTGAATGGATGATTCAGAAAATAGTAACACACCATCTTGATCGTATATTCAAGCAAAAACAGCGCAGAGCAAAAGAAAATTTAACCTTAAGTAAAACTAAAAAATCCTGTTGTATTTTATTATCATTACTCAGCCACTCAGGAAAACAACAAGGCATAGATAAACAACGTGCCTTTGATCTCGGAAATGCAGAATTGGGAAACTTTGATATTGAGTTACTGGATAAAAACAAATTAAATCTAAATGATTTAAATCAGGCACTGGAAGAGTTAGTTCGACTTAAACCACTACATAAACCAAAACTACTAAAAGCCTGCGTTGCCTGCATCACGGCGGACAGGATAACTACGATTACCGAAGCAGAATTATTCCGCGCCATTGCTGACACATTAGACTGTCCTATGCCACCACTGGTTGTATAACCAGACAAACAAGGTTGATTCTCTAAAGCATAAATCAGCCGATATGTTTTGCTATACTGCGATTACGTCCAGAATTTTTAGCCTTGTACAACATATCATCGGCAGCTTTCATAAACTCGGTAATACTCCATTCTTCATCTGTCAGCTCTGCCACACCAATACTCACCGTCACCCTGAAGCGCACACCATCATAGTTAAATGAAAAGGCCTCTGTCTCCTTGCGAATTCGCTCGGCGATTCGCATAGCACCGTTAACCGCCGTAGACGGCAGAAGAATTGAGAACTCTTCACCACCAATTCTGGCAACGGTATCTATGTCACGCACCGCCGCCTGACAAATCTTAGCCAGCTCCTGCAAGACATAATCGCCAGCAATATGCCCATAGGTATCATTAACTTTTTTAAAAAAATCGATATCAAGTATTAAAATAGAAAGTGGTCGTTGATAACGCTTCCAGATATTAATCTGCTTGACCAATTCAGAAGTAAAATAATGCCGGTTATACAAAGCTGTTAACTGGTCAGTTGTCGCCAACGGTTCCAGCTTTGCTAGCTTATTTAAATGGAAATAAGAAACGATGGCCGTAGACCAAATGGCGAATAAAGCCAATGCTCGATTAACCAAGACCACATCATTATCAGTAATACCTTTTGGTGACAGGTAATAACCAGCTATCGTCAACACACTACCGAGTGTCGCCAAAACCAGAATAAATCGTGGTTTCTGGGTAATTAAACCCACCAGGACCAGAGCCACATAAGGAACACCGGCCGCAACTCCCATTGCTGAATAAATATCAAAAAACAACACCGCAATACAAAGCAGCAGACTCAATAAAACAACCAGTTGTTCTCGTGTACCGAGCCTCAATTTCTACTCCTATCGTCCATCTTTATTTTCATACATAACTTATAGTGCATTTTCAAAGGCTTATACTATATAAACAAAAATCACCTGCCATGACTTGCCTAACCATGGACACAAAGTGTAGTGTTGTTATGATGGCGCATTGACAACAGATAAAGACCACATAGCTATGAATGACATAATTAGCCTCATCCTTGAACAAATCGTCCTGTGGACACCAAAACATGATGAATAAAATATTACTTCTATTATTGGCCAGCTTATCACTACTAAGCTGTAGTTCAAGTCCTGATACAAGACCCGGTACGCTGGCTGATATTCCTATCGGTAAAAAAGTAGACCTTAACAACTCAAGTACCGTAAAAAATAAACTGTATAGCCAGTATAAAAGCTGGAAAGGCGTTAAATACAAAATGGGAGGCCTAAGCAAAAGTGGTGTCGATTGCTCTGGCTTTGTCTATGCCACATTCAGATCAAAACTCGGCATCAACATACCTAGAAGCACAGAACTGCAAATATCAACTGGCAAACCAATAGATAAAAACAAATTAAAAGCAGGCGACCTGGTATTCTTCAAAACCAAAGCAAAAGTGAGACACGTCGGCATCTATCTTGAAAACAACAACTTCCTACACGCATCCACCAGTAAAGGCGTGATGATATCAAAACTTGATAACGTCTATTGGAAATCAAAATACTGGAAATCGAGACGACCATAAAATAAAAAAATGAACAAGCATGAAATAATAAGTAAACTCTCACTGCAGCCTCATCCCTCTGAGGGAGGTTACTTCAAACGTACCTACTGCTCAGAAATAGTAACAACCTGCCCTGCTGGCACGCGCAACACCCTGACCTCGATTTACTATATGCTCAGTGACGATAGCCCAATAGGTTATCTACACAAAAACAAGTCTGATATTATTCATTACTTTCACAGTGGCTCGGCCATCAACTACACCATCATTCACCCCGATGGACAAATGGAAAATCATACACTGGGTAATGATCTATCACGGGACCAGATACCTCAACTCACCGTCAAAGGTGGTTGCTGGAAAGCCAGCGTACTGAGCGAAGGTCAATACGGTCTAATCAGCGAAGCCGTATCACCCGGTTTTGAATATGAAGATATGGAACTGGCTCGGGAGAAAAATATCCGTGAACACTTTCCAGTGCTGTTTGAGTCGGTCAAAATGTACATACGTCAGACATAAATCAGGCCACGTTATCGCGCCAGAAATATTAATTTGCATGACATAAGTCTTGTTGAAGGTCACCGGTAACGTGTAGGGTTTGGTCACAAAAATAACATTCAGTTAAAAAGAAAAGCGAGGTTAATTTTATGCGCAGGTTTTTATTATTTGGTCTTCTTTTGATATCTCAGTCCGTATTCTCTGGCGAAGTGGCCAATCACTATCAAGAGGGTGTCCTCGGTGTAAAATGGGGCGATACCATCGAAGATCTCAAAAAAGTATTTCCTGCTGGCAAAAGAGAAAGCTACAAAGAAGTAGTCATGTACGTCATCAGAGATGGTCGTCCCTTATTTGACATCCAACGCAAAAGAAATGCATTTATCACCTTCGGCTTCGATCCTCAGCAACGAATTAATAGTGTTGGCATCGATTTTCAGATCAATGACTACGCCCAATTACTCGAAAATCTGGACAAATTGTTTGGTGCTCACACCATGTTATCCGATGATCACACAGCGAGAGTCGCTATCTGGCCAAAAGATAACGGCGTTGAACTATCTCTGACCATGTCACGCGCAGGGTTTTTTAGTCAGGAGGTAAAAACCAGTCTTAACATTCTTCATACTGGAAAATAGAAATCATTAAGATCATCCATCATACAAATACTGAGTTCGTCTGACATGAAAGAAACACCAAACCCACTAGGCAAGATTTCTCAACAAGCATTCATGGAAGAGTACTGGCAGAAAAAACCCTTGCTGGTACGTCAGGCTTTTCCCGATTTCGAATCGCCGATTAGCGCGGATGAACTCGCCGGCCTGGCCTACGAAGAAGATGTTAACTCCCGCATCGTTATGGAAAAAGATGGCGAACATCCCTGGTTCCCCATCTTTGGCCCGATGACTGATGAAATATTTTCCAGCATGCCAGCAACGCACTGGAGCCTGATTGTTAATGACATGGAAAAATATCTGCCCGAGCTTTCGTGGATTATTGATCGCTTTCGATTCATTCCCGAATGGCGACTCGATGATTTAATGATCAGCTATGCTGCTGATCAGGGTTCAGTTGGCCCACACATTGACTTATACGATGTGTTTATATTGCAGGGACAGGGGCAACGTCGCTGGCAAATAAACACCCAGCCAGTGACTAAAGGTAATCAAGTTGAAGGCACGCCATTAAGAATTCAAAATGATTTTCAGGCTGAAGAAGAATGGATCGTTGAACCCGGTGACATGCTTTATATACCACCCGGCGTTTCTCACCACGGCGTATCACTCGGCGAAAGCCTCAGCTACTCTATTGGTTTTCGTGCCACCAGTCATGCCGACCTGGTCAACGAATTCATAAGTCATATTACGCAGAACTTATCACCAAAATTAACCTATCAAGACCCGGACCAGAGAATTCAACAACATCCAAACGAAATTCAACAGGATGCACTTGAACGTGTCACTGAGATATTCAAAAAATATTTACAACCAGACCACCCTGAGCTGCAACGCTGGTTTGGTTGTTTTTCTAGCGATACCAAAACCAGTATAGACACGCAGCCCGAAGATGAAATTAATTCCATAGAAGAGTTAAAGGAACTCACCAGCACAGCCACCCTAAGCAGACACCCTGCCAGTCGATTCGCCTTTTCACAAAACCCGGAAAACACCCTGTTATTTATTGATGGTGAAGACTACGAAGTTACTCCGGACTTCGCCAAGTCCTTATGCAAGCTGAGACAAATTGATCTTGATGAATTATTAGAAATTGCCAGTGAAGATGAATTAGCATTAATCACTGAACTATATAATCAGGGAAAAATCTACGTTGACTGAACCGGCAAATGGAAGTTAAACGAATACAGCTGATTTTAACAGCCTCTTCACCTTGCGATATATAACTCACGTACCACAAAATGTTTGTGTGACCTCTTCATGAGGCTCAGGTGGCAACATGTAACTATCCCTGCCTTTTTGCTTTCGGTACGGATTCTGTAATACTTCATGTAAATCATGGAACACAGAAAAATCACCGTGATCTTCTGCTGCTCTGATCGCTGCCTCTACCTGATGATTTCGGGGAATATAAACCGGATTAACTGCCTGCATTTTTTCCTGCCGTTCTACGTCGCTATATTTTTTATTACTTAAACGCTCTCTCCATCTGGCCGCCCAGCTATCAAACTGTGCAGGATTATCAAACAACTTACGTATAGCGTCATCCTCTTGCGAGGCTTGTGCAGATAATCGTGACAGGTAAAAAAATGTCAGCGTAAAATCAGCATGGTTTGCCGCCATGGTATCTAGCAATGAATCGATCAGCGTTTTATCTTCATGGACGGTTTTATCCGATACCTCTAACAGACCACATTTGTTTCGCATACCGTCAAGCCACGCTCGCTGATAAGTCTCAATATATGTTTCCAGAACACTTTTTGCGATCTCAATTGCGGCCTCGGAATCCTTTGCAAACAAAGGCAGCAAAGTTTCTGCCAGGCGCGTTAAATTCCACATACCGATAGAAGCCTGGTTGCTATAAGCATAACGCCCGTCACGGTCAATCGAACTGAACACCTTATTACGATCAAAAACATCCATAAAAGCACACGGTCCGTAGTCAATCGTCTCGCCTGCTATCGACATATTATCCGTATTCATCACGCCATGAATAAAACCCAGCTGCATCCACTGCGCAATCAAATTTGCCTGGCGATCAACCACCGCCTGCAAAAAAGCGATATAAGGATTTTCATACTCACTCACCCGCGGATAATTATGTTCGATTACATAGTCCGCCAGCTGCTTTACGGCTTCATAATTATCTCTTGCCGCAAAAAACTCAAAGGTACCAACACGGACAAAACTCGAAGCGACACGCGTAATAACACCACCCGGCAACATTCGCTCCCTGGCCACCTGTTCGCCCGTGGTCACTGCGGCCAGTGCACGCGTCGTCGGCACACCTAGTTTAACCATTACCTCACTAACCAGATACTCTCGAAGCACTGGCCCCAGTGCCGCACAACCATCACCGTTACGAGAATAAAATGTTTGGCCAGAACCTTTTAACTGAACACTAAGACTAACGCCTGAAGGATGATCAAGCTCACCTAATAAAATCGCACGGCCATCACCCAGCTGAGGATTAAAGCCGCCAAACTGATGCCCCGCATAGGCCATTGCCAATGGCTCTGCGCCATCGGGTATGACATTACCCGAAAAAATATCCGTATACTCTTCCGGGCTTGTCACCGACAAGCCCAAATCATTAGCAAGCTCTTCATTGAATTTTATCAACGCAGGATTTGCCACAGTCGCTGGTTTGGTTTTGACGTAAAACGTCTCACCCAGATTCACGTATTGATTATTAAAGGGAATGTTTTTCAATTTTTTTCTCTGGGACTAAACTTGAAGTCTTCCAGTTTAACTGAGCAACAGCATCAGAAAGACAGGAAAACTCTGCGGGTATATTTACGCGAATTCTTAATAAAGATAAGCGTATTACTTCTGCTTCCATGTTGCTAGAATTTGGTATCCCCCTATTTAAGCTGATAACGACAGTAAACCATGAGCATTGAACGACAGCTTTTCTTTATTTTCATTTTTCTCAGTGTACTCGCACTGACCAATTACTACGTACAAAGACGTTTCTTCGCGCAACTCTCACCACGCTTACATAAAACTGGCATTTTCCTGATGCTAATTATTATGACTGGCGAAATCATTTTGATCGTGGATATGGCCTTTAACTTCCTTCCTGAATCCCTTACTTTATTCATGACAATGAGCGCCTTTATTGGCTTCACCTTTATGTTATTCGTGGTTGCGCTGATCTATGACCTGACCATCTCAGTTTCACGGCAAGTACCATTCGACCAGGAGAGGCGCCGAACAATCAAGGTTATTTTCGACACAGCAGTACTTTTTGGCGCAACCTCGTACCTTTGGCGCGGCATTTCTCAGGGAACGAAATTGCCAGAAGTGAATGACGTCGTAGTTCGAATTAAAGATTTTCCATTTTCAGGGTTTACCATCGTACAGCTTACGGACATTCATATAGGGCGCACTATAAAGCATGATTTTATGAAAAACATTGTCGCTCGTGTCAACAAACTCCAGCCAGATATGGTTGTCATAACGGGTGATCTGTGTGATCTACCACCAGAAAAGATCAGTCGCGATCTTGAGCCCCTAAAAACACTTAAAGCACCTGCCTATTTTGTTACCGGAAACCATGAATACTTTCATGGCGTCGAAGCTATACTAACGAAACTGGAATCCTTGGGAATCAAACCACTAACCAATAAATCTACCCTGTTTGGTAACAAGGAAGGCAGCTTCAATCTTGTTGGCCTTAATGATCTTGCTGGTGAGCGTTTTGGTGCACCGCCGGATGTGGAGGCTGCATACAGTGGCGTAGATTCATCAAAAGCGACCATTGTCCTGTCACACCAACCCAAATCTATATCACTGGTTAAGGAGCGGCGATGTGACTTGATGCTTAGCGGCCATACTCATGGCGGACAAATCTTTCCATTCGGACTATTAGTAATGCTCGATCAACCCTATCTGGTGGGGCTTCATCAACACTCGCCTGATCAACAAATATTCGTCAGCCGTGGAACGGGTTACTGGGGTCCTCCACTGCGAGTTTTGGCGCCGAGTGAAATCAGCAGAATTGTGATCACCCAGGCCTGACGATGACCTGCTTGCTCAATTCTAGCTATCAAAGCCTTTGGGGTTCATTATCTAAAGCACATTAAATCAACCACCAGGTTTTTTTCTTATTCAGGAAGAAATAAATCGGTAGCCAGGAACGGCAATTTTAGCTCGCCACTACTCCGCCACCAACTGCCGAATCCGCCAATCCCCCTTACCCTCTGCCAGTTCTTCCTGCAAATACGGCAAAGTAAGCTCTAATGATTTCGCCAATGTCCACGGTGGATTAACTACAACCAAACCGCTGCCCGTCATACCTGCATGATCTGTATCCGGATAAAGCGATAACTCGGCCAGCAAAATATTCTTCATACCACTGCTGATAAAATCTTGTTCGAACTGATCAATCTGTTTTCGATTTATCACTGGATACCAGATGATAAAAACACCGGCGTTAAATTTTTTATGCGCGGCTTTTACCGATTGCACTACGGTTTGATAATCTGTTTTTACTTCGTAGGAAGGATCAATCAGCGTTACCGCGCGTCTTTCTATCGGTGGCATGACTTCATTCAGCCCCTGAAAGCCATCGCGCTGTTCGGTCTTGAAACGTTTGTTACTGGCAAATAGCTCGTGCAGGTTTTCGTATTCGTTGACATGTAATTCAAACAGTCTGGCTCGGTCATGTCGACGTAACATCGATTCTGCGATCCAGGGTGAACCGGGGTATTGTGACAATTCGCCGTCTGGATTAAGTTCGTGAATTTTTTTCAGATAGGCCTGCACTGCGAGCGGCATATCTGATACTGAGCGCTGCCATAGTTTAGTAATACCGGTTTCATGTTCACGGGTTTTTTCCGCCCATTCATCCTGTAAGCTGTACATGCCTGCGCCGCTATGGGTATCGATATAAACAAATGGCGTGATTTTTTGCTGCATGTAATCCAGCGCTGAAATCAACACACAGTGTTTGAGCACATCAGCGTGATTACCCGCATGAAAGCCGTGACGATAACTGAGCATCAGGCCACCCCTGCACAATCCACATTGATGGTGTTATTGTGTAACTCTGAACGAGATTGAGGCATACCCGGAATCACTCTAATACTCGTTATATTTTTTTGCACTGCCGCGCACTTTATCCGCAGGATATTTTTCGGCATTTATTTTTATTTTATTGTTCGCCGCGTTCAATAAATCAATATCAAGCTTATCCGCGATGCGAATCAAATAAAGAAAAATATCCGCCAGCTCGTTTTCAACTTCGTCACGTTTGTCGTCTGGCAGGGAGTGGCTCTGTTCTTCAGTGAGCCATTGAAAATGCTCGACCAGTTCTGCAGCTTCGACTATCATCGCCATGGAGAGATTTTTTGGCGAATGGAACTGATCCCAGTCACGTGCAGCGGCGAAGTCACGTATCTTTTGTCGTAATTGTTCGAGGGTGATGTCTGACATGGTTTAAATTCTCGAGATTTAGATATGGAAAGGCGACTCAGTAAACTAGAGCCGCTAATTTACACAACCCACAAAAGAAAAAATGTGGATTGCCGCTTTCGCGGAAATGACGAGCAGAAGATTCCTCGTCGCTGTGCTCTGTCGGAATGACAATTATGCTTTGCTGTAGATCTCTGAGCCCGCTTTCTTAAACTCTTCAGACTTGGCTTTCATGCCTTCGTCGAGTGCAATCTCGATTTCATTAAAGCCATTTTCAGCTGCGTAATCCCTGACGTCCTGTGAGATTTTCATCGAACAAAACTTCGGTCCACACATAGAACAAAAATGTGCCACTTTATGTGCATCCTTCGGCATGGTCTCATCATGATATTCACGAGCCCGTTCAGGATCGAGCGCCAACTTAAACTGATCTTGCCAACGGAATTCAAAACGGGCTTTCGACATGGCGTTATCGCGAATCTGCGCCCCGGGATGCCCCTTAGCCAGATCCGCCGCATGGGCTGCAATCTTGTAAGTGATAATACCGACGCGGACATCTTCTTTATTCGGTAAACCCAAATGCTCTTTCGGTGTGACGTAACACAACATGGCGCAACCGTACCAGCCGATCTGTGCAGCGCCGATGCCGGAGGTGATGTGATCGTATCCGGGGGCGATGTCGGTGGTCAGTGGTCCGAGCGTATAGAAAGGCGCCTCGGAACATTCTTCGAGCTCCTTGTCCATGTTTTCCTTGATCATCTGCATGGGCACGTGGCCGGGGCCTTCGATCATGACCTGAACGTCGTGCTGCCACGCAATCTTCGTTAACTCACCCAATGTTTCTAATTCACCAAACTGGGCTTCATCGTTGGCATCGGCAATCGAACCGGGGCGTAGGCCATCGCCTAATGAGAAGGCGATGTCGTAGGCTTTCATGATTTCGCAGATGTCTTCGAAATGGGTGTAAAGGAAACTTTCTTCATGATGTGCCAGACACCATTTCGCCATGATGGCGCCGCCGCGGGAGACGATACCGGTCAGGCGTTTAGCGGTCATGGGTACGTATTGCAAACGCACGCCAGCATGAATGGTGAAATAATCCACGCCCTGCTCGGCCTGCTCTATTAAGGTATCCTTGAAAATTTCCCAGGTCAGGTCTTCGGCGACGCCGCCGACTTTTTCCAGTGCCTGATAAATCGGTACAGTGCCGATGGGCACGGGTGCGTTACGCAAAATCCATTCGCGGGTTTCGTGGATATTTTTGCCGGTGGACAGATCCATGATGGTGTCGCTACCCCAGCGGATGCCCCAGACCATTTTTTCGACTTCTTCGGTGATGCTGGAAGTCACCGCCGAGTTACCGAGATTGCCGTTGATTTTGACCAGGAAGTTGCGGCCAATGATCATTGGCTCTAATTCAGGGTGATTGATATTAGCCGGGATGATGGCACGACCGGCGGCGATTTCATCGCGGACGAATTCAGGGGTGATTTCGTTGGGCAGATTCGCACCGAAGTTTTCACCGGGGTGCTGCATCAATACTTTCTGGTATGCGGGATCTTTGCGCAGTTGCTGCAATTTCATGCTTTCGCGGATGGCGACGTATTCCATTTCCGGGGTAATGATGCCCTGTCTGGCATAGTGCATCTGAGTGACGTTTTTGCCTGCTTTGGCGCGGCGTGGCGCGGCGATATGCTCAAAACGCAGATTTGCCAGTTTAGGATCACTCTGGCGTTGCTGGCCATAATCGGAGGTTGGTCCGTCCAGTAATTCGGTATCATCGCGTTCATCAATCCATGCGCTACGTACGTTATCCAGACCTTTAAGCAGGTCGATTTCTACAGCTGGATCGGTATAAGGGCCAGAGCAGTCGTAAACGGGAATCGGTGGATTTGGCTCAGCACCAAAGCTGGAGTTGGTGTCTTCCAGATGAATTTCGCGCATCGGCACTCGAATATCGTCTCTTGAGCCCTGCACGTAAATTTTTGTCGAACCATCCATTGGCTCTCTGGAGGCCGAGGATAACTCGGTAGTACGTTGCAGGAATTCTTTTGGGATGGCACTCATAGTATATGTGTCTCTTTCTGGAGCTAAAATCTAGCTGCTAATATTAACACGGGATACAGCAGATATTCCCTAACTCAGGAATGCTATTGCCCTCTGGCGATGATATTTGGACATTATTTGCCATCTTTTGGAGTGACGAGGTACAATCCACAGCCTTGAACAAATGACATTATTAACTACCAGTGATGAATAGTATGGATTTCGAAAAAGCCCGCTTCAATATGGTTGAACAACAGGTACGCCCCTGGGATGTGCTTGATGCTCGCGTTTTGGCCGTGATCAATGCTATTCCACGTGAAGATTTCACGCCTGATGCATATAAAAATCTGGCTTATGCTGACACACGCATCCCGCTCAGCAACGATGATAGCGATTGCTGCATGCTTAACCCCAACATTGAAGGCCGTATTTTACAGCATCTGGATATTTCTGATGATGAGGTCGTGCTTGAGATTGGCACAGGAACCGGTTATCTAACCGCCTGCCTGGCATCACTGGCACGCCATGTAGATACAGTCGAAATTAATGAAGACTTGAGCAAACTGGCTGAAAAGAATCTTGCTAAACACGGTTTTGATAATATTACTCTCAGCACTGGCGATGCTTCCAAAAGCTGGACTCAAAAACAATTCTACGATGCCATCGCAATTACCGGCTCCATGCCAGAAATTCCTGAGTCTTACAAAAAAATGCTGAAAGAAGGCGGCCGCCTGTTTGTCATTACTGGCGAAGCACCGGCGATGACAGCTCAACTAGTAACACGCACAGGTAAAAACACGTGGACGACAAAGGGCCTGTTTGAAACCTGCGTTGGCTCCTTATGCGGCATTAAAAAAGCCGAAACATTTAGTTTCTAAATTTCCGATTACAACCATGCGTGAATTTGACGCACAGCAACTTGAGCACCATCTCAAGAATACTGACTCATGCCCGCTACTACTGGATGTACGTCAGGATTGGGAATACGACATTTGTCGCCTCGAAGACAGCCTTTTAATTCCCATGGCTCAAATCCCCGCCGAGTTCAATGAGCTTGATAAAGACCGCGAGACCGTGGTTATATGCCATCATGGTATTCGCAGCCGACAGGTTGGTTATTATCTTGAACAGGCAGGCTTCACTAATGTCATTAATCTCAATGGTGGCCTGGACGCCTGGGCCAGAATTATCGATAAAAATATGGCGACCTATTAGGTTTTCCAGACTATGACATTTAAGCTTAAACAAATCATTAATATTTTGCTTTGCGGCATTAGCCTGAGCGCATTTCCTGCTTTCGCGCTGGATTTGGTGCAGGCACTAAAACTGGCACAGCAACATGATATGGAGCTTCAGGCGGCGCAAGCTGAGTATCTTGCCGTTGCAGAAGTTAAATCACAAAGTACATCTGCACTTTTGCCCACCATTTCACTCAGTTTGTTTGCCCAAAAGAATTCAACCGAAACCAGCAATGCCACTGGCGCTTTCAACAATAGCACAACCGATACCACTAGCGATGGTTATACCATTTCACTCAAACAAACTTTGTATAACCAGCAACTATTCGATGCCATGGATGAAAGTGAAGCTTTTTCTGCACAGGCACTAGCCAGTTTTGAAGCCGCAAAACAAACGCTGATCATTCGTCTGGCGCAGGCCTATTTTTCTGTACTGGCAGCACAGGACAATGTCGCCTTCGCCGAAGCAGAGAAAAAAGCCAACGCACGTTTATTAAACCAAAATCAGGAACGTTTCAAAGTCGGCCTGATTGCCATCACCGATGTTAAGGAGGCGCAGGCCACTTATGACTCAGCCGTGGCACAGGCAATTATTGCCAGCAATAATCTCAGCAATCAACATGAAGCCCTGTGGCTTATCATCAATCAAAGGCCTGATTCTTTAAGCTCACTGAAAGATTCGATTCCTCTATCATTTCCAGAACTGGAAGATATCAAAATCTGGCAAAATAAAGCTCTCGCTAATAATTTAAATTTGCGTGCCGCGCACTATGCGCTTGAAGCGGCAAAAAATAATTATGATAGCCAACGCTCTGCCCATTACCCTACTTTGAATCTCAATGCACAACACAGCTCAACCAGTGATGACAGCGACTCAGCAGTTTTAGGTCAACGAGATATTAATGACACCTCTATCGGCCTGAGCCTGGACATTCCTATTTATAGCGGCGGCTACACTAGTTCAAAAATTCGTCAAAGCGCGGCCAAATTAGAACAGGCAAAAATGTTGTTCGAAAAAGTACAACGCCAGACTATTCAGGAAATGCGTGTTGCTTATCTCGGCGTGCAAGCATCTATCGCACAGGTGCAGGCATTCAGGCAGGTTTTGATCTCTACTGAGTCAGCCACTGAAGCCACACAACTGGGACTTGAAGTCGGCACACGTACTAGCGTTGACGTTTTACTAGCACAGGGTAATTTATTTAAAAGCCAACGCGATTATGCCCAGGCGCGTTATGACTACATTATTAAATTACTCGAAATCAAATATGCAGCAGGACTCCTGTCTGCGGACGACATCAACCATATCAGTCAGTGGCTGACTTCATTATGAGTAAAAAAATCAGTCTTCACGTACGGCGATGGTTGCACCCGAAATACTGGGGATTATGGTTATTCTTTGGACTACAGAGACTATCCACACTGTTACCGCTGAAAGCCATTGAAGCACCGGGTGCTTTTCTTGGCTGGCTGACGTATCGCCTGGCTCCTTCACGACGCCGCGTTGCTCGTATCAACATTCAACAGGCTTATCCTGAATACAATGAGGCACAAATAAAAAAACTGATCAAGGCTAGCTTCAAAAGCCTGGGCATTTCTATTTTTGAAATGGGCATAGCGTGGTGGTCGTCAGACAGTTATTTGCGTAAGCAAAGCAGTATAGAAGGACTGGAACACCTTGAGCAGGCACTGGCAAAAGGTAAAGGTGTGATTATGCTGACTGGGCATTTTTCTACGCTCGAAATGGGAGGTGTTCTGCTGTCTTTATATACACCCCTACATACCGTATATAAAAAAGCACATAATCCGATGTTTGATACTTTCATGTTTTACTATCGTAGCAAGCACCTGAAAAAAGTTATTCCCAACACCAATGTACGCGCTTTCATCAAAGGCCTACGCGAAGGTTATGCTACCTGGTATGCCCCCGATCAGGATTTTACAAAGAATATTGTATTCGCACCCTTTCTCGGTGGCACAGCCACAACGCTAGTATCAACTGCTAAAATAGCGGGCATGACCGGTGCCAGTGTCGTACCTTTTTACCCACTGCGACTGGAAAATGGCAAGGGTTATAAACTGGTTGTTCTTCCAGCGTTGGAAAACTTTCCCAGTGGCGATCAATATAAAGATGCTGTCAGAGTAAATCAGGCGCTTGAAGACATGATAAGAAGCAATCCAGAACAATATGCATGGGTACACAAACGCTTCAAAACTCAGCCTGAAGGCAAACCGTCACTTTATTAGTGCCTATCAATTAACATGCTTTTTTATCGTCTTCTTATTGTTGTTTTCTCGCCGCTAATTCTTGCACATTTAATCTGGAAAAGTTTTCGCCTTGGTCAACCACGTTTTTTATTGCAGCGACTTGGTTTCAAACTAAAAAACATACCACAAGGTTGTTTGTGGTTTCATTGTGCTTCAGTAGGTGAAACCAATACGATTTTACCGCTGTTGCACGAACTGCATAAACGCCATCCCGACTTATCGTTTTTAATCACCACCAATACCACCACCGGCGCTGAAATTGTTGCACGACAAAATTTGCCCTGGTTATATCACGCTTTTTTACCTATGGACTGGCGTCTAACCACACTGAGTTTTATTCACCAGCTTAAACCTAAAGCACTTTATCTGGTCGAGACCGAACTTTGGCCCAATCTTATAATGTTGTGCAATGACAAAAATATTCCAGTCAATATTATTAACGCCAGGCTATCAAATAAAACTTCGGGCTCAAACAACTGGGTACGCTCTGTTTACAAACGGGTATTGTCTAGAGTTACACATATTTATGTGCGCTCGAAAGCGGATCAAAACAATTATCTAACTCTTGGTGCTTCGCAAAACCAGGTTTCTATTCTGGGCAACCTTAAATTTATCCCTCCCACTTCCATTAATTCCGAGTCACAAAATATTACTCAGCGTGATTATGTACTGGTCGCGTCATCACACAACGATGAAGAATATCAAATTACAAAAGCCTGGAACAAACTCAATAGAAACGAACTGCTGGTAATAGCACCACGCCACCCAGAACGTCGTGACACCATTATCAAACAACTTAAACAAACCGGATTGAACTCAGATACGATTGCTCTGCGTAGTAAGAACGATAGCATCAACCAACAGACGCGTATTTATTTGCTCGACACCATTGGTGAATTAACACAATGGTTTACTGACGCGAAGATAATCATCATGGCGGGGTCATTCATTCATCGTGGCGGTCACAATATTCTGGAACCTGCCCACTTCGGCAAGGCCATCATATTCGGCCCATATATGGAAAGTTTTGTTGATGAAAGTGAGTTATTAACTGCAAAAGGTGCTGCGCTACAGGTTCAGTCTTTTGAGGAACTGGGCAATACCATTGCAGTATTACTTGATAACAAAGCAACGCGTGTTGAACTGGAAGACAACCTAATAAAGACGTTGCAGCCGTTTGCCGGTATTGTGAATGATTATGCGGACGCCATCGACCGACAAATTTTCTAGACTTCAGAATATCCTTTCAGTAGCTGTTTCCAGTCACTCTCATCAAAATAAAATATTTTATTCTGTGATTTGAATTTCAGAAACGAACGTTTCAGACGAGCCAGATTAGAGGTCTTCCATGAATCACCCAGATATCGAAACGCGCATTTATCGAAATCGATTAAATAGACCTTACCTTCGCTGAGCAAAATATTTCTGGCATTTAAATCAGCATGATAAACATCGTGATTATGAAACTGACGGATACAGCGACCCACATCCTGCCATGAAGCATCAGCCATAGCTGTTGTCATCAATTTATCGGCCAGCGTTTCTGCATCTGGAATTTCCAGAGTAATAAGTGCGGCACGAAAAAATAATCCCGTGCGTTCTGCACTGGCTGCAACAGGTACCGGCGCGGGTAACTTCAACGCCTGCAATTGATGCAACAAATGAAATTCTTTGAATGAGCGGGCATGATCAGGATTAATGCCGAAGTAACGATCGCCCATCAACGATGCCACCATGCCACCACGAAGATATTGTTTAAATACCAGATCATGACCCTGATATTGATAAAAGCGGGCTTCACCACGACCAATGGCCGTCGTTTTTTCAACCGATGAGGTCCTATCAGGACAAAACAATGTCTCGTCTGGATGTTCAATCAGTGCCGCATCATATAGGATACGACGCTGACCAATGCTTTTAATTTTTATATTATCCGATGACACTGTCACAATTTAACCTTTCAAATCCACCGAAGAATATTTGTATTCTTCGTCTATCCGCGTTGGGTGATATTACGCATGCCCTGCCGGTTTTGCGAACCTTGCAAAAAAACTGGCCGTCTACCTCTGTCACCTGGATTATCGGCAAAACCGAATATCAACTGGTCAAAGACATTGAGGGCGTTGAGTTTATCATCTTTGATAAATCACAGGGTCTTGCCAGCTACAACAAGCTACGCAAGCAATTTAAGGGACGACATTTTGATATTTTGCTGCACATGCAATTATCGCTACGCGCCTCGGCTATTAGTTTTTTTGTACCCGCCGGCATCAAGCTGGGCTTCGATAAAGAACGTGCCAAAGATATGCAGTGGCTATTCAGTAACCGGAAAATCAAACCGACTTCGACTCGACAGCACGTTGTCGATAGCTTTATGGAATTCACTACGCACTTTGGCTTAAAGCCGGAGATGGAATGGAATCTACCAGTTTCTGGTGCTGCACGTGAAAGCCTCAAACACAAACTGGACAAAAATGATCATAAAAAACTGCTGGTGATCAATCCCTGCGCGGTCGCCAAATCTCGCAACTGGCGTGACTGGACTATAGATGGTTACGCCGCCGTCGCCGATTACGCCAGTGAAGAGTTAGGCATGAAGGTGGTACTCAGTGGTGGCTCGTCGATACGCGAACAGAATGTTGCTGCAACTATTTTCTCGCTCTGCAAAGAGAAACCTGTGAACCTGGTCGGCCAGACCAGTATTGCAGAACTAGTCGCACTGCTCGATATGGCCAGCGTAGTCATTGCGCCAGATACCGGACCGACGCATATTGCTAATGCCCTGAATACGCCAGTAATTGGTTTATACGCAGCGACGAATCCGCAGCGTGCCGGGCCTTACCGTTTTCAGAAACTAGTGGTCAATCACTACACCCATGCGCTGGAAAAATATTACAACCTGAGTGTGGGCGATGCACCCTGGGGGCAACGTATCCACATTGATGGATGCATGGCGATGATCAAAGCCGATGAAGTTATCAAGAAACTTAGATCTCTGGTCGCTCAATCCTAATTACTACTGGCAGCCCGTATAGCTTTTATTACTGTATTTTTTCCAGCTGTCATCCTTGATTTTCTCGATGGTAAATTCATCTTCAATTTCAGCTTCGGTATTGATGTATCTAGCCACTAAATAATTGCCGTCAATATCTATCACCAGAGAACCGGCCTTCATCATAGAAATAGCCATCGCCGGGTGGTTCATCGGTGCTCTATCTACCTTGGCAGAAGCACCCGCAACGACGTACACCGCTCCCGAATGCGCGCCTTTGACTTTGATGAAATCGGTGTTGTTACCTTCAACACCTGGCGAGACGATATTTTTATCACTGAACTGTGACGAATCGCCATAATGGCAATCCATCAAATAGGAACGCTCATAGCCATGACTATGGCCGGAAAGAACCAGATCAACGCCATATTTTTCAAGCACCGGCAAAACATAGCGACGCATCTCGACCAGACGACCGCGACTGTCTCCCTCATCATCTGAGTCATGAGAACCTTTGCTATATGGCGGGTGATGAAAGGCAACTATCAGCCAATCCTGCTGATTCGCCTGCAGATCCCGCTGTAGCCAATTCAGCATTTCGCCATCGGCCTCCCTGTCACTGTCCTGCGAATCAAGCATCACATAATGAATATTGGCGTAGTCAAAGGAGTAATAATGCTCGGTACCCGATAACACGCCACCCGACTCTGCCTGCTCAGGCAGCGAGAATATATCAAAGAAAGTCCAGCGGCGTGCATCGTGATTACCATAAGCTGGCCACAGTGCAATATTCTTCAGGATATCCGGGTAGGCATCAAAAAGAGCAACCTGATACTGCTGATTTGTGCCTGAGCGGTACGCGTTATCACCCAATGCAAGCCATTGATTTAAAAATGGTTTTCCTTCTCTAGGATTGCTCTTGACCCAGGTTTTCATGGCATCACGTACCAAATGCTGGATCTTACCCGGTTGGCCGGAATCACCGATCACCCAAAGTCTGACAGCTTCATTTTTCGCTCCGGTTACGGGCGCTGTCATAAACCAGTCTTCTTTACTGCCACCATATTTCATGGCCTCGGTATTGCCTACGGCATAATAATATCGACTAGCTGCCTGTAATTGAGTTAGACGTATTTCGTGGGCTTCAGCTATTTCATTTTCTCTGATTTCCATGTCCAGATCATCTGGACTGCGGCCATAACGAACCACACCCTTTTCAGGCTCGGCTGTATTCCAGACCACGCTCATCGCATTAGCTGATTGCATCTGCAAATAGGGTGCACGATCACCTTCAATTTGGCTATCGGTATACAGCTGATAAGGCCGCACTACAGCATAAATCAGCAACAGAGCTAAAAATAATATAGAGACCCACTTGATGGCCCGTTTCAACCACAACATAATAATTTTCAAGAGATTTTTATCCTGGACAAGAAATGCCTATACGCCCGATTATGATACAATGCCGTCCCTATAATCACTACTAAAACGCTTTATTTCTCCGCTTCTTACAATGATCGCCTTCCTTAACAAATTACCCAGACTACATATCTACGTAGGCCAATACGTTATCAGCCTGTTGATACTGCAAAGTTTACTGCGTGTGGCTTTTTTATTCAGCTTCTCCCCAGTGACCAATCCCGTTCCAGGCAGTGATCTTGCCTGGGCTTTTTATCTGGGACTGAAATACGATTTACAGTTTGCATTAATTTTAAGTCTGCCCATTTTGTTACTCGGCTGGGTAAGCAACACCCACCCTGTCTTCAGCTCGTTAGGTAAACGCATATGGACGGGCTATATCGTTGTTACCGTATTTTTCCTGATGATTATGCATGCCAGCAATTTCGGCTACTACGCCTATCTAAATCAAGGCATCGATGCTACCGCATTACGCTTTCTGGAGAACCCGTTCATTTCTGCTACCATGGTCTGGCAGAGCTATCCGGTTATTTGGGGTGCACTCATACTGGCAGCACTAATTTGGGGATACTACCGCCTGCTCAAAAAGGCAAATCTGCATATTGATACCAACAAACCGCTGAAAGTTAAGTGGAAAGGCAAGACCGGCATCGTTATTGTCACCTTTTTTGTTGTATTTTTTGGGTTATTAGGAAAAATATCCTACTACCCACTTCGCTGGAGTGATGCTTTTTTTAGTAGCACGCACACTTTCACCGCTTATCTCGCCTCTAATCCAACAATGTATTTTTACAACACATTGAAAAATACTGTCGAGACTTATGATCTCGAAGCAACACAAAAATACTACCCTTTGATGACCGAATATCTGGGTGTTGATCAGCCTGACCCAGAAACACTGAATTACACACGAACGGTTAGCTTTGAAGACGATGGCAGTAAAAAACCAAACGTCGTCATTGTCATCCTTGAATCTTTTGCTTCCTATAAGACAGGTCTGTCTGGAAACCCACTAAACCCGACACCCAATATCGATCAGATTGCAAAGGATGGTGTTTACTTCAACAATTTCTTCGTGCCACATACCGGTACGGCTCGTTCGGTATGGGCGCTGATCACCGGCCTGCCTGACATTGAAAAAAACAGGACCTCAACACGTAACCCATTGATTGTCAGGCAACATAGTATCGCCAATGATTTCACTGGTTATGATCGAACCTATTTTCTTGGTGGTAGTGCCAGCTGGGCCAACATCCGTGGTTTATTATCGTCCAATATTGAAAACCTGACTATCCATGAAGAAGGCAGTTATGAATCTGAACGTGTTGATGTTTGGGGTATATCAGATCTCAGTCTGTTTAAGGAAGCCAATGAGGTTTTAAAAAATAAAAAAGGACCGTTCTTGAGCATAATCCAGACTTCAGGTAATCACAGGCCATACACCATCCCTGAAGATAATGATGATTTTGTCGAGCTCAGCGAGGCAGACACTGAATTTAAACCCGAAGACTACGGCTTCCAGGACTTTAAAGAATTGAACTCATTCCATTTTATGGATCATAGTATTGGCAGGTTTATGGCTATGGCTCGGCAGGAAGACTATTTCGACAATACTCTGTTTGTTTTCTTCGGCGATCATGGCATCGCTAATAGCACCGGCAAACATACAGCAAAATCCGAAGAATACCTTGGCGTGTCCGGCCACCGTGTGCCTCTGGTACTCTATGGACCAAAAATACTTAAACAAACAGGCATAAACAGGAAAGTGGCCAGTGAACTTGATGTCTTACCAACCATTGCGGCACTGACTAAAAACAGTTACACAAATACCACTCTCGGACGTGACCTTTTTGATACTGCATTTGATAAAATGCGCTATGCCTTTACTATCCTTCATGGGAGCTTCAGGACAATAGGTCTGCTCACTGAGCAACATTTCCAGCAAATGAAATTTGATGGTTCAGATCAGTATCTTCATGAACTAGGCACAGAAACACCGAATAAAAACCTGATCGAAGAAGAACCTGAGCTTAATGACACCATGATGACTTATACAACAGCGATAAATGCGACCGTGAGATACATCAGGGAAAACAATCAACCTAAACAGTAAAAAACCATTATGAATATTTCAGTTATCGGAACCGGCTACGTTGGACTTGTTACAGGCACATGTTTTGCCGAGATGGGGCACAACGTCATTTGTGTCGACATTGATACAAAAAAAATCGAGAACCTCAAAATCGGTATTCTTCCCATCTACGAGCCAGGCCTGGAAGAGATGGTGCTTAAGAATGCCGGTGAAGGCCGATTACACTTCACCACTGATATCAATGAAGCGGCACAGGCATCGACCATTCATTTCATTGCTGTCGGCACACCGCCTGGCGAAGGCAGCGCGGCTGATCTACGCTATGTACAAGCGGTAGCCAAGCAGCTCGGTGAATCGATCACTGCCCCACATAATATTATTATTGATAAATCTACCGTACCTGTGGGTACAGCAGATAAAGTCACCGCCATTGTTAAACAAGGGCTGAGTGATCGAAACCTGGATATTGAGTTTGATGTTGTCAGTAACCCTGAATTTCTGAAAGAAGGCGCAGCCATCGATGACTTCATGAATCCTGACCGCGTTGTGATTGGTGCGGATAGCGATAAAGCCAGAAAGATCATGCACGATTTATACGCACCTTTCATGCGCAGTCATGAACGCATACTTATCATGGGAGTGCGCGGTGCTGAGATGACCAAGTACGCTTCCAACGCCATGCTTGCCACTAAGATTTCGTTCATGAATGAAATGTCAGAGATATGCGAGAAGCTGGATGTTGATGTCGAAGATGTTCGACTGGGTATGGGTTCTGACTCCCGTATTGGTTATGAATTTATTTACCCCGGTTGCGGCTACGGTGGCTCTTGTTTTCCTAAAGATGTAAAAGCACTGGTTAGTATGGCGGGCGATTGCGGTGTGCCTTCCGATGTGCTGCATGCGGTTGAGCTCAGAAACCAACGTCAAAAAGAAAGCGTTGCAGTGAAGATGAAAAAATTCTACAACGATAATGTAAAAGGCAAAACATTTTGCCTCTGGGGTCTGGCATTTAAACCTGGCACCGATGACATGAGAGAAGCCTCCTCGCTTCAGATCATGAAAGACCTGATTGCTGCTGGCGCAAAGATACAGGCTTATGACCCCGTCGCATTTGAAACCGCCCGTGCAGAAATGCCAGAAGAATGGTTTAAAAATGGTAACGTGACATTTTTTGAACACATGTACGATGCACTAGATAATTGCGATGCAATGATTCTTGCTACTGAATGGAAACAGTTCCGCAGCCCGGACTTTGGCATTGTTAAAGAAAAACTAAATGCACCGGTTATTTTCGATGGCCGCAATCAGTACGACCCTGCACAGATGACAGAGCTGAATTTTGTTTACTTCGGTATCGGCAGAACCAATCAAGAGCAGAAATAACATGAGTAAAAAACGAATTCTAGTTACCGGCGGCGCTGGCTTTCTCGGCACTAATTTAACAGCGCGATTACTCGCCGAAGGCAATCACGTTATTTGCATCGATAATTTCCTGTCTGGCCTGAGAGAACACGTAGAAGGTTTTCTCGATAATCCTGATTACGAATTAATCGAACACGACATCATCGACACCATTGATCTGGAAGTCGACGAAATTTATAACCTTGCTTGCGCAGGTTCACCACCGGCTTATCAGGCTAACCCAATACACACAACAAAAACCTGTGTGCATGGCATTTTAAATATGCTGGAGCTGGCGAAGAAGAATAACGCCACCATCATGCAGGCATCGACCAGTGAAGTTTATGGTGACCCTGAAGTTCACCCACAGGTTGAAACCTATCTGGGTAACGTTAACCCAAATGGCATTCGCTCCTGCTACGATGAAGGCAAACGCTGCGCTGAATCACTCATGTTTGATCATCAACGCATGTATGGCACTAAAATAAAGGTAGCGCGCATTTTCAATACTTACGGCCCTCACATGGACCCTAAAGATGGCCGCGTGGTTTCCAACTTCGTCGTGCAAGCTTTACAGGGCAAGCCACTAACGGTTTACGGCGATGGACAGCAAACACGTTCTTTCTGTTATGTTGACGATCTTCTCGAAGGTTTTATTCGACTCATGGCCAGCAAAGATTTTACCGGCCCGGTTAACCTCGGCAACCCCGGTGAATTCACCGTTAGAGAGTTAGCCGAGAAGACGTTAAAAATGATTGGCTCAGATGCTGAAATTATTAATCTGCCTTTACCTGCTGATGATCCAACAAAACGCAAACCAGACATTACCGTCGCTAAAAGAGAATTAGACTGGCAGCCCACTATCGTGCTCGACGAGGGACTGAAGAAGACCATCGAATATTTTAAAAGCGTAATTTAAGCTAGTAACTCATCATGGCAAAAATCAGTGCGTGCATCATCTCTTACAATGAAGAGAAAAAAATTGAAGACTGCCTGAAGAGCTTGCTGGCTGTTGCCGATGAAATTATTATTATTGATTCTCTCAGCACAGATAACACATTAAAGATTGCCGAGAAATATACCGACAAAGTTTTTCATCAAAAATTTCTTGGTCATATTGAACAAAAAAATCTGGCCATTGAGAAAGCCTCAAATGACTGGATTATTAGCCTGGATTGCGATGAAAGATTATCTGAAGAACTACAGCAATCTATTCTCGGCATAAAAGAACAATTGTGTAATGCAGATGCCTACAATATGGCGAGGAAAACTTTCTATATTTACAGATGGCTGAACCATTGCTGGTATCCAGATACTAAAACTCGCTTATTCAACAAAAAAACTTCACATTGGGGCGGTACAAATCCACACGACCACATCGTCACTCAGGGCAACAATATAATTAAACTACAGGGCGATATTTATCATTATTCTTTCGACAGTATTTCAGATCATTTAAAAACCATTGAAAGTTTTACTGAAATTGGTGCAAATGAAATTATTAAAAAGAATAAGACCGTTACAATATTTAGCCCACTCACTCACGCAAGCTGGACATTCATCAAGCTCTACATTATTAAACGAGGCTTTCTCGATGGCTTTGCTGGCCTGGTGGTATCTGTACTGTCGTATATGCATGTTTTCATCAAATACAGCAAGGCCTACATCAAATATCAACAGGCCGAAAAAAAATGAATATATTAGAGCTATGCCTGTCACCAGGCCTAGGTGGTCTGGAACTGTATGTCTACCGTTCTGCAGAAGCCCTGAACGAAAACCAAACAAATAATGTAATCGCCGTCTTATCAGAAAATAGCAAGCTTGATGAACACTTTGAAAAAAACTCATCAATACCGCGAAAATATATAAAACATTTTTTTCGCGCCCTGCCTGTTCTCAATGCTATAAAGCTCGCAAGTATTATTGACACCAATCAGATTGATGTCATACATATGCACTGGGGGAAAGATCTCCCTCTAGCGGCTTTTGCCAAAGCCTTCTCCAGACGTAAACCTGCACTTATCTATACTCGACAAATGATGGTTACACGTGCCAAAAATGATTTTTATCATAGTTTTTTATATGGGCAACTAGACATTTTATTCACCATAACCAAAGAACTTGAAAATCTATATAAAAAATATATTCGTAATTTTTCTGACAAAGTCATTACCTTGTATTACGGCGTCAAAAAACCAGACCATATTCTTAACTCGGACGAGATTGCCAAACTAAGGCATAAATACGATCTTTCTGCTAATGATTTTGTTGTCGGCCTGATTGGCCGCCTTGAAGAAGGCAAAGGTCAGTATTTACTCATTGAAGCCATTCATAAGGCCAAAGAAAATAATCAGAATATCAAGGCCCTAATTGTTGGTCATGAAATGAATACGGGTTATAGAGAAATCCTAAGGAAGCAGGCAGATAAATTTGGCATTGCTAATAATATAAAATTTGAGGATTTTGTTAGCCAACCACAACAATTAATGCAACTTTGTGATTGCATAGTACTAGCATCAGAACAGGAAACCTTCGGCCTGGTACTGCCTGAAGCCATGCGTGCCGGCATTGCCGTTATTGGTAGCAACAGCGGCGGCGTACCCGAAATTATTGATCATGAAAAAACGGGGCTATTATTTGAGACAAAAAACTCAGGTGATCTTAATGCACAAATTGAAAAATTATATCTTGACCCTGAGTTAAAACACAATCTTGCTCAGCAAGGCCAACAGAGTGCTGACAACCGTTTTAACAACACTCTCCATTTCCAACAACTTGAAAAACACATCAAATCAATCAACCCATAAAAAGCATACTAATTATGAAACTCTGGTTTACTAAAGGCGTCTGGAAAAGAAAAAACATTGAAAACAAGATTAAGCAGTTGTCTTTCTCTGACATAAAGAAAATAGCCGTTATCCGCCATGCTGCATTAGGCGATATGGTGCTTACTCGCAGCTTTCTCATTGAAGCAAGAAAGGCATTCCCAAATGCCAAGATTACGTTAAGCATTGTCAGCAACTATACTCGAGGCACCCCTGAAGACCTCGTTGATCGAGTACATATTGTGCATGGCTCTGATCAGAAAGACGTGTCGCTAAAAAACCGTTATAAACGCATTAAAGAACTAGGCCCCCAGGATATTATTTTTGATCTGGCATCAACTAGTCGTTCTACGATGACCTGCCTATTTAATAAGGCCACATTAAAAATTGGTTTTCCTTACAGAAAGATTCAGGCGCAGCTTGTTTTCGATATTGCTATACCCAGAAGCGACTTGATTTTTGAGGGCTGCAATATCCTGTGTATGCTCAATGCTTTTGGTGTTAAAACTTCATACCCTCACCAGTATGAAATGCCGGGAACGCCATTACAAAGGGATAAGCCTTATATCATTTATTTTATTGGCGCATCAACACCGGTTCGAATTTGGCCCAGTAAAAACTTTACTGGTCTACTTAAATTAATGTCACAGGATTATCCAAACCATGACCACCTGGTTCTTGAAGGTATAAATAAATGGGAAACTGCGGATAAAATACTGGCACCATTGAAGGATATCAATAATATTGGCGTTATCAACGCAGATACTATTGATGACACTGTATCTCTTCTCAAGGGCGCTGATTTAGTTGTTTCCAATGACACGGGTGTCCGTCATCTTGCTATCGTTTCAGAAACACCCACAGTAGGAATAATGGTTGATGACCCATTCCGTTATTGGCCTAGATTTGATATTCACGATATCGCCACATCCGATGAAAACGGACCAGCATCTGTTGAACAAGTAAGAAGCTGCTGTATCAACGTATTATCAAAAACCTCAGACCTCAGTAAGTAACACTTTTCCTCAATATCATGTTTAACTTCTGAGCGTTTATTATTTGTAAAATAAACACAACACGCTAGCCCAATAAACCCCTGACATTATCCTCGATTTGTCAAAAAACTCCCCTATAGATATTTCTACACTAACATTCATGATATTATCATGAACATATTATTTACTATTCGGATATTTTATTAATATGCGTATCTTAGTTGTACGAATTGGTCGTGCTGGTGACATGGTTATGATCACACCTGCACTTAAGGCGTTATTAAGCTGTTATCCTCAAGCGCTTTTTACTTTATTAACCAGTCCGGATGGAAACCGACTATTAAAGAACTACAGCGCGCAAATTGATGACATCCGCATTTGGAACAGGTCTTCTCTTACATCAACACTACAAAAGCTATCCATAAGACGACAACTAAAAAAAACAAACTTTGACATGGTCTTTTGTTTTGAAACCAGTAAGAGCATTGCCAAATTAACCAATAATATTGCTAAAAGATCTTTTTACCAACAGGCATATCAAAATAATATTCATCACGCCCAGGTCTCACTAAACCTTGTTGCAGAGGCATGTTCAACTTCACCAAATTTTCTACCAGTCAATCTACCAGTCAGTAAGGAAGCACTGGACAACATTGATACTGAACTGAAATCAATAGGGATCACAGATAGTGATTTCATAATTGCATTACACCCTACTTACAGTGGCTTTTTATCTAACAACCCTAAAAAAAGACACATTCGTAAACATAAGCTATGGCCAGCAAAACATTTTTCTGAACTTGCAAAATCACTTTGTTCCATTAAATTACCCAATGGCAAACACCCCAAAGTAATTATCGATCTGCTCGATTCTGAAATACCACTGGGTGAAAAAATATCTGAGCTTGCTCAAGGCAGTATCCACCTAATCAATACAAAGCCAAACTTTGAACGCTATAAAGCTCTACTAAAAAGAACAAATTTACTCGTCGCGCCTGACACTGGCCCAATGCATATAGCTGCAGCAGTTAACACTCGAATAATCGCATTATTCTCTAACAAAGACCCACAAGACTGTGGTCCCTATACAGATCCTGAGCGATTTATAACGCTCAGATCTGAACACACAGATAGCCCAGAAAAAGGGATCTCGGCCATAACAGTCGAATCTGTTTTAAGCGCATGTCACAAACAAATAAATAAGCATTTTGGCCAATAATTAAAAAACAGAATTTTAAACTCACTTAAAACCCTTTTATGTCAAAACCGAAAAAAATTCTTGTTATCAGAAACGACAAACTTGGCGACTTCATGCTCGCCTGGCCAGCATTATCGCTATTAAAAAAACAGTACCCAGAATCTACAATTACGATCTTGATCCCTTCCTATACAAAACCCATGGCTGAAATCTGCCCATGGATAGATAGCATCATCATAGATGACGTACATTCAACTGCGCTTAAAGATGCACTTCATTTATCAAAAAAAATAAAGACTCTCAACTTTGATGTTTCAATTTCTCTCTTCTCTGAACTGAGAACAGCTTTGGCTCTGTGGCTTGCGCGTGTACCAGAACGCCTTGGCCCGGCAACAAAAATAGCTCAACTATTCCTAAACCTTAGACTCAAACAGAAGCGCTCATTATCACTAAAGCCAGAATACGAATACAATACTGACCTGGTTAGACATTTCATTTCTTTACAGGGTGATCGGCCTTTAGATTCGCAGGAACCTCCTTACCTTAAATTCAATCAGCAGGAAATTATTGATCTTAGGCAGGCTTATATGGATGAGCACAATATTGATAATGGTTATAAGCTTGTATTTATTCATGCCGGCAGCGGTGGCTCAGCAATAAATCTTTCACTACAGCAGTTTGCAGATCTTGCGATTCACCTCAACAAATCAACCAGGCTTCATTTTATTTTAACAGCGGGACCTGATGAACTTGATATTGCTTCTCGCCTATCAGAACTCATGCATGGCACAAGTCATAACATTTACCATTCAACAGAAGGACTGATCAATTTTTCCAGGTTAATCAGTATTTGTGATTTATTTATCAGTGGATCTACCGGTCCTCTGCATATTGCTGGTGCCTTAAATGTTTGCACTGTTGCCTTCTATCCGGCAAGACGCTCTGCCACTCCGCTACGCTGGCAAACATTAAACTCAGAAGAAAAGAGGATTTATTTCACTCCAGACTCATATCAAGGAGAGGGCGATATGTCCAGAATTGACGTTATCGAATGTGCCAGAAAAATATCAAAAAAATATTTCTAGCAACACTTCTAATTTAAGATATATTATTTAACCACTTTGAGATCAATAAATATATTACGTGCTGGCATCATAAAAGCCTTCTTTTCCCATTGCGCGTAACCAAATATTTTTGATATCAGCCGGGCTCTGATACTTCCAAACAACGCGCCAAAACTAACCCTTCTACTTACAAGTTCATAACAACCGACAGCATCAGAAAGATAACCGCCTTTGGTTATTGGGTCAGTAAATAAAACGGAAAAATGTTTTACGTGTGTAGGATCTGCCCATGAATTACTCGAAGAAAAATGCGGCGTCTCGATATGCAATATTGCATTATTATCTGCAATCCGATGAATCTCTTTAAAAAATCCAACCTGATCGTTTAGGTGCTCAATCAGGTGAAATGCCTTTATATAGTCAAATGAATTATCTTTAAATGGCCAGGGGTATTGCTCTAAATCCCAAACTACATCGACACCCTCTACATCAAGTATATCTATGCCAATATACCCGTCTTGTTTACCTGACCCACAACCAACGTCTAGTTTTCTTACAACCAAAACCATTCCCTCATATTAAAAATTGAACTACTATCCAACTTAAAGTACCAAGCTGGTATATCTATACCCTATTTATAAATCACCGTAGAAGAACTCGGTTATCTATAATAACCGTACATAAGACACTCAAATGCAGTTTAAATCTTTACTTCTACATTACAATTATGAATAGAATTTACATTGTCACTGAATTCTTGAAGGAGTTCGTTAGGGACAAAAATATAATTAGGATCGTACTGATTAACTAATTCATTGGAAGATTTTATAAGTTCTAGTTTAGAATCACTATTAAGACCAAAAAAAGTATAATCAAGAGAAGTAATAAGATTATATATTGAAGATATTCGATCTTCATCATTAGCATCTCTCTCGACACCATGACTAGACCATATCTCTATATAAAAAAATGGCCTGCATTTTTCAATAGTATTTACCAATCCTTTCAGAACTGAAAGCTCAGCCCCTTCCACGTCAACTTTTATGGCTGATATATTTTTTATATTGAGCAGCTCTATAAAGTCATCCCCTTTAACAGTCACAATGTCAGATGAATAATTCAAATCAGAAGTATTTTTTGTGTCGCAAACTATAGAAGCTCCTTTATCGCCTAATTTACTCGCATACAATGTCAGCACACTCATTTCATCTGACAGCGCCACTGGTAACACCCTTGCCTGCTTAAAGTTATTCATCCTAATAAGTTCATTTGTATAATAATTACACACCGCATTAGGCTCAAAACCAAAATACTCAACATTATCAGTTAAGGCTTTGAGTTTTACTAAGTACACACCTACATTAACACCGACATCAATCACACAGCCTTCCTTAGAATCGATAAACGCCTTAAGACACTGCCCCATCCAAACCTCTTTTGGAATCACATACCCCCTTCCCATGCCATAAATTAAGGGGTAGCGTAGATCAAGGCCAAAATAATCATTCCTGGCAGACTTTAAACATAATTTCGAGAAAATCACCACCAGCTCTCTCTTTAGTTTTCCAAAAATACGCATACACAAACAGCCTCACTAAATATATTAAGACAACGACAGTGACATAGTTCACATGTTATATAAACAGGCAGCATTATACGCGTAACTAGCCACTTATCGGAATCCATACGAACCTATATTGTCAAAATCACTGACACTAATTATAAAGCCTTTATTTTCATGTGGTTACAGCCGCAATCATTGCATTCAGTATCTCAATTAGTCTTGGATAGCAGCCAGCAAAAAATCTACTCGATGGATGATAATTAGTAGCTAGAGCATACTATGCATACCGTGATCGCCCTCTCACTCCCTCCTGGCTATAAACTAAGCCATCCAATACATTTTTTATGTATAATCTCATTGGATAAGATCTTATGTAAAAGTACATCAAACAGAGTAAATAAATTACAACATGACAGTCTTTGAGAGATACCCTAAAACCACCTTATCTACTTTATTTATTACTTTTTTGCTAATTATAGATATTGGTGCTGCGGCACTCTTCAGTTCAATTGGCCTGTACAAACCCCAATATAAGATTGAAAGTTATTACAGAATTGAAAATGAAATATTTCATCATACTTTGGCAGCGAACATTACTAACGCTAAAGCTCAGTGGGGGCCCATTCTTGGCTACGAGGTAAATACAAACTCATTAGGCTTTAAAGACAGCCAACCACGAAAAATATCTCTTGAAAAAACAAACCATCGAATTTTACTCATGGGTGATTCTTTTACTGAAGGAGTAGGCTATGCCTACAACGATACTTTTGCAGGGATACTTGACAAAAATCTAAAAAATAAAAATATCGAGGTATTAAATGCAGCCGTTTCCTCATACTCACCAATAATTTATTATCGAAAAACACAATACCTTATTAACAAAGGCCTTGAATTTGACCATATGGTCGTCTTCGTCGATATTTCAGATATAGAGGATGAAGCTAAAAATTACATTATTAATGAAGACGGAAATGTTATTTCAAAACGTGCTGGTAAATTAAATTACAAATTAAAACGATTCATCACCGAAAATACTATTATATTAAGTAATATACGCATCCTACTTCGAAAATCTAAAAATAGCGTTAAAGCTGTTAACGAGCCCAAATTTGACGATGTAATAAATGCACCTCGAAGTTTATGGACTATAAATGATGGTATTTACAATGATTATGGAAAAAAAGGTTTAAAATTAGCAGAACAGCATATGACTATGCTTGCTAATTTATTAAAAACAAATAATATAAAATTAACAATTGTCGTGTATCCTTGGCCAGATCAAATTTGGCATAAAGACCTTGAATCGAAACAAGTTATTTTTTGGCAGAATTGGTCTAAAGAGCATAATGCTGACTTTATCAATCTCTTCCCCACTTTTATTAATGCCTCAAATCCTAAAAAAACCATTGAAGATTATTTTATCTTTGGTGATTTTCACTGGAATAAAAAAGGTCATAACCTCATTGCTGAATCTATCCTTCCTCAATTATAAACAATATTAAATATGAACATATTAGGTATATCAGCTTATTATCATGACAGTGCTGCTGCGCTGATTCAGGACGGAAAAATTATAGCTGCCGCACAAGAGGAACGCTTCACTCGAAAAAAACATGATGCAGCATTCCCAGAATTGGCAATTAAATCTTGCCTACAACAAGCTGGCATCCAATTAAAAGATATTGATTATGTCTGTTTTTACGATAAGCCACTACTAAAATTCGAAAGGTTGCTTGAAACCTACCTTGCATATGCCCCTAAAGGTTTCCGTTCATTTATTGCGGCAATACCAATTTGGTTAAAGGAAAAACTTTATCTTAAATCGACATTAAAAAAAGAATTATCTGCACTCGGTGGAATTAATATAGAACAACTTCCACCTTTACTATTTAATGATCATCACCGCTCACATGCAGCTTCAGCATTTTTTCCTAGCCCTTTTGATAAAGCAGCAGTACTTTGCCTTGATGGTGTTGGTGAATGGGCAACCTCATCAGTCTGGATCGGAGAAAACAACACACTAACTCCATTGTGGGAAATTAATTTCCCACATTCGCTTGGCTTGCTTTACTCTGCATTTACATATTACACAGGCTTTAAAGTAAACTCAGGTGAATATAAGTTAATGGGGCTTGCACCTTATGGCGAGCCGAAATATGTAGATCTGATTTTGGATAATTTATTGGACCTCAAAGATGACGGCACTTTTCGCCTGGACATGAGTTACTTTAACTATGCCACTGGTTTAACCATGACCAGCAAAAAATTTCATCGACTATTTGGCGGTGAGCCACGTAAGTCAGAAACAGAAATTTCTCAAAAAGAAATGGATCTTGCCCGCTCAATCCAGGATGTTACAGAAAAAATTGTTTTACAAATTGCTACGTCAGTTCAAAAAGAAACTGGTGCAGACTATTTATGCCTGGCAGGTGGAGTAGCACTAAACTGCGTTTCAAATGGCAAACTATTAAGAAATGGTCCTTTCAAGGATATCTGGATTCAACCTGCTGCGGGTGATGCTGGCGGTGCTTTAGGTGCTGCATTATCTGTATGGTATGAATACAAGGGAAAACAACGGCTATCAGATAATTTGACGGATCAAATGCAAGGGTCATATCTAGGACAACGTTATTCCGCCGATGATATTAGGTCATATCTAGATAGCATTGAAGCGAGCTACATCGAACTTCCGGATGAACAACTTTTTACAAAACTTGCAGAAATCCTCGCTAACGAAAATGTTGTTGGCTGGTTTAACGGCCGTATGGAATTTGGGCCTCGCGCATTAGGTGGACGCTCTATCATTGGTGATCCGCGTAGTACCAAGATGCAATCCACCATGAATCTTAAAATTAAATACAGAGAATCATTTCGACCTTTTGCTCCTGCAATAAAGGCTGAAGAAGTTACAAACTGGTTTGATATAGATCGCAAAAGCCCATATATGTTGCTTGTGGCTCCCGTTAAAGAAGACAAACGCATTAAAATGACCAGTGACCAGGAAAACCTTTTTGGTATTGAAAAACTCAATATTCCACGTTCTCAAGTACCCGCTATTACACATGTAGATTATTCAGCTCGCATACAAACAATACATAAAGAGACAAATCCACGTTTTTACGGTTTAATTGAACAATTTGAAAAACAAACCAACTGCCCTATCCTCATCAACACATCATTTAATGTCAGAGGTGAACCCATCGTGGCCAGCCCGGAAGATGCCTACCGGTGTTTTATGAGAACTGAAATGGATTATCTGGTACTTGATAACTTTTTAATTGATAAAAAATCACAACCTGAATGGACTGAAAAAGATGACTGGAAAAATGAATTTGAGCTTGATTAAACCATGAACAAAACCAATCAAACAAGCAACAATGAATTACAAAAATTTGGCATTACTACTGGAATTATCGTAGCAGGTCTTTTTGGCTTATTATTACCGTGGCTATTTAACTTCACGATACCATACTGGCCTTGGGCAGTATCATCTATTCTTATTTTATGGGCTTTTATTCACCCAGCTAGCCTTAAACATATATTCCTAACCTGGATGAAATTTGGCCATATCATGGGCTGGATAAATTCAAGGATTATTTTGGGCATCATGTTTTATTTTATTTTTTTACCCACTGCTGTTATTTTGAAAATATTAGGCAAGGATCCATTGCACAAAAAACTAGATGAAAAAATATCTAGTTACAGAATAAAATCACCTCAGAAACCAAAAGAACATATTGAGAGACCTTTTTAATGTTAGATTTAATCAAAGACCTTTGGGCATTCATGAAAGAACGTAAAAAATTCTGGTTAGCGCCTATTATTTTTATGATGTTACTGCTAGGGGCGCTTCTTGTGTTGACTCAGGGATCAGCTATAGCTCCCTTTATTTACACCTTATTCTAAACGCTGTTAATTATAAACAAGAATAACTAGAACTGATCATTTTTGGTATCTACTATTGCGGGTGCACTCATAACCCTCAATAGTAGATATTTATACTTAACTCTCACCACGCAATCTAATTTGATAATGTCATCTCACACATACCCACACTACTCAAGACCTCAAAAAATTTAGATAATTAAGGTTTGGTCTAAATAGAGCTTACAATCATTTTCAAATAAATATTTTTAGCAGCTATTTCAAAAAGACAATTCGTATGCCCAAAGGGACACTCCCTTTTAAAGCAGGGACTACATTCCAAATCAAGATAAAATATGTTCATGTTTTCTTTCGGGCTAAGAGGTGGCGTGTAATCTGGTGTGGATGAACCATAAATTACATTGAGTTTAACGCCCACTGCGGCAGCGACGTGCATTAATCCAGAATCATTGGTCACTACCTGCTCTGCACAGGACAGCAAATCAACCGTATCTACTAGCTCAGTTTTACCGCAAAGATTGATTGCATCCAGACCAAGTCCTTCTACTATATTTTTCGACAAAGCCTTCTCTTTTGCAGAACCGATCAGCCATACCTGGTATCCCTTGTTAATCAATAGATCAGCAAGTTCTCTGTAGTGCTTTTCAGGCCACTGTTTTGCCGGGCCATATTCAGCACCTGGCATCATAGCAATAATTGGTTTAGTTAGATCTAACTTGAGTTTCTCGATTAGGCGACCTCGATTAATCATGTCCACTTCCAGTTTTGGGAATGGAATTTCCGGTGCTTGCTTTAAATTAGCAACATAAGCGTGTGATACATATCGCTGTACTGTTTGTTTGAGAATGTTTTTATCTAATTCACGAATATCATTCAACAAACCATAACGCATCTCACCACGAAACCCGGTTCGGACCTTCGCATTTGCAAAAAAAGGTATCAGTGCCGACTTCCATGAACGTGGTAGCACTATTGAATGAGTATAGGCTTGCTCACGTAGTGCCAGGCCCATTTTTATTCGTCTCAGCAGTGAAAATTCACCGTGGCCAATTTTCAAAGCAATCCCCTGATTAACCTGCGGCATTCTTTCAAGAATAGGCAAAGACCATTCAGGCGCAATAACATCGATCAAACAATCTGGATAAAGCTTTTTCAGTGTAGCAAAGAGTGATTGGGCCATTACCATATCACCAACCCAGGAAGGGCCAACAATCAAATATCGTCTTGGCATTTCTGACATAATTTAATCTTTTACTGAGCTATATTGCTGAGCAATTTCTATATTTTTTCTAAGATGGTTAGTATTAATTGTACCTACGATCATACTGCTGACAGCAGGTTGACTTAATACATGCTCGAACGATCGCTCTATACCAGAACCATCTGCGGCAACACCGGCGTAACCACTTAACAAGCCTTTCTTCACCACTACGCCCTTGTTTAATTCTTTGGCTTTATCCAGAACGGACTGCTCTTCATTGTATTCAAGATTACAGGTCGCCATCACCACATCACAATGCTCAACCACCCACAGACCTCCTTCAACTGTCTTGCTCGACATACCGAATGCTTTTATCAGCCCTTTTTGTTTTAGATTTTCGAGTTCCGCAAGGGCATCTTGCTGATGAATAATATCCATATCATCACCGTTAGAATGTACCAATACGACATCGACATAATCACGGCGTAACTTTCTCAGACTATTCTCAACACTCTTCCGCGTATGCTTGGCCGAAAAATCAAAGCGTGACTGGCCATTTTCAAAAATCTCGCCTACTTTTGTTTCTATAACCCAGTCGTGACGTTGCGCCAGTAATTTACCCAGACGTTCTTCACTTGTGCCATAGGCCGGAGCTGTATCAATAAAATTAATACCTAAGGACCATGCTAAATCCAGGATCCGTATCATATCCATATCTCCAGGAATTTTAAAATCCTGCGGATACTTTACCTGTTCATTCCGACCGAATTTAACCGTACCCAGGCCCAGCACACTGACATCAATACCTGTTGAGCCTAAGGGTCTTACATCAATCACATCAACCACCTTTGTTCTTCATTCCATGGAAGGCTCGCATAAGAAGGAATTGACCATGACGGTAATTCAGCAGCATCTACACGAGACAATTTCTCATTATTAATTAATTCGACTACCTGCTCGGCCATTACAGGCGACAAAGCCATTTTAGTTGGCCATGCAGTAATCACTTTATCTTGTTGCTCTACGAAAAAAGTATCAGGGCGTTTTGTGCCTGCTTTCTTTATTTCCGCACGATTTATATCCAACGTAGCCCATTGTGATTTTGACTGATCTAACCAGGGGATCAATTCAGCTAACTCAAGTTTTGCCTGTTCAATTTGTTCTGCATCAGACCGATCAACACCATCCTCTGCTAATTGCCCACCCAAATACCAGACCACGTCACCCTGCTCATTACGGTTAGACGTGATCGTAATTCTTGGATTCACACTGCCACCCATGCAATGTGCAAATACCATATCTGAAAGGCCACCACGTAACATGACCATTTTTAGAGGCCGCAATTGCATCTCGGGCTGTTTCAATCCTAATTCAGACAATAAATTCTCATTTCCCTGACCAGCCGTTAGTACGATTTTTTTAAAATCGAATTCATAACTTTGCCCATCCTGACCTTGCACAGACAACACATCGTTATCATACTTAAGGCTGCCACCTTTAATCGCTAATATCGATTCTTTCACCGGTTCCGCAATCGCTTTCAGCACACTCATGGCATCAAACACAGGTTCATCCAATGCATAAATCTGACCTTTGAAATCGGCATGTTTGAACAACGACGGCCTTACACTTTCATCAAGCTCGCTAGTGCGGGCGCGCATTACTTTACTGGCAAAAAAACCGGAGACGCGGGAAGTTAAACTGGAGGTTGACCACAGATAATGCGCATTAGATAGCAAAGTCGCCTTAGTTAAATCAAGCGGCCCTCTTCCATTATAACAGTCACGCCATAAAGCAGGCATATCTGCGACAGCTTCTGACGACGCAGTCAGCTTTCCAGTTAATGCGTATTTAGTCCCGCCATGGATAATGCCCTGTGCGAAACGTGTCTGACCTGCACCCAATGATTCAGCTTCGAGCAAAACTGTTTTGTAACCGGCCTGCTTCAAACGAGCCAATGTCCATAAGCCTGCAATGCCACCACCGACGATAAGCACATCAACTGAAACAGCAGTAACCATTAAATTGTTTAACCTTTGTCCCTGATCGAACCGATAATTTCTGTGGTAGAAACACCTTCAACGTAAGACAAAACTTTCACCTGCCCGCCTGCTGCACGAATACAATCGCCACCCGGTATAACATCAGGATCGTTATCACCACCTTTCACTAAAATATCAGGATTCAATTCGCAAATTAAACGCGTTGGTTCGTCTTCGGTAAATGGCACGACCCAGTCCACACATTCCAGCGCAGCTAACATTGTCATTCTGTAATCAACATTATTGACCGGGCGATCAGGGCCTTTTAAACGGCTCACCGTTTCGTCGATATTGACGGCGACCACTAAGCGATCGCCCAGCTCACGTGCCTGCTGCAAATAAGTAACGTGGCCTGCATGTAAAATATCAAAACAACCATTGGTCATGACGATGGTTTCACCGTGTTCACGGCAGGCATCCATGGCTTTAAACAAACTGGCTTCATCAAGTATGCCGCGTTCAACTTTAAAATATTCACGATTTGCCAGCTGCAATTCTTCAACTGTGACACTGGCTGTTCCCGATTTAGCCACCACCAGACCAGCGGCGAAATTAGCCAGTGCGGTACTGTGCGGTAAATCCTGACCGACAGCTAAAGCAGCGGCCAATGTCGAGATTACGGTATCGCCAGCACCAGTGACATCATAAACTTCGCGAGCGCGTGTCGGTAAATGTGTCACCGTCTTATCGCTCTCGATTAAACTCATACCATGTTCGCTGCGTGTCACCAGCAAAGCACCGAGCTGATGCTCAGCGCACACTTTTTCTGCTTTTGCGACCAGGTCATCTTCATCAACGCAATGACCAGCCACTTCTTCAAACTCGGAAAGATTTGGTGTAATCAAACTGGCACCAGCATATTTACTAAAGTCATTGCCTTTGGGGTCAACCAGCACAGGAATATTTTTTTCTTTGCATAGAGCAATCAGCGTTTGGATGTTTCGCAAACAGCCTTTGCCATAGTCTGAACAAACCACCACGTCATGATCATCTAATAACTTGATGAATTCAGCTTCCATAGCCGATAAATCCTGACCGATAAAACCATCTTCAAAATCCAGACGAATCAATTGCTGATGACGACTCATCACTCGCAACTTGGTGACGGTGGCATTATCTTCGAGTTTTATAAAATGCGTATTTACGCCAGAGGCCTGTAAGGTTTTTTCTAAGGCATGAGCGGCATCATCATTACCGGTTAAACCTAAGACAGTACTTTTTGCGCCAAGAATGGCGATATTCAAGGCCACGTTACCAGCACCACCGGGACGTTCTTCAATCTCGCTAACGTGCACCACTGGCACAGGTGCTTCTGGTGAAATACGTGAAGTCGGGCCATGCCAGTAACGATCTAACATAAGATCGCCAACCACCAATACTTTGGCATTTTTAAAAGAAGGTATTTGAACGTGCATAATCAGCGATTAATTATCCTTGAGAATGTATTCACATCCGCAATATGGACATTTGGCTGAACCGGTTTCTTCCACCGGAATATAAACTCGCGGATGTGAATTCCACAAACTTGAGCCTGGCATTGGGCAATGTATTGGTAATACATTGCTATGCACTTCATGCACCATGGTTTCATTTGGCACATCAAGATCTTCTTGATCAACAGTACGAGGGTTAGGCATTTTTTAATTCCTGTCTAATACTTTTCAACGAATCACTTAACAAGGGTTAGCCATTCTGGATGCATATCTAAACGACCGTGCACTAAATCGAAATACATCGTCTGTAGTTTTTCTGTAATCGGACCACGCCCGCCATCACCGATAACGCGATTATCGACTTCTCTAACGGGTGTCACTTCTGCGGCGGTGCCAGTAAAGAAAACTTCATCGGCGATATAAACTTCATCGCGAGTAATGCGTTTTTCGCGAATTTCAATACCCTGACTACTCGCCAGTTCAAACAAAGTGCTTCGAGTAATACCGTTCAAGGCTGAAGTTAAATCCGGCGTATAAATCACACCATCACGCACCACGAAAATATTCTCGCCACTGCCTTCGGCAACATAACCTTCGTTATCCAGCAACATGGCTTCATCGTAACCACAGCTCAGCGCTTCCTGCAGTGCCAACATGGAGTTGATGTAATGACCGTTGGCTTTCGCCTTGCACATGCTGATGTTGACATGGTGTCGAGTAAAAGAAGAAGTGCGGATACGAATACCTTTCTCCAGCGCTTCTTTACCCAGATAAGCACCCCATTGCCAGGCGGCAACAATCACGTGTACTTTTAAATTATCCGCACGCAGACCCATACCTTCCGAGCCATAAAAACACATAGGGCGGATATAAGCGGTCTCAAGATTATTTTGACTGACTGCCTGACGCTGAGCTTCACTGATAGTAGCTTTATCAAAAGGCATTTTCATTTGCATGATATGCGCAGAATCGAACAAACGACGTGTGTGTTCTTCAAGGCGGAAAATCGCCGCACCTTTGTCAGTTTGATAGGCGCGCACGCCTTCAAATACGCCCATGCCGTAATGCAGTGTATGGGTGAGTACGTGTATCTTGGCCTCGCGCCAGGGAACCATCTCACCATCAAACCAGATTACGCCGTCACGGTCGTCCATGGTTTGTATCATTCGTCTATCTCCAAAATGTTCAACATATGCGACAGCTTCATTTTATGCTGTCACTACCTTTATTCTTTTGTCGGCATCAAACGTTGCCAGACACCTGTTACGCCAGCTTTATAAGCTAACATGGTATTTTCATCCAGCGTTAAATCAACCATCAACGCCTGCCTGTTTACCTGTTCACGAAAATCCCTGTAAGCCTGACTCAATGTCTCCGATTCTTCATCAGTGAACCAGCCGGATTCAACCAACCGACTCAACATATCGAGCGTCGAAGTACTGTCCAATAAATTATTCTGCGCTGCTGCGTTCAACAAAACGCCCGCCTGCACCAGAAATTCGATGTCAACAATACCGCCAGCATCCTGCTTAATATTAAAGCTGGTCGAGTCTTTGCTGCCCAAATGGTCGCGCATTTTATAGCGCATTTGTGCAACATCACGGCATAAAACTTCAGATTGCCGTTTTGACGCCAGAACCGAAAGGCGAATTCTATCAAATTCCTGCCGAATAGGGTCATTTCCGACCACAATACGTGCCCGAATTAATGCCTGATGCTCCCATGTCCACGCCTTTTCACGCTGATATTGTTCAAAAGCATTCAAACTACTGACCATCAAACCCGACTTGCCTTCGGGACGCAGGCGGATATCGGTTTCATAAAGCAAACCGGCGTACATTCTGGTCGAGAGTATGTGCAGTACCTTTTGCGCCACTCGACTAAAAAAGGTTGAATTATCAATGACTTTCCCACCCTCAGCATTACCCTCGGTGAGCTGTTTTTCCCCGGCGCTATTGTGCAGAAAGACAATATCGAGATCCGAGCCATAACCCAGCTCATAGCCGCCCAATTTGCCATAGGCGACAATCGCAATGCCAGGCAACACTTTTTTATCATCGATGAGACAGCTCGGGCGACCGTGTTTTTTGCAAACCTCATCCCAGGCCAGCTGCAATACCTTGACCAGAATCACCTCGGCGATATGACTCAGGGTTGCACCGACATCAGTCACCGCCAGTATCTGACTCACATCCAGCACAGCCGTTTTCATCACCTGGGTATTTTTGAACTGCCGCAAACGATCCATATTTTGCTCAAGATCTCCCGCTTCCACAGAAGATAACAAATACGTCAGCTCCTGTGACAGCGCCTGAAAATCTTTGCTCTGATACAACTCACCGGCATCGAGCAATTCATCCAGCAGGATCGGGTGCGCCATCAACTGCTGCACAAACCACGCACTTACCGCGCACAATGACAACATCTGCTTGCTGGCCTGCGGATATTCCAGCAATAAATTGATATAAACCTGACGACCCGCAACCGCACTAAGAATCTGCAAAACTCGTTCTAGTAGTACCGCTGGCCCAGGATAAACCGCCATTGCCGGTATCAGCTTTGATAGCAACTTTAGTAACCGCTGCGAGGCCGATTCTGATAAACCCCGAATATGTGCATCAGCTTTGAAACTATCCAGTATCTTTATTGCGTGCTCGGCATCCGAAAACTCGTTCTCGCCAAACCATTGCAGCAAATTGTCTCGGCCAGAAACAGATAACCAGTAAGATTTCAGCACCAGCACGCCATCTTCTATGGCCGGACCCTCGCCTGTTTCACGCGAAATAATACTCTGGAAAACCGTGTGCACATTATTGCGATGGGTCTCGATTTTCGACAGCAGTGCTGGCCAGTCCGGTTCATTCATCGCCAGCGCCAGCCTTTGCCTGCCGATATCATCAACCGGCAGATCGTGCACCTGCATGTCTCTATGCATCTGAATTCTATTTTCCAGTCGCCGCAAAAAAACATAAGCCTGTTGCAACTGCTCGACGTCCTGGCTTTCCAGCAGCTTCATTGTTTGCAGCAAATTTAATACATCCATAATGCCGCGGATTTGCAAAGCCGCATCATGGCCACCACGCAACAACTGGAAGGTCTGGCCGATGAACTCAATTTCACGAATACCACCGCGGCCGAGTTTGACGTTATCCTGAATACCTTTACGAGACACTTCGGCCTCGATCATGGCCTTCATTTCACGGATGGATTCAAACGCCGAGAAATCCAGATAACGCCTGAAAACAAATGGCCGCAGCATGGATTCCAGATATTCAATATCCGCCTGACACCCCGCCAACGCCTTCGCCTTGATCATGGCGTAACGCTCCCAGTCACGCCCCTGCGACTGGTAGTATTGCTCGACCGCGCCAAAGCCCATTACCAGCGGCCCACTCTCGCCATAAGGCCGCAGGCGCGTATCCACCCTGAAAACAAAACCGTCTTTGGTGGTTTCATTGAGAAACTTGACCAGATTTCTACCTAAACGAAGAAAGAACTCATGATTGGTTAAACGACGCCCGCCCTGCGTTTCCCCCTCTTCCGGGTACATAAAGATCAGATCAATATCAGAAGAGAAATTTAGCTCACGCCCGCCCAGCTTGCCCATGCCCAGCACCAGCATGAATTGAGGCTCACCAGCCCCACTCATTGGCGTGCCCATGACTTCGACAGCCTTGTCGTGCAGATAATCCAGCGTCACCGAAACCATGGCTTCGGCAAGATCGCTCAGCTCAGCCAATATTTGTTCAAGTGGCACAATATCATCCAGATCACGCCAGGCAATGCGTAACATTTCTTTCTGGCGTTGCAGGCGCAATGCCTCCATCACCGCCGCGTCATTATCGGCAGCCTCATTAATCGCAGCTTCGATGTGAATTTTGTAGTCGGATAAATTCCGGTCCGATTCCAGACCATCATCGAAAATAGATTTTAATAAATACGGTTTGCGGGTACACAAACGCGCGACAAATTCACTGCATGCCCAGATGCGACCTACTTGGGGTAATGGGATGGGAGTGTCGAAAGATAAATTCAGAGATTCACACGACTGGCACCAGTCTTGCCAGTAGAGACTGACGGGTTCCTGCAGGGCAGCAGGCAGGGTTTCGACTAGTTCAGTGGGGATGGAGGGCATGACAGAAATATACGCTTTCTTTATTAATAAAAGAAGGTTGTTATCTTAGTACGTCATTTTCGCGGAGGCGGGAATGACGGGCGTTTTTATAACTTCATAAGCCACAAACAAAACGGCCTGAACCCTGCTTACACAGAATCCAGGCCGCCCAGGCCAAACTTAAGCAAAAACCTAGCCGCCAAATATCCCCTTCAACATAAAGAAGAAGATAATCGACAGTATCGCGCCTGCTGGCAGGGTAATAATCCACGACATAAAGATATTACGAATCACGCCCAGATTAAGCGCCGCCATACCACGTGCCAGACCCACACCCAGAACCGCACCTACCAATACATGCGTGGTTGATACTGGAATACCGGTACCCGAAG
Organism: Gammaproteobacteria bacterium; assembly: GCA_029882355.1. GTDB lineage: Bacteria > Pseudomonadota > Gammaproteobacteria > SZUA-229 > SZUA-229 > LH-M37. The sequence goes on along the minus strand of JAOUKV010000002.1, from coordinate 40,283 downwards.
CGACCACGACAGTCGTTGCTGCTGCTAACTCAGCAGCAAAACCACGACTTGGTGTTAACTCAGTAATTTGCTTACCGACGGTGGCGATAACCTTACGACCGTACATCATCAAACCCAGCACGATGCCGGCACCACCGAGCAACAAGACCCACATTGGCAAGGTCGATTTACTGGCAATTTCTCCGCCGCTGCTAACGATACCCACTACCGCGGCGACTGGACCGATGGCATTGGCGACATCATTCGAACCATGTGCAAAGGCCATGGCGCAGGCAGTGACGATCATCAGAACACCAAAAACTTTTTCTACGTTAGTGTAATGAAAATTCTTGTCAGCTTTCGGGTCAATGATAATCTTACTGATGAAATACTGACCAATACCCATGATAACCAGGCCTGCAATCGTCGCGTAGATATAACTTTCGCCCGTCGATATTTCCAGACCCACATGTTTCAGACCTTTAATCATGGTCACCAGTGAAATCATAAAACCCGTCAGGAAGATATATACCGGCACGTAGCGTTTTGCCTGTTTCAGGGGTTCTGACCTATTTAGAATCAACTTCTGCACACTGCGGAATATCAGGAAGGACATGGTGCCTGCCATCAGCGGTGAGATAACCCAGCTGGCGACGATAAAACCAATTTTGTCCCACTTAACCGCTTCCATACCGATACCTACCATGGCGAAACCGACGATAGCACCGACGATGGAGTGAGTGGTTGAAACCGGCCAGCCGTTTCGCGATGCAATCAGCAACCATAAACCCGCTGCCAATAGTGACGCCAACATACCGTAGAGTAATAAGTCGGGGGATCCAGACATAATATCCGCATCGACAATACCCTTTCGAATAGTTTTGGTGACCTGTCCACCAGCCAGCACCGCACCGGCAAATTCAAAAATCGCCGCAACGATAATCGCCTGCTTGATGGTGAGAGCTTTAGAACCCACCGAAGTTGCCATCGCATTGGCAACATCATTAGCGCCAATACCCCAGGCCATAAACAGACCAAAGACACCAGCTAAAATCAAAAATGTAGTGCTATATTCAGCAATTATTTCCATAACTCAACCCCTAACGTGCCAGCATTAATTGCAAACGACTACCAACACGTTGCGAGTAATCCGCAACATCACCTGTCTCTTCGATGATCTTGTACAGAAACATCACATCAACTGGTGGCAAATCCTTTTCTATGGCAAATATTTTTCGACGAATTGCGGATTGCAAGTTATCCGTATCGCTCTCAATCTCGTCGAGTTTGGTAATCATGGCAGAAACAATTTTAATTTCCTGACCACTAAAACCGGTTTCAACCAGCTCATCCAACTCATTAATGGCTTTTTTGGCCTGTTTACAGGCATCCACACAGCGCTGGATAAAACGAATGTAATCAACGTGAACCACTTCAGGCAAAGTCATACGGCGACCAAGAATGATGCCTGCAATATCTTTGGCTTTATTCGCAATTTTGTCCTGTGACAACAAAACTTCCAGCAAGTCCTGCCTGGACATGGGCATAAACAAACCATTAGGCATATTCATACGTAAGGCTTTTTTAAGCACATCGGCTTCTTCTTCAAGACGGGATATTTTCTGCTGCGTTTGTTCGACGATTTCCCAGTCTTCATTGATAACAGCATTAAATAGAGGCACTAACTCAGAGGCGCAGGCATAAACTTTTGCCATGTGCTCTTGCATGGGATCGACTGGCGAACTGCCAAAAATCCCGGACATATATCCACCTTTGGGCATATCTCTTCTCCTTCCGGCACCATTGCCAGGAAATATTTACATTATGTGACTTTAAATTTGCGCGAATTGTAAGCAATTCGATATAAAAGGAAAGCTTTTTTTCAACGCTGCGCTTATATAACGCACTAACTCTTTGTTTAATAATGCTATTTATTAGACAGATTGAATCTCATTCAATGTGTCATTTTTTTGAAACCGATGAATTTACAGCAAAGAGCTTCACAGCATGGATAAACTGTTTTTTTCGATTATCACTATCATCATCGCCGTAGCGTATTCGTTGATAGTAATGCGTTATAACTTCTGCTTTTTGTTTTAAATCAGGAAAGTCATGCACAATACGAACAAGAAATTCATCCGCCGACTCACTCGGTTCTTTCGTCAAACCTGACTTTTCGAATTTCTGGCAAAAAATACTGTAGTAGTATGCGGCCACATCTCGCTTTGATTTTTTTTCACCCTGTTTAAAAACCCACAAAAAAACCAGTGCGCCAGACAAGGTCATGGCGACAACCATCCACGAAAACAACGTAGCTTTGTCTATATCATCAACGCCCAGCATTTCAAACAATTCCTTTTGTTTTTTCTCATCAAAACCAACCACCCACTTATTCCAGCTATGGTTAAGACTGTCTATCTTGTAACGAAGTTGAAGCAGAAATTCGCTATTTAAAACAATGACAGATGGCAACCCTGCTTCATCCAGTCCTGCATTAGCAATGCCATAATTTATGCGATCTGGTGATACCGCTGCTGTCGGATCGACTCTCACCCAGCCGTCATTGTCGGTCCAGATTTCTGCCCAGGCATGCGCATCGGATTGCCTGACAATCATATAATCATCTACCGGATTTATAGTGCCACCCTGATAACCAATGACGACACGCGCAGGCACGCCCGCTGCCCGCATTAAATATACAAATGCACTGGAATAATGTTCGCAAAACCCCTGTCGACTACTAAAAATAAAATCATCCATAGCGTTTTCACCCAATAAAGGTGGTGACAAGGTATAGTAAAAAGGCCTGGTATTAAAATACTCCAGTACTGCATCTGAGAAAGCCATAACACTACTGCCAGCTTCCTTTCGTATTTTTTTTGCCAATGCTATAGTTTTTTCATTCAAACCAGGCGGCAGTAAAATATTTTTTTGAATTTCCTGTATAGACAGAGCATTATTAGTAGCATGTAAATCTGATGCCAGCTTATAAGAAAAAAGACTATTTACTTCTTTAATCGTGACTATTTGCAGTTCTCTAGTGACCGTATATGAACTTTCTTGTGTAACCGGACTTTCCAGTGAATACAACCATTTCCTGCCGTGAGGCTCAAGCATCACCATATACTCAACAATCTTTTCTTCTGGATCTACATATGTAATATCAGGCGGCCAATTATCTGGTGCATCATCGCGTGACCATGTCCTTCCATCATAATTTGACAGCACCAGACCTCGCCAATACAGATCTTTTTTCTCAGGGTGCTGACCATCAAACTGAACTCTAAATGCCACCGCACCCGAACTGATCAAATCATTAATACTGCCCGGTGACATTTTGTCACCCACTCCGGTACTCGCCGACTTCATGTCTTTTGGCAAACTCCAGAGCGGCCCCGGAATACGGGGAAACAGGACAAACAAAACCAGCATCAATGGAATCGCCTGAGCCACCATTCGAGTAGAAATTTTGATTCGCGTTTTAAAACTTGTGCTGGATAAACGATCACTAAAAATAATCAGCAATGAAGTGAGATAAATCACCACGATAAATACATAAGCCGCAATCCAGGGACTTTGTGTATGAAAGAAATTGGTTGCAATCAGAAAGTAACCTACAAAAATAACCAGCAACACATCTCGTTTACTTTTCATTTCAAAAAGTTTGAGAAAAGACAGCATCAACAACATTGAAGTACCTGGCTCCTGCCCTAAAATCGTACCGTAGGAGAACAACAAAGCCATGATCACGGCAAAAGCTAACAATATTCGGATAAAGGCGATTGGCTGTTTAATACGACCGGCAATGATCAGTAGCGTCCAGATAGTAAATGAGACTATCAACAACAATACATAAGGCGGCAGTCGTGTATACATCGGTAAAGCCACCAGATGGATACCAATAAGCACCGGCGTAAATTTATGATTATCAATCACCATAGAGCGCCAACACTTTTAAACAATGTACATAATGTGTCCGACCATGTGCTGGTTCAATTTCAAGATTAGGCAATCGTAATCCATAATGCAGACCGGCTTCATCGGCATCGATAACCAGTCGAGTCATTGCCGATAATTTAGCTTCAGTCCCTGAGACAGCCAGTGTCTGCCAGTCAATCCATTGCAACTGCGGCTGGCCACCGGAGAATTCCTTGGTCACCAGCTCATCGGTACGTGCTACCGCTTTCCATGCAATACGCCGCCATGAATCACCGGTTTGATATTTTCGCAGGCCTGAATATTCTTCCAAACCAGCGCCATGCAAAGCTTGGTCACCTTCCTCACTGGACATAGAAACAAGCATCTCAGCTTTGCTGGCAGGCCGTGGATAAACCAGACACTGCATGGACAAATCAATCCACGTCCAGGCCACGAATAGTCCCGCCGGAAACTCGGTACACAAACGGAAACGTCCCGCCTCCAGAACGCCACGTCGTACTGTTGCCACCTCAAAATGCGCCAATGACACAGCCCCCACTGGCACATCAACCACCTCATACTCCTGCCCCTGATGGGTTACCGCAATCGAATAACGCATCTGTGCATCTGGACTTTCTAGCTGAACGGCAAACACAGCTTTTTCACCCGCGAACACGGGTAAACAACCACCGGCACGAAGTCGTAAACCAGCAAGGTTTTTCCAGGTGGCAAACATAATCACGTTACCCAGACCGACCAGAATAAAAGTCAGTACATAACCGAGACTTTTGCTGTAATTGACCGAACCAAGCAAAAGCAATAACAGCAGCACTAAAAAGATCAAGCCGGTTTTTGTCGGTAAAATATAAACCCTGCTACGATCCAGCACCACCGTACCTTTAAAAGGCCCGACACGTTTTGAAATAAACTTGAAGACCGGCTTTCGAGTGAAATCCGGTAACCGAAAAAATGATTTAAATGACAAACTGAAACTCACGTAGTGACCACCCCTGAACTAAGGGATGGGTACCGCACCGGAAATATAAGTGGCAGCCGTTTTTCCCTGCTCGCCTAGCTCGTCACTGGACACCTCAAGACGATGATTAACCACCGCTGGCATAACCAATTTAATATGCTCCGGCAAAACATATTCCTGACCTTCAATCAACGCCAGCGCCCGTGCTGCATTCAACAGCGCCAGGCCACCACGCGGCGATAAACCAAACTCAAACATCGGTGAATTTCGAGTGAATTCAAGCACGGCCTGAATATAATCTAGCAAGGCATCGGCAACGTGAATTTTGGCGGCCTGTTTTTGTACTGTCAGTAACTTGCCCGCACTGAGCACCGGCTGAAGGTGTTGAATCATCTCACGTCGATCTGCGCCCTGTAAAAGTTCGCGTTCGGCTTTTTTATCGGGATAACCTAGATGAATACGCATCAAAAAACGATCGAGCTGAGATTCAGGCAAGGGGTAAGTACCCAGCTGATGCACCGGATTCTGCGTCGCTATGACGAAGAACGGCTGAGGCAACTTGCGCGTTTCACCTTCCACCGTTACCTGACGTTCTTCCATCGCCTCCAGCAAGGCGCTCTGTGTTTTAGGTGTCGCGCGATTAACTTCATCAGCCAGAATAAAATTGGAAAACACCGGCCCTTTGTGAAACTCAAAGGCAGCCTGCTCCCGATTATAAATTGCCGCACCCAGAATATCGGCGGGTAATAAATCACTGGTAAACTGAATACGCTGGAAGTCCAGCCCCATAACCTGCGCGATGGTATGTGCCAGCGTAGTTTTGCCGACACCGGGCGTATCTTCGATCAACAAATGCCCTTGCGCCACCAGACAGGTTAATGCCAGACGTATTTGATCGTCCTTACCCAAAATAACCTGAGCGATGCTATCCGCAGCCTGTTTAAGTAAACCAGTTGAGGATTTGGTCAGATTTGAACTGGAATCATTCATTAGTCGTTCCTATTTCTGCAAAATTAATATTTATTACTTGAGACCTTTGCACGCCCCCCCTAATATATGACAAGCATAAACCAAATACGGGCTCTGAATACCATATGAAAATTATAGGCTGCATACCGAGTCGTTACGCCTCGACCCGTTTACCTGGAAAACCGCTGTGCGACATCGCAGGCAAACCCATGGTACTGCATGTGCTGGAAAGAGCCAAACAGGCAAAGCAATTACACGATGTAGTGGTGCTAACCGATGACGAAAGGATTTTAAATACGGTTATCGAAGCAGGGCATCATGCAGTAATGACATCGACTGAATGTGCCTGCGGCACCGACCGTATCGCTGAATACATGAACCAGCATTCGGATGCTGATGTCTTCGTCAATATACAGGGCGATGAAGTACTGCTCGACCCCGACCACATCGATAAACTCACTGTTGATTTTATTAATCAGCAAAGTCCGACTATGGGTACACTAGCGCATCACATTCACGACAAAGAAATCATGCAAGAACCACACACCGTCAAAGTCGTCAGAAAAAACAACGGCAACGCCCTGTATTTTTCCAGAAGCTGCATCCCCCTATGTCACAACGGCGAGCTGCCCGAACAGGCACTGGGACACATCGGCATTTACATCTACACCCGCGCCACACTACAAGCCATTACCGAAACCGAGCAGACACCTTTAGAAAAAACCGAAAGCCTGGAACAACTTAGGGCACTGGAAAATGATATTGATATTCATGTGACTGTGATTGAGAATTTTCATAGCCTGTCTGTCGATACACCTGCTGACCTGGGAAAAGCACAGGCTATCTTTTCTTCATAACCAGCTATTTTTCAAGCTCGGCATTTAGGTCTATACTCACAGCTAAGCTCATGATTAGAGGTTAACAGGCTGCTCATGGACACAGGACTCACAAGAACTATTACCGCTGGCACACTGATTTTTCAGCAAGGTGCTCCCGGTGATTGCGCCTATATTATCCAAAATGGTGAAGTCGAGTTATCGATGCTCATCAACGGCACCCCTTCTGTCTTCGCCACATTGGAAAAAGGTGAACTATTTGGTGAGATGGCACTGATCGATAATGATTTTCGATCTGCCACTGCCATCGCTAAAACAGATGTGGAATTATTAATAATCTCGCGAGATTATATTGCCCAGAAAATCGAACTCTCCAACCCTACTGTGCGCATGTTGCTTCAGGTCGTACTGGAACGTTATCGCGATATTTATGCCCGGCTGCACGATGTTTCTGAGAGCTTAAAAGAACACGAAAGCGACTCTTCAAATAGCACCATCAGCAGTTTTTTTTCGCAATACCTCAAACTTTCGAGCAAGCTTGCTACGGCAATTACACATCGACAGGTTTCTAGCCACGCAGCAGATTATATAAACAAAGATCTGGAATCGACCAGCGATAGCATTACCAAAGAAAATAATCTTAAAAACGCGCTCGATAACAATGAGTTTGAACTCTATTATCAACCTATTGTAAATATGCCACAGGGTACTATCGCCGGTTGCGAAGCGCTAATCCGATGGAATAGCCCAACGCTCGGTTTCACACCACCAGACCAGTTTATTAGTCTTGCTGAAAAAACAGGATTAATCATTCCACTAGGAAAATGGATTACAGAACAAGCCTGTTTTGCTGCTCATGAATTTAGAAAACATCAAAATATTTACATGAGCATCAATCTGTCAGCTGTACAGTTTGAATCTGAATCATTCATGGCAGATATAGAAAATGCTGTCAAAAATGCGGATATAGATAACGACTGCATAAAACTTGAAATCACCGAAAGCATACTCATGACCAACCCGGAACTTGCAGAAATAAGTTTAAACAAATTAAAAGCGGCTGGTTTTAGTATTGCGATTGACGACTTCGGCACCGGTTATTCAAGCTTTAGCTATTTACACCGCTTTCCCATCGACACACTTAAAATTGACCAGTCGTTTGTTAATGCCATGTTCAGCAATGAACGCAGTATGGAAATTGTTCGCACTATTTCGTTGCTGGCAAAAAATCTGAATATGAAAGTCATTGCCGAAGGCATTGAAGAAAAAAATGAAAGTGTGCAACTGGATGAGTTTGGGTGTGATTATGGGCAGGGTTATGTGTATTCGAGGCCGGTGCCTTTTGGGGAGTTTTTGGGGTTACTGAAACATAATTCACTGCCAGTAGCGTAACTAATTATATCGTTGGGGTTTCTGAAAATCATTCTATCCAATTTACGGTACTAAATTATAGGACAACACTTATTCAGGAGGTTATATGGGCACTTGGGGACCGGGATTGTTAGAAAATGATGATGCATTAGACTTTATGTTGGATTTCTCTGAAAGAAAGTCAGAGTCGTTTATAAAAAATGCATTATCAACAAGAAATGATGAAGGCGATATTAATATTTTAATAGCTGCAGCCTCTATTGTGCTATTAAGGAAAGGCTATATTGTTCCTGATATTAGTGGTGACTTAATTCGCTGGGCGGCAAAGTCAAGAAAACAATGGCTTGATGATATCGTCGTGTTAGCGATAGACGCCTCTAATTATTGCCTGGCTGATGAGGATTTTCGTGAATCCTGGAATGAATCAGAGACATATAACATATGGCTTGAGAATGTAAAATATCTAAAAGCTCATTTATCTAAACCAGATCGTAAAATAACGAAAGAAGAAATACCCAAAGAACCTCCGACTTTAAAAATAGATGATACTTATACTGAATTAATAGATGGAGTGGATCTTGATACATTAGTAGCAACCTGTACTGCTCAATCTCATATTATTATCGACATATTTTGGGGTGACTGGGAGAAAAAACATCTGGAAATTGTTGAGAAGTTATTATTAAAGTTTCCAGAAGCTACTATAGAAATTGACAGGGAGAAACGATGCCAGACTCTGCCTGATAAAGAGTTAATATCATTTATACAATCATTGCCGTGTAAAAAGTTATGCATTACTTGCAAGGGGTTTGACTATGCTGCTGCACTTAAAGATAAAAAGCATATTACTGGTCTATTACTTGATGTAAGAGATAAGAAGCCTAAATGTTGTTTAGATTTTTTGCTGTCAATTAAGTCGCTATCAACACTAAAGCTTAGAATTGAGCATTATGTCGACAATCTTGATTTTCTTTCCAATTTAGATGGTTTGAAGGGGCTGTCTTTAGTAATAGGTGATTATAAATCGTCATCACTTTCAAAGATGCCTTCTTTCTTGGAAGAATTAAACTTTGCATGCCTTTCTTTTGATTCGAAACCCAAAGAGCACTTTGATGTTGGCTCTATTTATGAATGCGCCTCTTTGAAAGCTTTAAGCATTTCAGTGGCATCAGGTAATCACAAATTTGAATTTCATAAACTAGAAAACCTAGAGCGCCTGATGATTGATGATCAAAGTTCACATCATCCGTGGCGAGTTAAATCTATTGATAATGTAAAACATTTAAAAAACCTAAAGTTTCTAATACTTCATTGCGTCGATCCGGAGTCATTGAGCTTCTTAAATGAGCTGCCCGCCTTAGAAGGGTTGGATTTTTGGAATGTTAGTATTGATTCTATTAAAGATTTATCAAATTCTAAGAGCCTGAAGAGATTGGCTGTAATGAATTTTGCCAGCAATTTTAAGATTGAAGATATAGCATTGCTGCCTGTTGCTGAGCAATTGTTTCTTCCATCAGTAAATAAGACTGACTTTCATCTATTGAAACAGTTAAATAATCTGAAAGTGTTATCTGTGTGGACTAAAGCAGATAGTATTACAGATGATGATTATAAGTGGCTCAGAAAATTAGAAGAAGTGGGTATTACGCTTGAGGATGATTATGATAAATATGATGACCTTGAGAAAAAATTAAAAAATTTTACCGCATTGAATGCTGACTTTTGTGAGTCACCCTGGCCACTTCGCTATTTATCCTGTATTCATAAATATGGTAAACATGTGTCTAAATACTTTTAAAGGAATCCTTATGTACGATTACAATGCGCTAAGTGGAGTGCAGTAGGTACGATTAGCGTAGCGTAATCGTACGCATGTATTTTTTAGTTGTAGACTGGGATAAGGCTTTTGCCGTTCCCTGCGTTTGTTACAGATTGCCCGCAACGTTCCTTATGCAGGCCTACTTTTCATTCCCCCACTTCGGCTGTAGGTTATGACCAACTTTCAACTGATCTAATATTTTCCCCACCACAAAATCCACCAGATCATCAACCGACTTCGGCTGATTATAAAAACCCGGATTCGCATCCACTATCACCGCATCCATTCTTGAAAGCTTGAGCATATTTTCTAAATGAATATCTGAATACGGTGTTTCACGTGGCACGATGATAAGTTTCTTGCGTTCTTTCAACATGACATCGGCAGCACGTTCTAACAGATTGTTACTCGCTCCGCAGGCAATGGCTGACAATGCGCCCATGGAGCAGGGACAAACCACCATGGCTTTTACATTATTAGAACCACTGGCAACTGGCGCTGTCCATTCGTCTTCGCCAAAAACCTGCAGCTGATTTTCAGCAGCCTGATATTTTTCGCTTAGGCATTTTTGAATATCTGAAACACGCCCCGGCAAAGATAAATCAGTTTCCATACCAATGACCACCTGCGCTGCTTTACTGATCATTAAATAAACTTTACAGTCGGCTTTTAATAACTGCTCCAGCAATCGAAAACTGTATTGCACACCGGAAGCGCCGGTGATGCCTAACGCGATGGTGGGTTGTGATGAATTGTTACTGGACATACAAAACCCTACTGCTCTAAAGCGGTTAATAATTTAGTGTGGATGGATTCAAAACCACCATTGCTCATAATGATGATTTGATCACCGTCTTTGGCATCGGCACAAAGTTTCTGAATAATTTTTTCGACCTGATCAAAAACCTGCGCGGGTTTTTCTGATTGCTGCGAGACTTCATGCAAAGCCCAGTCCATGCCTTCGGGTTGATACAGATAAATGGCATCGGCGGCCTGCAATGAGTTACTCAAGCTATCCTGATGCACACCCATGCGCATGGTATTGGAGCGTGGTTCCAGTACCGCCAGCACACGGCCACCTTTGGCGACTTCCTGCATCGCTGCCAGTGTTTCTTCGATGGCTGTGGGATGATGCGCAAAATCATCATAAACGGTAATGCCACGCGCAACACCACGTATTTCCATGCGACGCTTGATGCCTTTGAATTCAGCCATGGCCTCGCAACCATGCGTCGTTGGCACACCAGCGTGTCGTGCGGCGGCGATTGCGGCCAGTGCATTCATGCGATTATGTGAACCGTTCATATCCCACTTCACAGTACCTTCTATTTTGCCATCGAGATAGACATCAAAACTTTTACCGTCGTCCGAAACATTGCTGATTGACCATTGATCACCATCCAGTGAAAAACTCTCACGTTGTGACCAGCAGCCTTGCTGTAAAACGTCGTCTAAATTTTTGTCGCTACCATTAACCACCAGTAAACCACGCCCCGGCACGGTACGTACCAGATGATGAAACTGTTTTTTAATGGCATCAAGATTTTCAAAAATATCGGCATGATCAAATTCAAGGTTATTCAGTATGGCGGTGCGCGGACGATAGTGTACAAACTTGGAACGTTTATCGAAAAAGGCGGTATCGTATTCATCGGCTTCGACGACAAAAAAAGGTTCATTGCCAAATCGCGCCGACAAACCGAAGTTACCCGGCACACCACCAATCAAAAATCCGGGGGTCATGCCTGCGTATTCCAGTATCCACGCCAGCATCGACGAAGTCGTGGTTTTACCGTGGGTACCGGCCACTGCCAGCACCCAGCGATCTTTCAATACATTTTCGGCCAGCCACTGCGGCCCCGAGGTGTAGGGCAGATTACGATTCATGACAAATTCCAGCGCCGGATTGCCGCGTGACATAACGTTGCCAACCACCACCTGATCCACATCGGCAGGAATATTTTCCGGTTTGTAACCGACGCTGAGCGTAATGCCCTGCTCTTCCAGCTGCGTGCTCATGGGTGGGTAAACATTTTCATCCGAACCGCTGACGGTATGCCCGGCCTGCCTGGCCAGCACCGCAATGCCTCCCATGAAGGTGCCGCAGATACCAAGAATATGAATATGCATCAGGAAGAAGACTCCGGCAAAACCAGTTGTGAAAGTGTCAATGTAACAAAAAACAAAGCCATCGATAAAATTACCGCCTGGGTCATTTTTGTAGACAGTGCGTTACGTAAAATATGCGCGGTTACCAGTATCTCCCAACTGATCAACATCAATACAAACATCGATAATATTTGTATGGCTGCAGCCGATTCCTTCTCCATATCACCGTAACTCAATACTGGCCAGGCCAGTAAATTAAAGACTATACCTGTGCCAACCAATGCCGTGACCATTTGCACAAAACGTGTGCTCAAATTTAATGAAGATAAAACCACATAACTAAAAACCAATATTATGCCAATATTCAATAGCATTCGCCCTATGGCCAGCGATGGCTCTACCAGACCCACTACGACAACAATTCCACTAATGAAATAGAGAAAAATTAGCCGCCCCATCAAGCTTATTGAATAGGGTAAATCCTGAGGTGCTGTCTTTAATAACAGCATGAGTATAATTGTTTGAGCAACGGTCATAGCAACATTAATATATATTTTTGGATAACAGTAATTAAGGGTATCTCTATTAATTCCAGTATTGTTCTGCGAATCTTCAACCCCCATATTCTAGACATGTTCTGCTGCGAATGGTTATTCCCTTCGCAAGGGACACAACAACGAAGATGGGGATTTGAAGATTCGCCCTTCGGGGCTTAGCCAAAAAACCAGCCTCTGCGTTACCCTTTTTATGAAGGACTAGTCATTCATTGTAAAGACTGCCTTGATGCTAATTTTTTGGCGTTGCCAGAACAATGCTTGAATTAATAGAGGTACCCTGAACATTAGTGCATAATACGCAAAGTATAACAATCTTCTCGAAACCATGACTCAATTGCAAATAACCCGTCCCGATGACTGGCACGTACATCTCCGTGATGGTGATGTTCTCAACCACGTAGCACCTTATACCGCACAACAGTTTGCCCGCGCGATTGTTATGCCTAACCTGCAACCGCCAGTCACCTCCGTCAAACAGGCGGTTGAATATGTCGACCGCATTGTTCATGCCATCGGCGACAGTGACTTTGAGCCATTGATGACACTGTATTTAACCGACAATACCAGCGCCGAGGAAATCATCCTGGCAGAAAAAAGCTGTTTTGTTAAAGCGGTCAAACTTTACCCTGCTGGAGCTACCACTAACTCATCAGCCGGTGTCACCGACATAAGAAAGTGTGACGATGCACTCGCAGCTATGGAAGAAGCCGGCTTACCACTGCTCGTTCACGGTGAAGTCACCGACCCTGCTATCGATGTATTTGATCGTGAAGCGGCTTTCATTGACCAGGTGCTGATGCCTTTGATGAATCGCTTTCCCAGATTAAAAATTGTTTTCGAGCACATCACCACCGCCGACGCAGTCGATTTTGTTCTCAACACTGGCCTCACCATTGGCGCCACCATTACACCCCAACATTTACTATTAAATAGAAATGCCATGTTCAAGGGTGGTATGCGCCCCCATAATTACTGCCTGCCGGTACTTAAACGTGAACAGCATCGGCAGGCTTTATTACATGCGGCGACTTCAGGTAGCAATAAGTTTTTCCTCGGTACCGACAGCGCACCACATGCCAAGGATAAAAAAGAAAGTGGCTGTGGTTGCGCCGGTATTTTTTCTGCCCACGCGGCCATCGAAATGTACGCCACCGCCTTCGAAGAAATGAACGCGTTGGACAAGCTGGAAGGCTTTGCCAGCTTTAATGGCCCTGATTTTTACGGTCTGAGTCGCAACACCGAAACCATCACACTGGAAAGAACACCCTGGGTTATTCCTGACGCCTACCCGTTAGCAAACGGTGAGACGCTGATTCCGATGATGGCTGGCGAAACACTTAACTGGAAATTAATTTAATAATGCCTACCCCTGATCCAGATAAACCATTGATGTCGCAGCGTTTTCGTGGCTTTTTGCCCGTCATCGTTGATATCGAAAGCGGTGGTTTCGACCAGAATAAAGACGCCCTGCTTGAAATCGGCGCGGTCAATATAAAGATGGATGACGACGGGCATCTCAGTCTTGATGATGAATACAGCTGCCACGTCGAGCCTTTTGAAGGTTCCATTATGCACCCCGAATCAATGGCAATTAATGGTATCGACCCCTATCATCCATTTCGCATGGCCAAGCCCGAGGAAGATGCGATTCGCGCTCTGTTTAAATTCACCAACAAATGCATGAAGAAAAATGGCTGCCACCGCGCCATCATGGTCGGCCATAACACCATCATGGATCTGAATTTTATTAATGCCGCAGCGACAAGGGCCAGAGTTGGTCGTAATCCATTTCATCCTTTCAGCGTCTTCGACACCGTCAGCTTGGCAGGTTTAGCATATGGCCAAACGGTACTTTCGCGAGCAGCACAGGCTGCCGGCTTACCCTGGGATACTGAGCAGGCGCATTCAGCGCTCTATGATGCCAAGCAAACAGCAGAACTATTCTGCGCCATCGTTAATCGCTGGAACGACACATCTGGCCCAGTTTGGAGCTAATATCCTATATAATAATCATGGCTTTGTTATGCGAACAAAAACCGTTATTATTTAGAGACTATTAAGGGACTAATACCCGCTAGCCAGCAATAGGCTTTGCTAGAAAACAAAAAAGAAACACATACATGACCGACCAAGACCTATCCATTATTATCGTTGACGACCTGCAATTTAGCCGAATCGTGGTTAAATCTGCACTAAAAAAAGCCGGTTACACTGGTGTCAGACTAGCTGATAGCGCCTTCGAAGCACTCAAAATGCTTGAAGAAAAACCTGCTGACGTAGTCCTTGCTGACTGGATGATGCCCGAAATGGACGGGCTGGAACTGACCGATCGCATTCGTCAGAATGATGAAGAAAAGGGTATTTATACTTCCATTATTTTATTCACCGCCAACGAAGGCATCGAGTTTCTGGTTGAAGCCTTTGAACATGGCGTCGATGACTATTTACGCAAACCGCCAAATCCTCATGAGCTGGCAGCCCGTGTTAGTGCCGCAGCCCGTATTTCGGTGATGCAGAATGATATTCTTGAAACTTCGCGTCAGATGGAGAAAACCATTCAACGCCTGCAGCAATCAGCCCTCATCGATGATGTCACGGGTGCAGGTAATGAACGCATGTTGATTTCAGAACTGGACGCTAATCTTGAAGAAGCATCGACCCGGAATGGTGGTATCTGCCTGGCGATGATCAAGCTAAACAATCTTGGTCAAATCGAAGATGACGCAGGCACAGCCGAAAAAAATGAGATTCTGGTTAGTATGTACCGCCGCTTACGCCGTACCGTTAGGCCCACAGACGTTATTACCCGACTGGATAACGACATTTTCGGTATTGTCATGAACCATACACAGATTGGCTCATTCAAAATGAACGCCCTGGATAGAATTATGGCCGCGATTAATCAGCGCCCCTTCAAAACTGAAAATAATGATCACAAAATATCCGGCTCAATTGGCGTACATTATTACAATGGTAGTGACAAAGCCATCAGCTCTACAGAAATGCTGGAACTGACTCAAAACAACCTAACCAAAGCTATAGCCCAGGGTGATAACAGCATTATTAGCTAATTATATCGGCATTCAAAATCAACATAAAAAAAGCCACCTTACGGTGGCTTTTTTTATTGAGCTATTTCAAAATTAGCTCAACAATGAAATATAACTAACTAAGCCGCTGAGGCCTCATCAATCATTTTCTTAAGATCACCATTTTCGAACATCTCAAGCGTGATATCACAACCGCCAATCAACTCACCATTCACATAAACCTGAGGGAATGTTGGCCAGTCTGCATAGCGAGGCAGATTTTCAAAAATCTCAGGGTCAGCTAACACATTACAGTAAGCAAACTCTTTACCGACCTGCTTCAATGCTTCTACGGTACGACCAGAAAACCCGCACTGTGGGAACTGTGGCGTACCCTTCATGTAAATCATCACTGCGTTGCCTTTTACCTGCTCGTCGATTCTGTCTAAAACGTCCATTCAATACCTCGTCTCTTAATTCTAATGGTTACTGCTATATGGGGATCATTCTAACGATTTCAAGAGAGATATATCACTCGGTTTCTTTAAGGAGATATCAGTAAATCGGGTCGATTTTAACTTTTAATATCGCCATTTAACTGGGTCTTAATCGTGACAGAGTCACTAACCACTTTTCTCCCTTCTATATAATCTTCCAGGTTTTTCTGGGTCACAATACCAACCTCACCTGCTACTGTTTTCCCACCAGGGTCGATAATATAAGTTGCTGGCAACGCGGGTACTGGTCCAAGTGGTGTCATTGGCACTGGCTCAGTGCGCAAAATCGTATAGGGAATTGAATGTTTGGCAACGAATGTTTTTAGTCTTTCATTACTGATTGTCTCAAAATTAATTCCAACAACAACAATATCGCCATCCATATGCTCTTCGTGCAATGAAATAAGATCAGGCAGTTCTTTTAAACAGGTACCACACCAGGTAGCCCAGTAATTAACGATAAGCCACTTACCTTTGTACTGATCCAGCGACTGCATCTGCCCATCCAGATCTGGCAATATATAATCAACTGCTCTGGCCTGCAGACCGATACCCAGCAACAATATGGTAAAAAAACCAACCATCAACTTAGACATAATTATTCCCACCTAAAACACAAAAAAAATAAACCCCTGGTCACTTACAGATGCACTTTGCAAATATACCAGGGGTCATTTAACTAACTCATCAAAGCTGATTACGGAAGCATATTGATAACTTTACGTACTGGCGCATTCAGAGCGATACCTAGATTCACATCCAGTGCAGTTTTTACTACCGCCTGTAAGTCATCATTGATAAGACCCGGAATCGCACCAAATTTAGCCTGATCCTCTTCTGAAATGTCTGCAAACATCGCACCCAGCATAAAAGCTGGATCCAGATAGCTTATTACTAGCTTATTACCACTATCGATAGTCTTAACAGTGATTTCACAAGGCAGCGCATTCACATGATGTAAACCTGTTCCCATTGCCATCTTGGCGTACTTGGGTGAACAGGCTTCGATGATGTGATTCTTACCTGGAATAGTAATTGGTGCAGTACGTGCGGAACGCCAGCTAGATTTAGGACTCAGGATGCTATCAAGAGTATCACCCGCTTCATTAATCACAGTTGGGTGAGTACCTGCATCGGCATTACCATGAATACTCATTGTATTGATAATAGTCTGAGCCACCGCTTTTGATTCAGCGTCGGTAAATACACCACCATCCTGCTTGGTATAAACCATATGCAAGAAAGGAGAATCCAGAGGTGAAGCATCGACTACCGCGATGATGTCTTCAATAGAGTTGTATACAGGACCAATCTTCTGATCCATCGCTTTTGTATCCGGGTCAAAGTCAGCTAAAGCCGCATGAATAATAGCAACAATCTCTGCTTTCACCTGAGGAGGCATTGCATATAGTGCTTCAGCAAATGCAGGATCCTGCATGTCTGCACTGAATAAAACATCACTAAAGAACAAGGTAAAAATTGCTGATGGATCAAGCATATCGACATAAATGTGCTGATCATCATTCCAAACAGAAACTTCACAAGGCAGTGCTGGTGCATGTGCCCAGCCATTAACTACAGGACGAGTATCAATAATTGGTGCTACACCCATCGCCATAGATGCATATTTCTTGTTACAGAACTCAACCACATTACCTTTTTTAGTATTGGATTTAGTAACAACACCAGTTTCTACATAAGTCGCATCAGTAGGATCAATAGGATCAGGTGACGGGATCATCAATACATTATGATCAATTTCTTCATCTGAACAGACTCGAGTTGTAAGACACTCTTCACTCGTGCCACCCAGTTTCCAGTCGATACCTTTAATTACATCACTACCCAGCGTATCAGCTTCTTTGATTCTTGCTACATAAGTTGCGATAGCTAGAGATGCCGCACGCGCCTTGGCGTAAGTTGCTTTATAGTCAATTTCACCTTTCACCCTAACTACAGGCACCTTAGCAACGCGACTGAAAGGTGTCATAGAGCCAAAACCATGACTTCTGGCAGCACCATCTTCAGCCGCTATAGCTGAAGTAGCGCCCATAGTCATAGCCAGACCTAACATGGCACCACCACACAGTGCTTTTTTCACCCATCGCCCAATACCATTATTTTCAATTTTATTTTTCATCTCATTTTGACTCCATAATTTAATTTCATTTATGACTAATCATGTCGAAACGGCAGACAGGATTTGTTTAATGTCGGCAACCAAAATAAACAAATGTCAGGAAAATTTACAGCTATTTGTTCGTCAAAAATCGTGCATTTAAAAAGAGCACAATATCCTTTTGTTTCAATATCTTAAAAAATGTTAAATTCATGTTTTGACGAAAAATAACAAGTGAGAAATCTAGTAGGAGTGAAACGCCCAGCAATGAAAAAATTGAGATGTACAAATAAGAATAACCACTAAATAATAGCGTTATTTATTTTTAACTTTCATCCTTGAGATGAGTAAACGTAATTCTTTCAGCATGGCCTGCAGTTTGACCTGAGCTTCTGAGGCCTTTGAACCCATTTCCCTTAAGACAAACTCGGCAGTATCAATGACACGTTGACTACGAGGATTTTTCGGACAACTATCGATATTCAGGTACTTATCCAGCGTCCGGGTCGTGGGTGTCGATTTATCGAGATAAACCTGCCAGATTTTACTGTCTTCGGCCAGATCCAGCTTATTTCTACCCAGATCATGCTCCCAGCAGGCCAATGCGGTACACATGATATTGACACATTGCTCGCGCAACACGGACTTCTCATCATCTGATTCTGAATACAACGACCCCAGCGGCCCCATCATCAGACCAGGATTTTTCCTGGCCAGTTCTAATATACTATTGAGTGATTCCTCGACCACTTCCATCTTTTGAATATCGCGACCTTCATTCGTCACTGGATTCAGCGCTATAGCAAAACCTGAATCCCCCATCGCGTCCAGCACATGAATAACAGCTATACACTTAACCTTCTCACCATCGTTACGCACACAGTGCAACTCAGCCCGCTGTTTCTGGAAAACTGAGTCATTGATCAAACGCTCAATATCATCAGAAAATAGATCTTTTGAATCCATGTCACTCATTTCATCATTTGAGTAGCCGAATAAATTTACTGCACTTCGGTTAAAATAAACGACATCATTTTCACTACCGAAATAAAGGATAGCGCTATCATCCAGGTCAAGTAGCTGTAACAATCGGTTTTGTGAGTCCATGAGTTCATTAGTTCTCGCCCTGACCTGATTCGCCATTGAATTAAAACTCGACGCCAGTTTATAAAATTCACTCAAGCCAGTTTTATTCACATCCTGATCGAGTTCACCCTGAGCCATACGCGCCATGTCCCGCGTCATTCGACTTACAGGCACAAATAGAAAACGATTAAATAACCACAGGGCAAATAATAAGGTCACCATCGATAACAATAAAAAACCACTAATAGTTACGATCTTCGTCTCTTCCATTTCCTGATTCAGCTTTTCAACATTCTCATAACCAACCACACTGAACGCAGGCAGGCCATCTGAGGTCAGCATCTCATATTCAACCGGCAAAAACCCGGTAATACTTTCCTGCTTACCCGAGCTCACTAACTTGCCATCGATTGAAAAAACATTAACCGGTGTTCGAGTAATCTTGCCGATATCAGGAAGATTGAACACAGGATCAACGATTACCTCCAGATAACCGTGTAATCGCAAACCACCGACTGGCACCACCGTTGAATACAATGGCCCAAGAGCCGAAGCCCAGAGCCCATCGACCGCTTTCAAACGTTCAACACCTTCACGCTGCCTGAGAATCCCTCCAAGATAAGGCGTCAGGTTTTTATCAAGTCCAGATACGCCTCGACTACTCTCTGCAAGTAAATGCAATTCAAGATCGTAAACTCGAAGCCCAACCATGTTCACATTTGAAACACCAACGAAGCCATTGACAAAAGGGTCATCGAGCAGAGCAACCAGCGCCTCATGACCACCAGCCTGACCAACAACTGCAATAGCCTCAACCAGCTCGATGCTATTGCCCAGTTTCATACCAAAATCAAAAGTATAACCACGGGTAGCCTTAAGCATTTCCTGCGATGCTACTTCGATAACGCGAGACAAACTGACTATTTGTGCGTCCAGCGCCGATTTTCTGAAATAGTTCCCCGCGAACAGGGACAACGTAATCGCAACTATAGCGATCATCATAAAGATGAATATCGTAACTGTTTTAATAGAGAATTTTTCTATTCGCATGAATTTAGAAAATAGAGTAAGAAGAGATTGAAACTAAAAATCAGCATAGGTAGAACCGTAATTACTCACTAATCACAGGTAGCCGTTTTTCCGTCCACTCATTCCAGCCGCCTCGAAACCAGAAAAGGTTTTTGTAGCCCCATTCCAGCGCCTTGGCAACAGCATCAGAACTTCGTAAGCATCGCATACCGTTACAATAAAAAAGAATGGGTTTAGCTTTATCTGGTGCAACCATCTCCAGATCCTGATGCTGCATATCAGTATTTAAAATATTAATAGAACCTTCAATATGTCCCTTTGCATATTCGGTTTTTTTGCGTGAATCAACAACTATCAGGTCAGAATTAATTAGAATCAGTTCAATTACTTCTTCTGCACTAACGGTAATCGCACCTGGAATACTTTCTGGCGCGACCGGCTTCGTCTCGGCCCACAGCTCTGCCGAAAACAAAACGCAAATAAGTATCATTTCTACTTTTAGCAACATTAGTCACCGCGCTCAACAATAGATCAATATCGGAAGTATAGCTGCATATTGATCAATCCCCTTAAATAAATAAAGGAATCCTGTAAAGTAATGAAAAACTAAATTCGATCAAGTATCAATATTCTGTTGTAACCAAAGTTCCAGCGCAGCCAAATGCCACAACTTACTGCCCTGTAATCGTGTCAAATAATCTTCAGGATTTTTCATCAGCTTTTCGACGTAAGCTGGATTGAACAGACCGCGTTGTCGAGCGGCATCGCAGAATAAAATTTCTTTCATAAATTCCAGAAATTCGCCACGCACGTATTTGAGTGCTGGCATGGGGAAGTAGGCTTTTGTGCGATTGACCACGCTGTCCGGTAGAAAACCGCGCGACATTTCTTTAAGCACATGTTTACCGCCATTGGGTAATTTCATTTCTGGAGGCATGGTCGCTGCCAGCTCGATTAATTCCTGATCGAGAAATGGCACACGTGCTTCCAGTCCCCAGGCCATGGTCATGTTATCAACACGTTTGACCGGATCGTCGACAATTAAAGTGGTGACATCGGCAGCCAGTACACGATCTAAATATTCATCGGCTTCTATACCATCCAGCAAATCGGCCATCATCTGTGAAGTAACATCTTCGCCGTGGAAACGACTATTGACAGTTTCCAGATATTCATCGTGATCACGGTCAAAATATTCATCAGAAAAACGTTTTATACCCGGCGTGGTCGATTCGTGCATACGTGGATACCAAAAGTAGCCACCAAAAACTTCGTCAGCACCCTGCCCGCTTTGCACCACTTTCACCTCTTTGGAGACAACTTCAGAAAGCAGGTAAAACGCGACGGCGTCCTGACCAAACATTGGCTCGGCCATGTGCGCGAAGGCTTCCGGTAATTTGGGTAGCACATGACTATTGGGCACTAAAAAACGATGATGTTCGGTATTAAAGTGTTCAGCTACCGCATCAGAATATTCAAACTCATTACCTTTTTCTTCTGGCTGATCCTCAAAGCCGACAGAAAATGTTTTTAAATCTTTGGCACCGGCCTCGGCTAACAAACCCACTAACAAACTCGAATCGATACCGCCTGACAACAACACTCCAACAGGCACATCAGCGATTTTTACTCGGCGCTCGACAGATTTTTTCAGCGAAGTGCGAACCGCTTCCACCCAGTCCTGTTCAGACATTTTTTTATCGGGGCGTTTTGCGGTCAGCGTCCAGTAACGCTTTTCTTCAACACGACCATCCTGCTTGAACACCATATAGTGTGCAGGCTTAACTTTTCGAATACCTTTTAATATCGTGCGTGGTGCAGGAACCACGGCGTGCAGACTAAATAAATTATGCAAAGCAGCGGCGTCGATATTTTTATCGATAGCATTGTCCGCATGAATTAATGCCTGCGTATTGGAAGCAAACAACAGGCGCTGATCGGTCTGTGAAAAATAAAGTGGCTTGATACCCACGCGATCACGCGCGACCAACAATTCTTTTTTGCACGCATCCCATATCGCAAAAGCAAACATACCGTGCAGGCGCTGCAAACAATCTGCGCCCCACTCGATAAAGGCTTTTAAAATAACTTCGGTATCACCGGAGGATTTGAATTCATACCCCAAACCCTGCAATTCTTTTCTAAGCTCGGGGTAGTTATAGATAGTGCCGTTGAACACCAGCGCAACACCTTTGTCCTCATCCACCATCGGCTGGGCAGCCTTGTTGGACAAGTCGATGATCGCCAGACGACGGTGACCTAAACCGATAGCGTCATTAAAATAACTGCCTTCGCTATCGGGACCGCGCTGCTCCAGCTTTGTTTTCATTTGTTCGATACGATCCGGATTAGGGGAGGTATTATCAAATCTTAATTCACCGCAAATGCCGCACATAATTTTTTCACTTCTATTTTCTGATTGTATAAAAAAAGGAGTTCAATGATCGTAACAACTCTCAGTTGTATTCTATAACATAGCAATACTTATAGATTAACCATTCGTGGCCCGTTTAAATAATGGAACAGAATAACTCATCATTCTTATTTTTGAAAAACGCTTGTTATTTTGCTCAAATTACATTATCTTGTGCCCCACATTTTGATAAGCACTATATGTGCCATTTCATAAAGCTATAGATGCGGGGGAATCCGGTTTAAATCCGGAACTGTCGCGCAACGGTGTTAGGGGTTTCCCCTTCAGTCCGATTACCTGCATCTATTTTGAAAATAACATCCGGGTCTCGCGTTAAGGCTCAGGGTGGAAAGCCGTTTCTTTCCACGCGCTTTTCCCTCTGGCTCCGACATTAGACCCCTCAATTGCCAGAGGAAGCCATGCAAAATAACACTCCAGCAGCCAGCGCCGAGCTGACTACCGCCCCTGTAATTTCGCCTGAACGTTACGTCCATACCAACATTACGCCTGCTATTGCACGTGTCGTTCGACGCAATGGCAAGCAAACCGAATTTGATTGCAGCAAAATTGTCATCGCCCTGACCAAAGCCTTTCTTGCCGTTGAAGGCGGCACTGCCGCCGCATCCAGTCGAGTTCATGAAACAGTGGAGTCACTGAGCAAACAGGTCATGGATGCGCTGCTTCGGCACCTGCCAGAAGATGGCACAGTACACATAGAAAATGTTCAGGATCAGGTTGAGTTAGCCCTGATGCGCAATGGCGAACAAAAAGTTGCTCGCGCTTATGTGCTGTATCGAGAGCAACATGCCCAGCAGCGCGCTACTGAGGTTGAATCTACCGGTACGCAGAACGTCATTAACATCAATTACAAAGATGGCTCAAAAAAACCACTGGACCAAATCCGCCTGCAACAAATTATTGATGAAGCGGTGATTGGTCTCGACTACGTTGATGCCGCGCAAATTTTTCAGGCAACACTCAGTGGTATTTATGAAGGCATGTCGGAAGATGATTTATATCTCACCCTGATTATGAGTGCGCGCAGCATGATTGACCGTGAACCGAACTATTCACAGGTATCTGCACGCTTACTACTCAACTCACTACGTCAGGAAGCACTGAGTTTTATTTATGGTTATGAGCAGTCAGCAAGTCAGGCGGAAATGGTCGAACTTTATGCTGATTATTTTAAAAATTACCTAAAGAAATCCGTTGAGCTTAAACTGCTCGATGGTGAATTACTGCGCTATGATTTAGATAAATTAGCCGCCGCCATCATGCCTGAAAGAGATCAGCAATTTACCTATCTTGGATTGCAAACACTTTATGATCGCTACTTTATTCATCAGGGTGATATTCGCATTGAACTGCCACAGGCCTTTTTTATGCGCGTCGCCATGGGGCTTGCCAGCAATGAAATTAATCGTGAAGAACGCAGTATTGAATTTTACAAACTGCTATCTTCTTTCGATTTCATGAGCTCGACACCCACACTGTTTAATTCAGCCACCTTGCGCCCTCAGCTATCTTCCTGCTACCTGACCACCGTACCTGATGATCTGGACGGTATTTTTTCATCTTTAAAAGACAACGCCATGCTATCTAAATTTGCTGGTGGCCTGGGCAATGACTGGACACGCGTTAGGGGTCTTGGCTCACACATCAAAGGCACCAATGGACAATCACAGGGCGTGGTGCCGTTTTTAAAAGTTGCCAATGACACTGCGGTAGCAGTAAATCAGGGCGGTAAACGAAAAGGAGCGATGTGCGCCTTTATCGAAACCTGGCATATTGATATTGAAGATTTTTTAGAGCTTCGTAAAAACACTGGCGATGACCGTCGTCGTACCCATGACATGAACACCGCGAACTGGATTCCCGATTTGTTTATGAAGCGCGTTGCCGAAGAAAAAGAATGGACATTATTTTCTCCGGAAGAAGCACCCGAGCTGCATGATCTCTTCGGCAATGATTTTGAAAAATCTTATGTCGCTTATGAAGAAAAAGCCGCGCGCGGTGAAGTTAAGTTATTTAAAACCGTGAATGCACTCGACCTCTGGCGAAAAATGCTGGGCATGTTATTTGAAACCGGTCATCCCTGGATAACCTTCAAAGACCCCTGCAACATTCGTTACACCAATCAACATATTGGTGTGGTACACAGCTCAAACCTTTGCACAGAAATCACCTTGCACACCAACGATAACGAGATTGCTGTTTGCAATTTAGGATCGGTCAACCTTGCCGCTCACATCGATGACAACGGTTTAAATTTAGAAAAATTAGAAAAAACCATTACCACTGCCATTCGCATGTTAGACAATGTGATTGACTACAATTATTACGCGGTACCTGCAGCAAGAAATTCCAACTTACGCCATCGCCCGATTGGTTTAGGTATCATGGGCTTCCAGGATGCGCTGTACAAGCTCAGCATCGCCTATAACAGCGAAGCTGCTATTGAGTTTGCCGACACCTCCATGGAAGCGGTCAGCTATTTCGCGATACAGGCATCTTCAAATTTGGCTGCCGAACGCGGTCAATATGCCAGCTATGATGGCTCCTTATGGAGCCAGGGAATCCTGCCCCTGGACTCCTGCAACCAGATGATTGAAGAGCGCGACAATTATATTGATTGCGATACCAGCAGCACTTTAGACTGGGACAGTCTGCGAGTACAAATCCTCAAGCAAGGCATGCGCAACAGTAATTGTCTGGCCATTGCACCCACGGCGACCATTTCAAATATTTGCGGCGTTAGTCAGTCCATCGAACCGATTTATCAAAACCTTTATGTGAAATCGAATTTATCGGGGGAGTTCACCGTGGTCAATCCTTACCTTGTACACACGCTCAAAGAAAATAATCTGTGGGACGAGGTCATGGTTAACGATTTGAAATATTACGATGGTTCTGTTTTAAATATTGATCGCATTCCTGAAGAAATAAAATCACTCTATGCCACTGCTTTTGAAATAGATTCTCGTTGGTTGATCGAAGCAGGTGCACGCAGGCAGAAATGGATTGATCAGGCTCAAAGTTTGAATCTTTATCTTGCCGATGCCTCAGGAAAAAAACTTGATCAGCTTTATAAACTGGCCTGGGTTCGTGGTTTAAAAACCACTTACTACCTGCGTTCCATTGGTGCGACTCACGTCGAAAAAAATGTGACGCAAACAGAAACCGACAACGCGCCTAAAGTCTGCTCCATTCTCGATCCTGAATGCGAAGCCTGCCAATAATTAAAAGAGAGAAATAAAAATGCTAAATTGGGACAATCCACTGGCGAGTTTTTCAGGTCAGCCAAATACTATTGCGCCACCTACTCAAGAAGTAAACCCCGTTGTAGAAAAAATCGAGCATGATTCGAATACCATGCGAATCAGTATGCAACCGGTTCGCGCCGATGACAAGCGCGTAATCAATGGTTCGACTGACATCAACCAACTCGCACCATTCAAATACCCCTGGGCATGGGAGTTCTTTTTAAACGCCAATCGTAATCACTGGACACCGCTGGACATCAGCATGTCGAGAGATTTGCACGACTACCAGCACCGTTTAACGCTGGAAGAAAAACACGTCTACGAAAATGTGCTTTCCTACC
This sequence comes from Gammaproteobacteria bacterium, assembly GCA_029882355.1. Taxonomy (GTDB): domain Bacteria; phylum Pseudomonadota; class Gammaproteobacteria; order SZUA-229; family SZUA-229; genus LH-M37. Next base: position 13,969 of record JAOUKV010000002.1, on the reverse strand, counting down.
TGACGACTTCTGACATTTTAGCCATGCGCAATATTGGCCTCGCTGTCATGGAAAAAATGACCGCACCGGAATTACAAATCTATCAGGCCAGACAGGTGTTTGAGGAAGCCCTGCACACCTGGACTTACCAGCACTGCATAGAATCCATCGGCCTTGACCAGGGTGAAATTTATAATCGCTATCGCGTCGTGCCAGAAATCAATCAAAAGATTCAGTTAGCTAATAAAAAAATAAATTCTGTATTGCGCACCGATATAAATTTAAAAAACAAGGACGACCTGGAAGACTTCGTTATGTCCTACCAGTTCTTCGCTGGTATTTTTGAAGGCTGCTGGTTCTACAACGGCTTTAGCCCCATCTTCGCCCTGCAACGCCGCGGGCTCATGACCGGCACTGCTGAACAACTGCAATACATCATGCGCGATGAAGTTTTGCACTGCTCTTTTGGCATTAGAACCGTCAACCAGATCATTCTTGAAAACAACGTCAAACTTGATCCCAAAGCTATTTCCGACATGTGGCAGGAAGCCGAAGCCGCCGAAAGCCAGTACGCCCACTATATTTTGCGCGACCCAATACTCGGTTACTGCGCTGAAGACCACATCGAACAATTCCGCTACATCGCCAATCGACGCGCAAAACAGTTAAAACAGGAAGCTCCCTTCCCCGGCGCAGAAAATAGACTGGGCTGGCTAGATGAACAGGCTAATCTGAGAAAAGAAAAAAACTTTTTTGAAACGACGGTTACGGAATATCAAACTGGCGGGGCTTTGGAGTGGGGGTAGGTTAAATTACCCATGGTTCCCATGCTCCGACGTGGGCGCCAATGTTGAGGATGCACCACTATTTAAGCGACGCATTTTCTCATGGGCATAAGTGCGCCGCATAATACCCAATAACACCTCAAGCCATATGGATATTATTGATTTATATCGACATTTTTAGCGCGTCAAATGATAATTATTCCGATTTAGAGTTGCATTATATACTCATATACCCTATCTTTAGCGCCCAGTAATTCATACAAAACACTGAGGAAATCACATGAACCCTTTATTGACAATCAAAGGCACGATAGCCGTTGGTTTTATCCTTGCTCTGGCCGTTGCATTCGGTATGGGTAATGGTATGGCTGGCTTAATGTCATCTTTAACTGTTTGGCTGCACGTTCTAGCCGGCGTGGTCTGGATTGGCCTACTTTACTACTTCAACTTCGTACAGGTTCCTGGCGTAGGCAAAGCATTGGCAGAAGCGAATGACGGTGGCCCAGGCCCAGCGGCGATTAACAAATACCTCGCGCCAACTGCGCTACTTTGGTTCCGCATGGCTGCAGCTGTTACATGGTTAACTGGTGTTAGTGCTCTGGCTCAAGTTGGTGGTGGTATGCAGGGCATTATTGATGCATTCATGCTGTCTGGTAGTATGGGCGTAATCGGTCTGGGTGCTTGGTTGGGCACTATCATGTTGTTCAATGTCTGGGTGCTTATCTGGCCTAACCAGAAGAAAATTCTGGGTCTGGATGGCAAAGAGCACAGTGCTGACGAGATTGCTACGGCGAAGAAAGTTGCCCTGCTAGCTTCACGTACAAATACAGCATTATCTATCCCTATGCTGCTGTGCATGGTTGGCTTTGCTCACGGTCTTACTTTCTAAGTAAACCGACTGTAAAGTTGGAAAGGCGAGCCACATGGCTCGCCTTTCTTCGTTTTAGGATGAGATAAACGCGCTTGTACATCTAACAAGATCTAGTATAATCAGTCGTTTAGCGGTGACCATAGGTCGCCGTTTTTGGTTTTTAAGAATAATGTAGTAGTAAAAATATGGCTAATAACAAACACATAATGAGCACTTACGCACCTATGCCGGTGACTTTCGAGTCTGGTAAAGGCGCGGTACTCACTGACAGCAAGGGCAATGACTATCTGGATGCTTTATCCGGTATCGCCGTATGCGGTTTGGGGCATGCTCACCCCGCGGTAGCGAAAGCAATTTCCGAACAGGCGAATAAGCTGATACACACTTCGAATCTCTACGAGATCGAGAATCAGCAAAACCTTGCAGATAAACTATGTCAGCTATCCGGTCTTGATCGTGTGTTCTTTTCGAACTCCGGTGCCGAGGCCAATGAGGCTGCGATTAAACTAGCTCGTCTCTACGGCCATCAAAAGAACATTGATGTGCCAACCATTGTTGTTATGGAAAACAGTTTTCACGGTCGTACCATGGCGACACTTAGTGCCACTGGCAGTCGTAAAGTACAGGCGGGTTTTGAACCGTTGGTACAGGGTTTTGTGCGCGCACCCTATAACGATATTGAATCGATTGAAAATATCGCGAAAAATAATAGCAATATTGTTGCGGTACTGGTTGAACCTGTACAAGGTGAAAGCGGCATTCAAATACCTGATGCTGATTATCTAAATAAACTAAGAGAATTGTGTGACCAGAACGAATGGTTGTTGATGCTCGATGAAATTCAAACTGGCATGGGTAGAACTGGCGAGTGGTTTGCTTTTCAGCACAACCATATTAAACCGGACGTAATGACCCTGGCTAAAGCGTTAGGCAACGGCGTTCCCATCGGTGCTTGTCTGGCTTCTGAAAAAGCCGCATCGGTAATGAAGCCCGGCAACCATGGTTCTACTTTTGGTGGTAACCCGCTAGCCTGCGCAGCGGGTCTGGCTGTTATTGAAACCATGCAGGCAGAACAACTGGTTGCCAAAGCGAAGGACATGGGCGCTTATCTATTAGCCGCACTGCAGAAAGAATTGGCTAACGTCGAAGGGGTTCGCGAAGTACGTGGGCTAGGCTTGATGATCGGCATTGAACTCAATCAAGCCTGCACTGAATTATTCAGCAAAGCTTTAGCAGAAGGTTTGTTACTGGCTATTCAGGCGGACAGCATTATTCGTTTATTGCCACCGCTAATTTTAAGCAAAGAACAGGCTGACATCATTGTGCAGAAAATAACGCAGCTTGTTACCACTTTATTGCAACAGGAAGCAGCTTGAGGTTTTCATGACGGTACGGCACTTTTTAACACTGACAGATCTTAATAGCGACGAGTTCAAAGCGCTTCTACATCGCGCAATCGAACTCAAGGCTATGCAGCGCAATGGTGAAATTTACGCACCGCTAAAAAATAAAGTGCTGGCGATGATTTTTGAAAAATCATCGACTCGCACTCGTGTTTCCTTTGAGGCGGGTATGGCACAGTTTGGTGGGCATGCTATATTTCTTTCTCCACGCGATACTCAATTAGGTCGTGGCGAACCCATCGAAGATAGTTCACGCGTACTTTCCAGCATGGTCGACTGCATCATGGTGCGGACTTTCGAACATGAAAAAATTGAACTGCTGGCTGAATATTCTTCGGTGCCGGTTATCAACGGCCTGACTGATGATGTTCACCCCTGCCAGCTGTTAGCCGACATGCAAACTTATATCGAACATCGTGGTGACATTCAGGGCAAGACCGTAACCTGGGTTGGTGACGGCAACAATATGTGCCATTCTTACATGCACGCGGCTAAACTTTTAGATTTCAAACTCAACATCACTTGCCCAGAAGGCTATGAACCCGACCAGGCCTTTATTGATGAAACATCTCAGCACATTGAGATCATTTCTGATCCTAAAAAAGCCTGTGAAAATTCAGACCTTATTGTTACCGATGTCTGGGCCAGCATGGGGCAGGAAGAGGAGCAGGATTTACGCGTTAAAGCATTCAAACCGTATCAAGTGAATTCAGAACTCATGTCTCTCGCCAAAGACAATGCTTTATTTATGCACTGCCTGCCCGCACATCGCGGTGAAGAAGTCAGTGCCAATGTTATCGATGGCAAACAAAGCGTTGCCTGGGACGAAGCCGAAAACCGCTTACACGCACAAAAGGCTCTGCTCGAATTTTTACTTGTTGGCTAATACTGTGCATGACAAAGCACTACCGCCATTGATCGCAGACAAAAAATCAGCACCACTGATATCTTTTGCACAAATATCATGCAGCATCGGTCTACTATTTTTTTCTAGCACTATCTTTTCTCAGCCCGGTGATGCATGTCAAATACCCTCGGGCTCTTTTAATCGTCAAGCGCCACCCACGTTTTCAAAAGATGAACTTGATAACGTTAATATCAGTGCAGACCAAACACTTTCTGATAGCAAAGGAAACTCCACCTTTCAGGGCAACGTGATTATAGAGAAACACGAATTGCGAATCTCTGCCGACAGCGCCACCTACAGCCCAACTACAGAAGACATCAACATCAATGGCAATGTACATGTTGATACTAACAGCATGACAATTAATGCTGATATAGGCTTATTCTCAAAATCAAAACAGCATGTTTTTTTTAAAGGCGTTGAATTTCAGATCAACGATACATTGCGTGGCAAGGCTGCCAGTATAATTGCTGCCCAGGAAACCAATAGTGAATTATCACAAACTACTATCACTAGTTGTGACCTTAACGACCCAGACTGGCGTCTCAATGCTGATAACATTCGCCTCAATCATAAAGAAGAATATGGCTCGGCAGATAATGTTGTCTTACGTTTCATGGAAGTGCCTTTCCTTTATATTCCTTATATGGAATTCCCAATCGGTGATCGTCGCCGTAGTGGTCTATTGGTACCTGAAGCTGGCTACTCTTCATCGCGCGGCGGTGAGTTAACTCTACCATGGTACTGGAATATCGCCCCCAATCATGACGCCATTCTTGCTCCTCACTTTATGTCACATCGAGGCACACAATTAGATGCACAATATCGTTTTCTTACCGAATCAACTAGTGGCCAATTTGATACTGCATATCTAAATAATGATAAAATTACCGGTGAAAACAGATATCATCTGGAATATAAACAACATACTCGCTTCACCTCTGATCTAAATATGAACATCGATATTCAGGATACTTCAGATACTGAATATTTCAATGATTTTAGCAATAATTTATCGACAGCTAGCGTTACGCACCTGAATCGTAAACTTGAACTAAACTACAATAAACAATACTGGCGCACTCACTTGCTAGCACAATCTTATGAAACTCTTGATACCAATATCGCCATAGCTGATCGCCCCTATCGCAGACTTCCACAACTGACTCTACAGGGTGATCAACCCATCACAGATAGTGGCCTGGCATTTACCCTGGTTACAGAGTGGGTGGATTTTGCTCACGAAGATGACAGCACCACCACCATCACGGGTTCAAGATTGCAGTTCATGCCAGGTCTACACTGGTTAACTGAAGGATCTTTCTGGTTTATAGACCCAGCTATTAAATTTAGCCATGCACAATATGATGTTGTAGATGGCACTAATACCCAACAAAATATTGAAGATAGGAACCTCACCATAAGCAGTCTTGATGCGGGGCTATTCTTTGAACGTGACCTCGACAGCGGCCTCATCCAAACTCTAGAACCAAGAATTTATTATTTATATGTACCCTACAGGGACCAGAGTCAATTTCCTAACTTTGACACTGCAGCAAGCGTTTTCAGTACAGCCCTGTTGTTCAGAGATAATCGATTTAATGGTGGAGATAGAATTGGTGACGCTAACCAGTTAACTTTGGCGCTCAGCAGTCGTTTTATCAGCTCCACAACAGGCAGCGAATACTTTCGCGCCAGCATTGGCCAAATTAGTTATTTTGAGGACAGACTAGTTTCTCTAACCGGTACGATCGATAATGACAATAAATCGGATATTATTGGTGAACTTGCTGCCAATTTAAATAATTGGAGCTTAAGCGCCAGTACACAGTGGGATACTGATAAAAAACAAAGTCAACGCGATAACTTTTTACTGCATTATCAATCAGACTCAAAACATATTTTTAATCTTGGGCTACGTAATGATCGCAGTATCGCCCCTGAAATAAGACAAACTGATTTATCGTTCCTAATACCCATTTATAATCAGCTCTCTGTCTTTAGCCGATGGAATTATTCACTTGAACATAACCATGATATTGAGGTCATAGGTGGCATCAGTTATGACAGCTGTTGCTGGTCATTACAACTAATGGCACAAAGACGTTTAACATATACCAATAATATTGAAGAATACGATAATGCCTTTATGGTACAGCTGGTATTAAAGGGGCTGGGTAGCGTATCCGGTAACAAAGTCCGGAATACACTTGAACATGCCATTCTGGGATATAAAGAGGATTAGTAATGAAGGTATCTAAAATAATTAAAAACAGACTCTATGTCATCATGACATGTTTTTTTCTATCATTCGCATCACAAAACATAAATGCTCAGCAAGTTCTCGACAAAATAATTACAGTCGTTAATGATGATGTTATCACTCAAAATGAATTAGATAATCGCATTGCTGATTTCATCGTTCAGCTTAAGCTTGACAAGAACTCCAAAGAGCAAATGCAAGCTCTTCGCAAGCAGGTTTTAGAGCGCATGATCAGTACTCGCATTCAACTGCAAATGGCCAAACAAATGGGCATTACTATCGATGATATTAGCCTGAACCGCATGATTGAAAAGATCTCGCAATCAAATAACATCACACTCGCTGAATTAAAAAATACTTTGACAAAAGATGGTCTTAGCTTTGATCGCTTTCGCGAACAAACTCGAGAAGACCTCATCATCAAACAGCTACAACAACGTATCATTGCCAATAAAATTAATATTTCAGACCAGGAGATTCAACGTTTTATTGACAACCATCTCAGCAGTAACAATAAAAGTGAAAAATATAAAATCCAACATATCCTTATCACCATTCCGGAATCCGCTACGCCAGAAGATATAAATAAGGCAAAAACAAAAGCAGAACAACTCTATAAGCAAATAAAAAATGGTGCTGATTTCAAAACTCTTGCAATCCAACAATCAGATGGACGCAATGCCCTCAACGGTGGAGACCTTGGCTGGAGAGCAGGTAATGAGTTACCTGAAGAGTTTGTCGTTGCCCTTAAAAACATTACCAATGGACAAACTACTACACCCATTCGGAGCGCCAGTGGATTTCACATCCTAAAGCTGGTAGACAGTTCCATCAGTAAAAACATAGTAACGCAAACGCTGGCTCGTCACATTTTGATTCGTACCAGCAAACAATTAAATGACGATGGTGCACGAAAACTACTGAATAGTATTAAACAGCGTATTGAGCAGGGTGAAGACTTCTCAAAACTCGCCAGTGAACACTCACAAGACCCGGGCTCAAAAGTCAAAGGAGGCAATCTTGGCTGGGCTGATCCAGGCACATACGTTAATGAGTTTGAGGAGGTAATGGGTAGCCTGAAAAAAAATGCCATTTCAGAACCTTTCCGTAGCCAATTTGGCTGGCATATATTACAAGTCCTCGACAGACGAGAGCAGGATAAGACAGACGCAAACCTTATATCACAAGCAAGCGCTGCTATTCAGAAAAGAAAATATGATGAAGAACTACGATTATGGTCACGTAGAATTCGTGATGAAGCCTATGTCGAATATATAGGTGATTCGGCTCCGTAATGGACACATCGCTTAACCGTCTATTAATTACTCCCGGGGAACCTGCGGGTATAGGCCCGGATATCACACTGAAGATTGCTCAGAAACATTTCGATGCTGAAATTATAGTGATTGCTGACCCTGTCCTATTGTCACAGCGTGCAAAACTACTTGGTTTAGACATCAAACTGAACATCATTGATAAACTTGACTCTGCTCTTCACAAACATCAACCTGATCAATTGCATGTATTGCCTGTTCAATTGGCAACTACTTCTACACCGGGAATACTTGACAGTCGCAACAGCGGCTATGTGCTTGAATGTCTGGAAAAAGCCGCCCAGCTTTGTTTACATCATAAGACTAGCGCCATGGTCACAGGTCCGATACACAAAGGTATCATCAACGAAGCAGGTATTGGTTTCACTGGGCATACCGAATTTCTTGCTGAGCTCTCGTGTAGTAAACCTGTGATGATGCTGGCAACAGAATCACTGCGAGTAGCCCTCGCTACCACGCATTTACCATTGAATAAAGTCAGTGATGCTATTACTAAAGACTCACTTATTTATAACATCTCTACATTGCACGAATTTCTTCTAAATAGATGTGATATTGAACAACCTCGAATACTAGTTTGTGGCCTTAATCCTCATGCAGGTGAAGATGGTCATTTGGGCATGGAAGAAATCGAGGTTATTGAACCTGCAATTCAACACTGTAAACAAAACGGCATGAATATTACAGGACCGACTCCTGCTGACACTGCCTTTACAACTTCATCGCTCGATCAAGCCGATGCAGTATTAGCCATGTATCATGATCAGGGGTTACCAGTACTAAAACATACCGGCTTTGGTAATGCTGTTAATATTACCCTCGGCCTGCCTTTTATCAGAACATCAGTTGATCATGGTACTGCCCTCGGCCTTGCTGGCAGCGGTAATGCAAATATAAACAGCATGCTGGCAGCAATTAACATGGCAACAACATTGCGTTCTAACTAATATGAAACATCAGGCAAAAAAAAGATTTGGACAAAACTTTCTAATTGATGACATGATCATCGAAAGGATTGTTGATAGTATCAAACCTCAATCAGACGATAACATCATTGAAATCGGCCCCGGGCTTGGAGCTATAACTCGACTTCTACTGCAACGAACTGACATATTAAATGTTATCGAGCTCGATCGAGACATTATTCCCAAGCTGCTTTTCTATTGTAGAAACGAAGGAACACCCATAGTCCATGAAATTGATGTACTAAAATTCGATTTCAGTGAGTTTAGAAAAAATACACATTCACAAAAGAAATTACGTGTAGTTGGCAACTTGCCCTACAATATTTCTACCCCTGTTTTATTCCTTTTACTTAAGCACAGAGAAGACTTGCAAGACATGCACTTCATGTTACAAAGGGAAGTAGTAGAGAGAATTGCCGCTCAGCCAGGTAATCGTATCTACGGACGACTATCTGTGATGATTCAAACCTACTTCAAAGTAACGCCATTATTTCTGGTTCCACCGACCGCTTTTGACCCTCCACCCAAAGTTGAATCCGCCATACTTCGCTTAATTCCCGATGAGACCTTCAGCAGTAGAGTAAAAGACCCTAAGGCATACGAGGATTTAATTCGTTTATCTTTCTCCCAAAGAAGAAAAACCTTACGAAACAATTTAAAAAAGTTTTGTGATACTGATCTTATTATTTCGGCTGGAATTGACCCTGGCCAAAGAGCAGAAGAATTAACTGTCGATGACTTTTTAAGACTGCACGCTCACATATCCTAACATTTACACCTTTCATCGGCTGACAAACCATACTGTTTTGTCTGTTGCTATAATTGTCATACCATGTCAGATAATACTAATAATATTTTTGTAGAAATTCTACCTGCCTACCTGGCAGAGCAGTCTGATCCTTCTAACGATCATTATGTTTTCTCCTACACGGTAACTATACGTAATGATGGAAAAAACCCAGCACGCCTATTGACGCGCCACTGGGTTATCACCGACGGTGATGGACAGGTTCAGGAAGTTCGTGGTGAAGGTGTTATTGGTGAACAACCTTACCTTTCACCGGGTGAAGATTTTAAATATACCTCTGGCACCTTCATGAACACCCCTGTCGGCACTATGCGTGGCAGTTATCAAATGATTACCGATACCGGTGAACTATTTGAAGCCAATATTCCGAATTTTACGCTCGCCGTACCTAATACTCTTCACTAGTCACAAATATGTCTCTCAAGCACAGTTATACACTGCTTGCGCCTTTTTATGATTTTTTCGTTTCTCGTCCTTTAGATACGGCTCGAAAAAAAAGCATTGCTCATATTGAAAACACTACTAACAAACACATTCTAATTAATGGAATTGGAAGTGGACTCGATATACCCTATCTCCCGCGAGATGCACAGTACACTGGCTCCGACATTACTCCTGCAATGCTAAAGATAGCTAAGCAACGAGCATCAAAGCTCTCTTTTAACATTGATCTCATCTGCGCGGATAGTCAGAATCTTCCCTTTACTAATGGTCAATTTGATATTGTCGTCATGCATCTCATTCTTGCCGTAGTTCCCGACCCTGGTCTTGCGCTTCATGAAGCTTCTCGAGTATTAAAACCAGGTGGCAGAATTTTTATATTTGACAAGTTTTTAAAGCCCGGCGAGTTTGCCCCTTTTAGAAAAATATTTAACATGCTTTTTCGACACATCGCGACACGTACCGATGTAGTTTTTGAGGAAACATTAGAACTATCACCTTCATTAAAAGTAATTAGCAATGAACCATCACTTGCGAATGGATGGTTCCGGCTGATAGAGTTAAAGAAAATCTAATAATCAAAATAGGACAGAGAATGGCCACTTACGCCATCGGTGATATTCAGGGCTGCTACGATGAACTCAGGCAACTTTTAGATAAAATTAAATTTAAATCAGATCGTGACACACTCTGGTTTACTGGTGATCTCGTCAACCGTGGTCCAAAATCATTAGAAACGCTACGTTTTATTAAATCGTTGGGAGACAATGCTATCTCCGTCCTCGGCAATCATGATCTACACTTGCTCGCCATTGCATACACAACCAATATCGCCGGAAGAAAAGACACGCTGAATGAAATACTCAATGCACCAGACCGCGAAAACTTGCTGAACTGGCTCGAACAGCGCCCACTTATTCACACTGATGATACAATCAACGTGAGCATGGTTCATGCTGCTATACACCCCGACTGGGACATTAACAAGGCAGAATCTTTAGCCGCAGAAGTGGAAGCAGTACTACAAAGTAAACAGCATACTGATTTCTATAAGAACATGTACGGTAACAAACCAGAAGCCTGGTCAGATGATCTGGAGGGCTGGTTAAGACTGCGACACATCACCAATGTATTCACACGTTTAAGATTTTGTGATCAGAATAAATCTCTGGCACTCAATCAAAAATGCGAGCCCGGTGCCCAACCGGAAAACCTAACACCCTGGTTTAACGTTGATGATCGAATCACTCAGAATGACTCAATTATCTTTGGTCACTGGTCCACATTAATACTGGCTAAAGACATTGAATACAACAATGTTTATCCACTAGATACCGGCTGTTTATGGGGAGGGGATCTAACTGCAATGCGAATTGATGATGCTTCGTTTTCTAAAATAGCACTTCACTGTCCACAACAAAGCAATCCCGAAATTGGTTAGAATTATTTTCTTTGGTAAGTAACAAATCGACAGGCATGGCCATTTTTTTCATCTGGTTCCTGTTCTTTTTCATCAATGATTTCCCAATCTTTATCATTAAATTCAGGGAACCATGCATCACCTTCAAATTCGCCATCGATAAAACTCAGATACATGCGCTGAACTTCGGGTAGTACCAACTCATAAATTGCACTACCGCCGATCACCATGACTTCTTCAGCATCACCGGCTGCAGAAATTGCTTCTTTAATTGAATGAACAACAGTAACGCCTTCAATTTCAGCATCGCTGCGGGTCAGCACAATATTCTGCCGCCCTGGCAATGGTCTGCCAATCGAATCAAAGGTTTTTCGCCCCATCATAATCGGTTTCGCCATTGTTACCGATTTGAAGTACGCCAGATCTGCTGGTAGGTGCCACGGCAAGCCATTATTCTTGCCGATTAACCGATTGTTATCCATCGCAGCTATTAATGAAAGTATCATGCGTTATCTATACCGAAAATGGGTAGGCGATTGGTTCATGACACTGGTAACCGGTAACTTCAAAATCTTCCATCGTTACCCATGTTTCAATGTCTTCCAGTGACTTGATATCTGGATTGATGTTCAACTGAGGCGAAGGGTATGGCACTCTTTTCAGTTGTACATCATGCATTAACTCTAGCTGGTCTTCATAGATATGCGCATTAACAATTTTATGATAAGCCAGCCCTGGCTTATTCCCTGTAATCTGCGCCATCAGTTTGAGTAGTGTAAAAACCTGCACCTGATTAAAATTCTGTCCTAACGGTACATCACAAGATCTTTGATACGAAGTTAAATATAGCGTATCACCCAGTAATGAAAAAGTATGAGTGTGCATGCAGGGGCGTAAGCATCCCATGTGGAATTCACCGGGATTATAAAAACTCAGAATTTCTCCACGATCATCGATACCTTGCGATAAATCATCGACGATTTTCTTCAGCTGATCGACAGTACCTCCATCTGGCTTCTGCCAGCTTCGACCCTGGACACCATAAACACGGCCCATGTCATCTTCGCCTTTTCTGTGAGGATTGTTCAACCAAACTGCGTTTTCATTGGCGTTCGCATCCCAGGTCTTTGTTCCCAGTTTACGAAAGTCCGCTGCGTTACTGTAACCGCGCATATAACCTAGCATTTCTGCTATCGCTGATTTCCAATAACTTTTACGTGTCGTTACTAATGGCATTTCGTTGTCTGCAACATTGTATGTCATGTCAGCATTGACCACTGTCAGGCATCGTTTACCAGTTCGTTTGTTTTCTATCCAATGCCCCTGATCAATAATTCTTTGGCACAAATCCAGATATTGTTTCATTGCTAGCGCTGTTCCTGCTTATTTCTAATCGCCAAAATGTACACCATTAAACCAATCAGTATCATTGGCAGCGACAGCAGCTGCCCCATGGTTAGCCAGTCAAAAGCTATGAAGCCAATATGTGAATCCGGAGCTCTGAATGATTCTGTTATAAATCGAAAACATCCATATGCCATGACAAAAACAGCGGACACCGCCATTGATGAACGTTGCTTCGACGAGTACAGCCAAACCAAAATAAACAGCAACAATCCTTCAGTCAGCGCCTGGTATAGGGAAGAAGGGTGACGCGCAATATGATCACCGTAATCCATTGCCCACGGTAATGATGCCTCCATCGGCCGACCAATCAGTTCTTTATTTATAAAGTTTCCAATCCGGCCTGCTCCTAGCCCTATTGGCACCATTGGTGCCATAAAATCGGCCACCTGAAAAAAGCTCATGCCATTATTGCGTGCGAAAACATAAAAGGCCGTTGCGACACCAAGCAGACCACCATGAAATGACATACCGCCTTTCCATATATAAAAAATAGATAAGGGGTCATCAATAAAGCTAGAGAAATTATAAAACAGGGTATAACCAATGCGACCACCGAGCACTACACCAAGAGCCCCGTAAAAAATAATATCTTCCACCTGTTTTGACGTCCAATTTATATCAGGGCGCTTAGCTCTATGGAGCCCAAGTCGCCAGGCAGCAATAAAACCAATTAAATACATAAGTCCATACCAATGAATCTTTATAGATCCAAGGGCAAGTGCAACAGGGTCAATATCTGGGTATGCAATCATGGAGCAGATGTTAACAAAAAACATACCCATAGAACTTATAAGCATGTAAATATTGTCAATTATTTTCTGATCAATTCTTTATGGTGACCAATAGTTTTACAAAGGCGATTTAAAGACAAAAAAAAACCCGAACATTTCTGATCGGGTTTTTTGGTATTAAAGCCTGGCGGTGTCCTACTCTCACATGGGGAGACCCCACACTACCATCGGCGCTAAGCTGTTTCACTTCTGAGTTCGAGATGGGATCAGGTGGTTCCAACTTGCTATTGCCGCCAGACAAACTGGTTGGGCATTCTGCTTACTGCTGCAAAATATCCGAAACTGGAAAGCCAAATACATATTGTTGCTATTACATTCTAGTGTTACACACTTCATATTCCTAAGCGCTGCTATAGCAAACTGCTTGGGGTTATATGGTCAAGCCTCACGGTCAATTAGTACAGGTTAGCTTCACACATTACTGCGCTTCAACACCCTGCCTATCAACGTCGTAGTCTTCGACGGACCTACAGAGATCTTAAAGATCTAGTGAGAACTCATCTTGAGGCCTGCTTCCCGCTTAGATGCTTTCAGCGGTTATCAGTTCCGTTCGTAGCTACCGGGCAATGCCATTGGCATGACAACCCGAACACCA